>JAQUXD010000003.1 GCA_028692535.1 Eubacteriales bacterium | reverse complement strand
TGGTATCTCCTAGGGGAGTCGAACCCCTGATTCCGCCGTGAGAGGGCGACGTCTTGACCACTTGACCAAGGAGACGCATATGTTTTTGAACATTTTACATTATACAAACAAATAATGTCCTTGTCCATGACTATTTTCCGTTACAAGGCGGGTTTTTTTTGGTAAAATGTACGGGACATCATAAACAGAAAGGTCGATACCATGGATCACACGAAATTAGCAAATTTGCTTTTCCCCAATAGTAAGAAGACACCGGAGGAATACGAAGCTCTTTATCCGGCCCGGGATCTGCCTGCCGGCGCCAAGGTGACCCGGCTGGGTCCGAGCCCCACGGGCTTTATCCATCTGGGCAATCTGTACGGCGCGCTGGCGGACGAAAGGCTGGCCCACCGCAGCGGGGGCGTATGCTTCCTGCGTATCGAAGATACGGATGAAAAAAGGGAAGTGGAAGGCGCTGTGCCGGCGCTGCTTTCGGCGCTGCACTACTTCGGGATCGATTTTGACGAAGGCGCTTCTTTTTCCGGCGAGGTCGGAGACTACGGTCCGTATTATCAGAGTCGCCGAGGAGAGATCTACCAGTGCTTTGTGAAGCATTTGATCTCCGAGGGGAAGGCGTATCCCTGCTTTATGAGCGAGGAGGAGATCGAGGAGATCCGCAGCCTCCAGGAACGGGACAAGTTGAATCCGGGGATCTACGGACCCTATGCCCGTCACCGGGATCTGAGCTTCGAGGATGTGGTGGAAAGGCTGGGCGACGGTCAGGAATTTGTGGTCCGGTTTCGCTCCGAGGGCAGTCCGGAGAAGTATTTCACTGTGACCGACGCCATCCGCGGCGAGATGTCCATGCCCGAAAATCAGCAGGATGTGGTCATTTTGAAAAAATCCGGTTTGCCGACCTATCACTTTGCCCACGTGGTGGACGACCATCTGATGCGGACGACTCATGTGGTGCGGGGCGAGGAATGGATCTCTTCGCTGCCGATCCACGTCCAGCTTTTCGACGCGCTGGGCTGGGACTATCCAATCTTCTGCCACAACACCGTTTTAATGAAAATAGACGAAGAGACCGGCCAAAAGCGGAAGCTTTCGAAACGGAAGGATCCGGAGCTCTCATTGGAATATTATCAAAAGGAAGGCTATTTCCCCGAAGCGGTCCGGGAGTACCTGATGACGATTCTGAACTCCGATTATGAGGAATGGCGGCTGGCCGATCCCGAGGCGCCGTTGGACGCGTTTGACTTTACGGCGGATAAGATGAGCAATTCCGGAACGCTTTTTGATCTGAACAAGCTCAACGACGTATCCAAGGACGTGTTGGCTCGCAAGACTGCGGAAGAGATCCTGGCCTTTATGCTCCGATGGGCCGGCGAATACCAGCCGAGCCTGGCGGGGCTTATGGCGGACAACAGCGATAAGCTGTTGAAGATCTTCGATATCGACCGGGGCGGCCCGAAGCCCAGGAAAGACTTGATCAACGGCCGGCAGATTTTCGCGTTTATCAGCTACTTCTTCGACGAGCACTTTATGATCCGGGATGACTTCCCCAGTGAGTGCAGCCCCGGAGACATCAAGGAGATCCTGCGCAGGTATCTGGCGTCCTACGACGAAGCAGACGACAACGAAACCTGGTTCGGAAAGATCCGTCAGATCACCGCGGATCTGGGCTATGCCGTCAAGCCGAAGGACTACAAGAAGAATCCCGAACAGTACAAGGGCCACGTGGGCCACGTGAGCAACGTGATCCGCATTGCGATCACCGGCCGGTCCAGTTCTCCGGATCTGTGGACCATCCAGCAGATCATGGGCGCTCAAACTGTGCGCAGACGGATCGCAGAAGCCCACGGACTGTTCGATTAAAGAAGCATCCCGAAACGAAAGGAACCATCGCGTATGAAATATATCAGCACAAGAGGCCGGGCGGAGAAAACCGGCGCAACCCGGGCCATTATCAAAGGAATCGCCGAGGATCGGGGGTTGTATGTGCCCGAGGGCTTTCCCCGACTGAAAGAAAGCTGGACGGAGTTGGCAAGCCTGGAATACAAAGAGGTGGCACAGCTTGTCCTGTCTTGCTTCTTGCCGGATTTTACGCAGGAAGAGCTGGCAGAGTACACAGGAAAGGCCTATGGAGAGACTTTCGAGCATCCCCGGGTCGCGCCGCTGGTCCGGGCCGGCAACGTCCATTTTCTGGAGCTCTATCACGGCAAAACGGCGGCATTTAAAGATATGGCATTGTCTTTGCTGCCCTATTTACTCACTGCATCGATCCGCAAGGAAAAAGAGGACAAGAAGATCGCCATTCTGGCTGCCACTTCCGGGGATACCGGTATTGCGGCACTGAAAGGCTTTGAAGATGTTCCCGGGACCGAAGTGATCGTCTTTTTCCCGGAAGAAGGGGTCAGCCCGGTCCAAAAGCAGCAGATGCGGACCGCAGAAGGAAGCAACACCCATGTGGCGGGGATCGAGGGCAATTTCGATGATGCCCAGCGGGGTGTCAAGCAGATCCTGAACGACGAAAATTTTGCGGCGGAGGCTTTGGCGAAGGGATATAAGCTGACGGCGGCCAATTCCATCAACATCGGACGCCTTCTCCCCCAGGTCGCTTATTATGTCTGGGCCTATGCCCGTATGGTGGAAAGCGGCGCAGTCAAAGCCGGGGACCCTGTGAATCTCGTGGTGCCTTCGGGCAATTTCGGCAACTTGTTGTCCGGATACTATGCAGAGAAGATGGGTGTTCCCGTCCGTCGCTACCTGTGTGCTTCCAACCGCAACAATGTGCTTTCGGACTTTTTCCGGACCGGCGTGTACGACGCTCGCCGTCCGCTGTATACGACCAATGCGCCTTCGATGGATATTATCGTATCCAGCAATCTGGAAAGGCTGCTCTACGATCTTTCCGGCGAAGACGGCGCTGCGGTGGATGCCTGGATGCAGGCGCTGCAGAATGAGCAGCGCTATCAGGTGGGCGGAAAGACGAAAGAAGGTTTGAACCGGTTCTATGGGGGGTTTGCCACAGAAGAAGAGATCGAGGCGGCCATCGGGTCCTTTTACCGGGAGCAGGGCTATCTGATGGATACCCACACGGCGGCCGCATACAAAGTCTATCAGGACTATTTGGCGGAAACGGGGGACGATACGCCTGCGGTCATCACCGCCACGGCCAGCCCCTACAAGTTTGCGGGCAGCGTAAGCCGGGCTCTGGGCCTGCCCGTGGCGGAGGATGAATTTTCCGCCATCCTGCAGCTGGCGGAAAAGACGGGCGTGCCCGTCCCCGCAGGCCTGCAAAACTTGAAAGAACGTCCGGTCCGGCACACGCGTACCGTTGCCCCCGAAGCCATGTCCGATACCGTTATGCATACATTGAAGTAGAAGGAAGCAGAATGAACCTGAATTCATACAAACACATCCATTGCGTCGGCATCGGCGGCATCGGCCTGTCGGCCATCGCCGAGATCCTATTGAGCCGGGGCTACGCCGTGTCCGGCTCGGACATCAAGGAAAGCGACGTGACGAAGCATTTGGAATCTCTGGGCGCGCAGGTGTATATCCGTCATGACGCTTCCAATCTGAAGGATACGGATCTGCTGATTTACTCCGCAGCGGTATCCGCTGAAAATCCGGAATGGACTGCCGCAAAAGAAAGAGGGATTGCCGTGATGAGCCGGGCGGAAGCCCTGGGCGCCGTCATGGCCGACTATGCGCTTTCGGTGGCCGTATCCGGGACCCACGGAAAGACGACCACCACGTCGATGATCTCCCTGATCCTCGAAAACGCCGGCTTGTCTCCCACGATCCTTGTGGGCGGCATCCTGAGCGAGTTGAAGGGCAATGTGAAAGTGGGCAACAGCGCGTACTTCGTGACGGAAGCCTGTGAATACATGGACAGCTTCTTGAGCCTGAAGCCCCGGATCGAGGTCATATTGAACATCGACTCGGACCACCTGGACTACTTTCGCGACATTGAGCACATCGCCGATTCTTTCACGGCCTTCGCCGAGCTGGTGCCGCAGGAAGGGACCGTCGTGGCTTTCGACGCCAATCCGTTTGTCAAAGCGGCCGTTCATGACCTTCCCTGCAAGGTGGTCCGCTTCGGCTTTAACGAGACCAGTGACTTCTGCGCGAAAAATATCCGATTCGACAGCAAAGGCTGTCCGGCCTATGATCTGTATCAGAACGGCATTTTTCAGGATACACTCCAACTGGCGGTACCCGGAGAGCACAATGTTGCCAACAGTCTTGCCGCCATTGCGACCTGCTGCGAACTGGGCGTGTCCCCGGTGCATATGAAAGAAACGCTTCAAACTTTTACGGGAACGCGGCGCCGGTTCGACGTTCAAGGCATCACCTCCGGCGGCGTGACCGTCGTGGACGACTATGCCCATCATCCCACGGAGATACGGGCCACGCTGGCCGCAGCGCAAAACGTGCCCCACCGGCGGTTGTGGTGCCTGTTTCAGCCTCATACCTATACGCGGACAAGAGCGCTTTTCAATGAGTTTGCCGAAGCGCTCAGCGCTGCCGATGCGGTGGTTCTGGCAGAGATCTACGCAGCGCGGGAGAAGAATATCTACCAGATCAGCGCGGAATCTTTGGCGGACAAGATCAAAGAAATGCACCCGGAAAAGGATGTGTTCTTCATTCCGGACTTTCAGGAGATGGCTGCTTTTGTATCTCAAAGAGCAGAGGACGGCGACATGGTGATGACCATGGGAGCAGGCGACATATACAGAGTCGGAGAGATCATATTGGGATCGGATCAAAAATGAAACGAACGGAGCGGATCTGCAGAATCCTTCAAATACTGACGAAAAACCCCAACAAAGATTTTTCTCTGGGCTATTTTGCCGCATTGTTTGACTGTGCAAAATCCAGTGTCAGCCAAGACATGAAGACGATTCGGGAGTCCGTGGACGAAGGCGGCTACGGGAGGGTGGCCACAACGACAGGCGCCCGGGGCGGAGTCCGCTATGTGCCCCACATTTCCGGAGAAAAAGCACTGGAAACGCTGCGGGAGATCCGGCGGCGGTTCCTGGAAACGGACCGGGTGCTGGGAAGCGGCTTCCTGTATACATCGGACATCATGTTCGACCCCCACATTGCCCGGGGCGTCGCTGAGATTTTTGCGCGGCATTTCGCGGAATCGGAGGCAACCTGTGTGGTTACGGTGGAAACAAAGGGCATTGCAATTGCCGCTTTTACGGCGGAGCTGTTGCGCCTTCCGCTGATCGTGCTCCGCCGGGAAAGCAAGATTTCCGAGGGATCCACGGTGAGCATCAACTATTTTTCCGGATCCGCCGATCGGATCCAGAAGATGTCTTTGGCAAAGAGAGCCATCCAACCGGGGGCAAAGGCGCTGATCATCGATGATTTTATGCGTGGCGGCGGCAGTATTAAAGGCATTCAGGACATGCTGCGCGAATTCGACGCCCATGCCGTGGGCATCGGCGTGATGATTGTTGCCGAATCGGACCACCGCAAGAAAATCGGCGACTACTTTCCCTTGTTGCTGCTGGATTTGGACGAAAAGAACGACGGAGTGGCGGGCGTTCGGCTGAACCCGAAGATCGAAAAGGATTGGTTTCGGGAGAAAACACCGGTTTGAGCGGTAAATCCGAAAGATTTCTAAAAATGTAAATATTTACCTTGAATATTCTATAAATCGATATATAATGAAAGTACCCGTAACCGCCCATAGCGGTAAAGCTTTGGACTTGCAGAGAGGTGGTGTGTGTATGGATATTACCGATGTAAGAATACGCACGATGGACAACGGCGGCAGGATGAAAGCTGTTGCCTCCGTCACCTTCGACGATGAATTCGTAGTGCATGACATCAAAATCGTCGAGGGAGAAAAAGGGTACTTCGTTGCGATGCCCAGCAAGAGAGTGGGGGATACATTCAAGGATGTAGCGCATCCGCTGCTGGCAGAAACGCGGAAGAAAATTTCCGATGCGATCTTCGAGAAGTACAGAGTGATCGAAGCGGCCCCCCCGTCGGAAATAACTTCGGAATAATTCAGAGCACAAAGACGAACGGCAGCTCAGCGATACATTGGGATGTCGTTTTTCTTTGCGTTGGTAGACAAAGGATGCTATACTCTTAGTGTCTGTTTCAGAAACGGAGGCACGTAATGAAAAAACGAGAAAACATTACCATGGAAGACTTCAAGGCGGAATGCGAGAATAAGCGGGAACGCAGACTGGTCATTGTGTTTGAGCACGTGCAAAACGGCGTGGAGTTCATCGATCCTGAAAACACCTACATAGACGATACTGTCACCATCGGCGGGGGGACCATCGTTTATCCGGGTGTTCTTTTATCTGGAAAAACGGTTGTCGGAAACGATTGCATCATCGGCGCCAATACCAGAATCGTGGACAGCGTCATCGGAAACGGCGTGGAAATCCAGGCTTCTCAAATCGTGGAAAGCGAGATCGGAAACGAATGCAAGATCGGACCCTTTGCTTATCTGCGCCCCGACAGCAGAATCGGTGACAATGTCAAGATCGGCGACTTTGTGGAAATCAAGAACTCCGTCATCGGCGACGGAACCAAAGTGCCGCACCTTACCTATGTGGGCGATGCGGATCTCGGACAGAATATCAATTTGGGCTGCGGGGTTGTTTTCGTGAATTACGACGGCAGTACCAAACACCGTTCCGCTGTGGCGGATCGGGCCTTTATCGGATGCAACACCAACTTGATTTCTCCGATCAACGTGGGAGAAAAGGCTTATGTGGCAGCCGGAAGCACGCTGACAAAAGACGTGCCCGCCGGCGCGCTGGCAGTAGCACGCGCCCGTCAGGAAAACGTGCCCGGCTGGGTCGAGAAGCGCGGCCTGCTGGACAAGAAAAAAAAATAGCCGTCACAGAAAACTGAGTGAATGAAAAACGGAGGAAAAAGAGAAAAATGAAAAGCGGAGTATTTGCCGACTACAAGATTTTCGCAGGGAACGCACATCCCGAGCTGGCAGAAGAAATAGCAGGAATCATGGGAAGGACCCTGGGAAAGGCGACAGTAAGCAAATTCAGCGATGGAGAAGTCTCCGTTAGTCTCTGGGAAACGGTTCGGGGCCTGGATACTTACATCATTCAGCCGACCTGCGACCCGGTCAACGACAATCTCATGGAACTCTGTATCATGATCGATGCGGTGAAGCGTGCTTCCGCAGGACGGATCAACGCGGTGGTTCCCTATTACGGTTATGCCAGGCAGGATCGTAAAGCAAAAGCGAGAGATCCGATCACGGCCAAGCTGGTAGCGGATATCATCAGCACGGCCGGCGCAGATCGTGTGGTCACCATGGACCTCCACGCTTCGCAAATCCAGGGATACTTCAACATCCCGGTGGACCACCTGAAAGGAATGCCGATCCTGGTCAAGTATTTCAGAGAGAAAGACTTGGATGATCTGGTGATCGTGTCCCCGGATCACGGGAGTGTTTCCAGGGCCCGCAGCATGGCGCACCCGTTTGATGTACCCATCGCGATCATCGACAAGCGCAGACCTAAAGCCAACGTGTCGGAGATCATGAACATCATCGGAGATATCGAAGGCAAGAACTGTATTCTTGTGGATGATATGATCGATACTGCCGGAACGATCTGCAACGCGGCCAACGCCATGGTCGCCATGGGCGCAAAGGATGTCTATGCGGCAGCGACACATCCCATTCTATCCGGACCTGCGCTGGAACGGATCGAAGCATCCGTCATCAAGGAGATGATCCTGCTGAACACCATTCCCATTCCTCCGGAAAAGATGCTCAGCAAGATCAAGGTACTATCGGTAGCGCCGCTCTTTGCCGAAGCGATGATACGAATATTCACCAACGACTCGATCAGTCGACTGTTCGATGAATAAACAGCTTGCGGCGGCTCTTTGGAGCCGCCGGATTTAACGGAAGGCAAAATGGTTATCATCTGCGGATTGGGGAACCCGGGACGGGAATACGAACAAACCCGTCATAACATGGGATTTCTGACACTGGATCTTCTTTCGGAGCATCTGGGGATCCCCATCAAAAAAATCAAACACAAAGCGCTTCTGGGCGAAGGATTTCTGGACGGAGAGAAAGTGATCCTGGTCAAACCTCAGACCTACATGAACCTGAGCGGTGAATCGATCCGGCCCCTGATGGAGTATTACAAGGCGGAACCGGAGGATCTTCTCGTGATCTATGATGATATCGACCTGCCTGTGGGCGAGATTCGCATTCGCAGAAGCGGCAGCGCCGGCACCCATAACGGAATGCGGTCGGTGATTTTTCAGTTGGGCAGGGATGATTTTCCCCGCATCCGTATCGGCATCGGAAACAGCGGCTGTATCCCTTTGGAAAAATATGTGCTGATGAATTATACGCAGCAGGAAAAGCCTTTGCTTGCTCAGGCCGTATCCCGGGCCGCACGGGCCGGAGAGGTGTTTATTCGGCAAGGGATCGACGAGGCGATGCGCCAGTGGAGCGGCAGTGCTCCGGAAGCCAGAGAAAATCGGGAAAAGGAATCACCGGAAGCGTAACTATGGGAAGAATCATCAATCTATCGGGTATTTCCGATACGAGAATCGCACTGACAGCAGCCCGTTTGGCCGATGGGAAGCAAGGACAGAGCCTGATCGTTACACCGTCAGAAAACCGGGCGAAGCGATTGGCGCAAGACCTGTCCTTTTTTGCGTCTGTGCCGGTGTACGTATGGCCCGACATGGAACCGGGCGCTTTGCGCTACGAAGCAAAAAGCCCTACGGAACTGGCCGCCCGTCTCCGGATCCTGGAAAAATTGAGCGCCGGGGATCCTTGTGTTGTCGTGACGCCCATCCTGGGCGCGCTGAAGAAACTGCCGCCGAAAGAAGTCTACCGCAGCGAAAGGATCCATCTTTCTCTTTCGACCACCATCGACCGGGAGGCGCTTCTCAGACGCTTGTCCCGCATGGGCTACGAACGGGCGGATATCGTTGAATCTCCCGGACAATTCGCGGCCCGGGGTGACATTGTCGATGTGTTCCCGCCGGGGAGAGAGGATCCCTTTCGCATCGAATTGTTCGACGAGGATGTAGATTCCCTTCGGCTGTTCGACGCCCAGACGCAACGGTCTTTGCAGAATGTGGAGCGCATTGAACTCTTTCCTGCCCAACTGCTCATCGGTCAGGATCAAGTTTTTGAGGCCGCTGTCAAGCGCGTACGGCAAGCCTATCAGAACGCCTTGCCCCGACAGAGCGATCCGGAAGCGGTCCGACGGCTGAAGGAACGAAGGGATCATCTGATCGATTGTATCGAAGAAGGCGTCAATCTCCAATATTTGGAACATTACATCTCCTATTTTTATCAGGAACCCCACCATCTTTGGGAATATCTTCCGGACCCGGGATTTGTGATGTTCGATGATCCTGTGCGGATTCGGGAAGTTTTCGACTTTTACGAGAAGGAATCGGAAGAAAGCCGCAGGTTAATCCTGGAACGGGGAGAAGGCACACTCGAAGACTTTCATTCTCTTCCGGAGAGCAAGGACCACCTCGCCTTGACAGCCATGAGCGCTGTGTGCGATGTCTACTATTGCACACCCTTTACACAGCAGATTCCCGGTGTAGAGCGGCTGGATGAGATCCGCGCTCTATCGGTGCGTCAGGCGCCCTCCTTTAACGGTCATATGGAATTGCTGGATACAGAGCTCTCGCGCTTTGTGGATCGGGGCTACGATGTGACCGTCGTCTGTTCATCCTCCGAGCGGCTGGCCAACATGAAGGAATTCCTGGATCGATCCGGCTTGCTGGCCCGTGTAACGCTCCGGCAGGGGGATTTGTCCAGAGGCTTCGAATACACGGATGAGAAGATCCTGTATATTTCCGAAGCGGACATTTTTCCGCATACGAAGCAGCGGCGCAGGCAACACCGGGAAAAAGGGCAGGAGATCAGGACCTTTTCCGATATCCAAAAGGGTGACTATGTCGTTCACGAAAATCACGGGATCGGACAGTTTACGGGTGTCGAAAAGCTGGAGATCCAAGGAGGCATCCGGGATTATCTCAAAATTCGCTACGCCGGCGAGGATGTGCTGTATATTCCGGTGGATCAGATGGGCTCCATCCAGAAATATGTGGGCAGCGACAGTTTTACACCTCACATCCATCGGCTGTCCGGCGGGGAGTGGCATCGTGTCAAAGCCCGAGCTCGGGAAGCCATTGCGGAAATGGCCGCGGAGTTCCTGGAATTGGCGGCGAAAAGAGAACAGGCTCCGGGCTATGCCTTCGGCGCGGACTCTGCCTGGCAGCGGGAGTTTGAAGACGCTTTCGAGTTTGAGGAGACTGCCGATCAGCTCAACGCCGCTGCGGAGATCAAACAGGATATGCAAAGCGACAAAGCCATGGACCGCTTGCTCTGCGGAGATGTGGGGTACGGCAAGACGGAGGTGGCGGCCCGGGCGATCTTCAAATGCCTGGAGCACGGGAAACAGGCCGTGATCCTGGCGCCCACCACCTTGCTGGCCAATCAGCATTACCATACCCTGACCCAGCGATTTTCGGCTTATCCGTTTCGTGTGGAGATGCTGTCCCGTTTTCGGAACGAAAAACAGCAGGACAAGATCATCGAGCAGGTGGAAACCGGCGAGATCGATCTTTTAATCGGGACGCACCGGATCCTGTCCGGCGATGTGGTTTTCAAAGACTTGGGTCTTCTTGTGGTAGACGAGGAACAGCGATTCGGCGTGCAGCACAAGGAGGTCATAAAAAAGCTAAAGGAAAGTGTGGATGTGCTGACCTTGTCCGCAACACCGATTCCCAGAACGCTCCACCTTTCTCTGATCGGCGTGAGAAACATGAGTGTGATCGAGGAACCGCCGGAAGATCGCTATCCGGTCCAAACCTATGTGATGGAACAGGACGATCTGCTGCTTCGGGATGTCATTCGCCGGGAGATGGGCCGGGGCGGCCAGGTCTATGTGGTGTACAACCGGGTACGCGGAATCCGGAAGATCGCCGCACAGTTCGGCGAGTGGGTGCCCGAAGCGAGGATTGCTGTAGGACACGGACAGATGGGCGAACGTGAGCTTGAAGATGTGATGATCGGATTTGTGGATCGGGAGTACGACGTTCTGGTCTCCACCACCATCATTGAATCCGGTTTGGATATTCCCAATGCCAATACCATCATCATCATGGACGCGGACCGTCTGGGACTGTCTCAGCTGTATCAGCTTCGGGGCAGAGTCGGCCGCTCCAATCGTATGGCCTATGCTTATCTGGTGTATCGGAAGGATAAAGTTCTTTCGGAAATCGCCGAAAAGCGTCTTCGCGCCATCCGGGAGTTTACGGAGTTCGGAGCAGGCTTCCACGTGGCTATGCGGGATTTGGAACTGAGGGGCGCGGGAAATATCCTCGGCACGGAGCAGTCCGGGCATATGTTGTCCATCGGCTATGAGATGTATTGCAAACTGGTGGAGGAAGTCGTGAACGAGCTTCAGGGAAAAACCGTGCCGGACAGCGGACCCAAGGCCGATACAAGTATTGAATTGTCTATTCCCGCCTATCTGCCGGAAACTTATATTTCCGATGAGCTGACCAGGCTTTCGGTGTATAAGCGGATCGCCCTGATCCGAAACCTTCAGGATCGATCCGACATGCTGGACGAACTGCTGGATCGTTTCGGAGATCTGCCCAAGGAGGCGGAAAATCTGTTGGATGTGGCGCTGATCCGATCCATGGCTTCTGCTCTTGGCATCGGACGCATCATCTTACAGCATAAAAACCTCGTTTTCCAGTTTGAAGCAGAGAATGTCCTTTCTCCTGAAATACTCTCGTCGCTTCTGGATGCGTTCGGGCCCGGTCTTACCATCTTCGGCGGCGTAGAACCCAGGCTATCCATCCTGCGGAGAAAAGAGCCGGTGATCGCCCAGACGCTGGACCTGCTGGAGCGTATGGCGGCTGCGCCCGAAAAAGAAAATGATTGATACTTCGCCTGACGCGTTGCAACGCAGACGGTTTACGGATATAATAGTTCCGTTGTACCGGCTCGCATCAGAGCCGCATCACCGTTATCGAATCTGTCGCAAAGGAGCCTTGGATGGCCTCGGACGCTCAAAAGAATAAGACTTTTGTAAAGGGAGCGCTGATCCTTGGGCTGGCGGGCCTTACGATCAAGGTGCTGGGCGCCGCATTTCGGATCCCGTTGACAAACATCATCGGTGACGACGGCATGGGCTATTACCAGACCGCCTATCCGATTTATGTGCTGTTTCTCACCATTGCGACGGCGGGTATACCGACTGCCATTTCCAGAATGGTGGCAGAGCGCAATGCGATCGATCAGCCCTACGAGGCGCACAGGGTTTTTAAACTGTCTTTCCTGCTCCTGCTGACCATCGGTCTCGCTTCCTCCTCGATCCTTTTTTTCGGCGCAAAGCATATCACGGCCATGATCAAAGAGCCGGAAGCCGTCTACGCAATGAAAGCCATTGCTCCGGCCCTTTTTTTTGTACCGCTCATGGCGTCGTTCCGGGGATACTTTCAAGGGCGGCAAAACATGACCCCTACAGCTGCGTCTCAAGTGATCGAGCAGCTTTTTCGGGTGGCGGTTGGTTTGGGTCTGGCTGTCTATCTTCTGCCAAAAGGATTGCAGTATTCTGCAGCCGGCGCGTCCTTCGGAGCGACAGCCGGCGGGATTTTCGGGTTTATCGGGATCCTGATTTTGTATTTGTTAAATAAAAAGGAGATCACCGGCGACCTTGAACATGCGGACCGTACGCCGATCGAGAGTACCGGCGCGATCCTGCTGGGTCTTCTGGTGATCGCTGTTCCCATTACGATCGGCGCTTCGATCATGCCGATCATCAATGCCATCGATACAGCCATCGTCAAATCCAGATTGGTGGAGATCGGCTATGATTCCGATCTGGCCAGGGGTCTGTACGGCCAGTTGACCGGCATGGCAGCGCCTCTGATCAATTTCCCCCAGGTACTTACGCAGGCCGTAGCCATGAGTTTGGTTCCGGTAGTGGCTTCGGCATATCGGAGGGAGCAGCATGGATTCATGCAGCGGAACATCGCCCTGGGTCTTCGCTTTGCCCTATTGCTGAGCATTCCCTGCGCCATGGGTATGACTGTACTGGCCGAACCCATCATGCTGCTTTTGTATCCGCTTCAAAAGGAGAGCGCTGTCAATGCCGCTTCCTGTCTGGCGATTCTGGCTGTAGGCATCGTTTTTTTGGCAACGGTTCAGACGCTGACCGGCGTTCTTCAGGGCGTGGGCAAGCAGTTGATCCCTGTTCGAAATTTGTTTTTGGGCGCTTTGGTAAAAATCATTGTCACGTATCTGCTTACGGGGGTCCCATCGATCAATGTTCGGGGCGCGGCGCTGGGTACCGTGGCCGCATACCTGGTGGCAGCGGCCTTGAACCTTATGGCCGTTCGTAAATATACCAAAACCAGGATCGACGGGAATCTGACATTCTTCAAGCCTTTGCTTTCGGCATCCGTCATGGGTGGGATCGTGGCGGTCATTCATCGGTTGACGGCCGAATCTTTGGGGAATTCTCTTGCCACGCTCCTTGCGATCGCCGCGGGTGTAGCGGTTTATTGCTTCATGATTCTAAAGACGCAGGCCGTAACCATGGAAGAAATCTCCATGATGCCAAAAGGAGATCGGCTGGTGCGCTGGATGAGAAAAGGAAGGAGTGGCGACTGAGATGTATGATCCATTGCGCAAGAGCAGCGAAAGCGAGATCGAAGCGATGCGTCGGCTGACGGAAATCATCCGAATCCTGCGCAGCCCGCAGGGATGTCCCTGGGACAGGGAGCAGACACATCAGAGCCTGATCCGGGGAATGATTGAAGAGGCCTACGAGGTGGTGGAGGCCATCGAGACGGAGAACACGGAAAATTTGAAAGAAGAATTGGGTGATGTGTTGCTGCAGGTGGTGATGCATGCTCAGATTGCTGAAGAGAGCGGGTCATTTTCACTGCGGGATGTGGCGGACGCAGTTTCCGAGAAAATGCTTCGCAGACATCCACATGTGTTTGATAAAAAAACCGCCGAAACCCCACAGAATTGTGGGATATCGGTTGACAATGTATATGAATTATGGGAGAATGTGAAACAGGGTGAGAAGAACGCAAGTTCCGAAACCGAAAGTATGAAAAAAATCCCAAGACACCTGCCGGCGCTGTTGCGCAGCGAAAAGATCCAGGCGAAAGCCAGACGCGCAGGGTTCGACTGGGACGATGTAAGCGAAGCCTTCCTAAAAGTCAGGGAAGAGCTCCTGGAGCTGGAAGAAGCCTGCGAACAACAGGACAAAGAGCACATGCGGCACGAGGCCGGCGATTTGTTGTTTGCTGCGGTGAATGTAACCAGATTCTTGGACATTGACCCGGAAGAAGCGCTCAACTTAACATCAGAAAGATTTATCCGTCGTTTTTCCCAAGTGGAAGATCAAGCCCGCCGACAAGGGCGTTCGTTGAACGACATGTCGCTGGCCGAGATGGATGAATTGTGGGAAATAGCAAAATCGAAGGAACAGTTATAGTGCCGCAAGGCAGATGCAGGAGGTAAGAAATGAACAAAGCTGAATTGGTTGCAACCATAGCCGAAAAGACCGGATTGACAAAGAAAGATACAGAAGCCACGATCAATGCATTTATGGAATCCGTAGAAGGCGCGCTCAAGAAGGAAGAAAAAGTACAGATGATCGGATTTGGCACATTTGAAATCAGAAACAGAAAAGCCAGAACGGGCAGAAACCCCCAAAAGCCCGGCGAAGTTGTACAGATTGCTGCTTCCAAGGCGCCTGTGTTTAAGGCCGGCAAGGCTTTCAAAGACGCTGTGAACAAGAAATAAGCGACAATATGCAGGGGCAACTTCGGTTGCCCCTTTTCTTTTTCGGATGAAAAAATGAGAATCGATAAATACTTAAAAATTGCAAGATTGATCAAGCGCAGGACGGTTGCCCACGACGCGTGCACACAGGAACGCATCCTGCTCAACGACAGACCCGCCAAACCGGGGGCGGAAGTGAAGCCCGGAGACCGGATCGAAATATGCTTTGGAACCTCAAGGCTGGCGGTGCGGGTCCTTTCTGTGCCGGAACACGTATCGAAGGAACAAGCTCCTCGACTTTACGAGATTCTGACGGACTGAGGGTGAAATGGCGGAAAAAAACGGAGAATTCAAACTGAGTGCGCCCTACAGCATGACCGGGGATCAGCCGGATGCCGTAACGCGTTTGGTGAAAGGTCTGCGAAACGGCAAAAAGCATCAGACATTGCTTGGCGTTACCGGGTCCGGAAAGACGTTTACTGTGGCCAATGTGATCCAGCAGATCCAAAAACCCACCATCGTCATCTCCCACAACAAGACACTGGCGGCTCAGCTCTGCGGCGAATTCCAGGATTTTTTTCCGGAAAACGCCGTAGAATATTTTGTCAGTTATTATGACTATTATCAGCCCGAAGCCTATGTGCCATCCACAGATACCTATATAGAGAAGGATTCGGACACCAACGAAGAAATCGATCGTCTCCGCTATTCGGCCACAGCGGCGCTGGCGGAACGCCGGGATGTGATCATCGTAGCATCTGTTTCATGTATCTACGGGTTGGGCAGTCCGGTGGATTATGAAAACCAGACGCTGTCCCTGCGGCCCGGCATGCAGAAAAGTCGCAATGAGATCCTTCGGAAGCTGGTGGATATCCAGTTTTCGAGAAGCGATGTGGGATTCGAACGCGGGACGTTTCGTGTGCGGGGCGATGTGATCGATATCATTCCGGCCGGTTCGGATCAAGCGGTCCGGGTGGAGCTCTTCGGAGATGAAATCGAATCGATCAAAGAAATGAACCCTCTGACCGGCGAAATCACCGGCATACGAAAACACATTTCGATTTTTCCGGCCTCTCATTACGTGACCTCCAAAGAAAATATGGAGCGGGCGCTGGTGACCATCGAGGCCGAACTGGAAGAACGACTCCAATGGTTCCGGGAGCGCGGAAAGCTGCTGGAAGCCCAGCGGTTGGAGCAGCGAACCCGATACGATTTGGAAATGCTTCGGGAGATCGGCACGTGCAAAGGGATCGAAAACTATTCCAGACATCTGGTGGGGAATCCGCCGGGATCCAGACCTTATACGCTGCTGGACTACTTTCCGGATGATTTTTTGATCGTTATCGATGAATCTCATGCGATGATCCCCCAGCTCAAGGCCATGTATGCGGGCGATCGTTCTCGTAAATCCTCTTTGGTGGAATACGGATTCCGTCTTCCTTCGGCCATGGATAATCGCCCGATGCGCTTTGAGGAATTCGAAGAAAAAGTAAAGCAGATACTGTACATCAGCGCAACGCCGGCTGCCTACGAGAAGGAGCGTTCCGAGGGCATCGATGCGGAGCAGGTGATCCGCCCCACAGGACTTTTGGACCCGCCGATCCAGGTGGTGCCCAGCGAAGGTCAGATCGACCATTTGATCGGGGAAATCCATAAAGAGACGGAGGCGGGGTATCGGGTTCTGGTGACGACTCTGACGAAGAAAATGTCGGAAAGTCTAACAGACTATTTGAAGAGCGCCGGATTGAAGGTTCGATATCTCCATTCCGAAGTCGAAACGCTGGAAAGGCTGGATATCATTCGGGATCTGCGTCTGGGTGTCTTTGACGTGTTGGTCGGCATCAATCTCCTCCGGGAAGGGCTGGATTTGCCCGAAGTGTCCTTGGTGGCCATATTGGATGCCGACAAACAGGGTTTCCTGAGAACAGAGACGTCGTTGATCCAGACTGTAGGCCGAGCAGCCCGAAATGCCAGAGGCAGGGTGTTGATGTATGCCGACAGTATCAGTCCGGCCATGGCAGCCGCCATCTCGGAAACCGAAAGAAGGCGCGGGATCCAGGAGGCGTACAACAGCGCCCACGGGATCACGCCCACCAGCATCGAGAAGGCGGTGAGAAGCGCGATCGAGGTAACACAAAAAGTGGAAGAGGATATCGACAGCTACAACGGCAGAAGCCTGTTGGAGCTGACGCGCAAGGAAAAGGCAGATTACGCCGGTAAATTGGAAAAAGAAATGAAGGAAGCTGCCAAAGCCTTGCAGTTCGAGCGCGCGGCAATCTTAAGGGACCGGCTTTTGGAGCTTCGCTCCACATTATAAATCATACGGAAGGATTTCAACATACATGCAAAAAGATCTCGTGATACGGGGCGCAAAGGAGAATAACTTAAAAGGAATCGACGTTACGATTCCCAGAGACCGGCTTGTGGTGCTGACTGGCTTGTCCGGTTCCGGCAAGTCTTCTCTGGCGTTTGATACAATTTATGCCGAAGGACAGAGGCGATATGTGGAAAGCCTTTCCGCCTATGCCCGGCAATTTTTGGGCCAGCTGGACAAGCCGGATGTGGAATCCATCGAAGGGCTGTCTCCTGCCATTTCCATCGACCAGAAAACCACCAGCAAGAACCCCCGGTCCACTGTGGGCACCGTCACGGAAATCTACGATTATCTGCGGCTGATGTACGCCAGGATCGGCATTCCCCATTGTCCTGTATGCGGCCGGGAAATCAGTTCTCAGAGCGTGGACCAGATCGTGGAGCAGTTCATGGCCATGGACGAAGGAACGAAAGTGACGCTGCTGGCGCCTGTGGTGAGGAAACGAAAAGGGGAGCACGAAAAAGTCCTGAACCGGATCCGGCGGGAAGGTTTCGTGCGCGTTCGCATCGACGGAGAGATCCGGGACTTGAGCGACGAGGCGATCCAGTTGGAAAAGACGTTTCAGCACACCATCGAAATCGTTGTGGACAGAATCGTCATCCGGGAGGGTCAGGAAGGCCGGCTTTCGGAAAGTATCGAGCTGGCCCTGTCCCACGGGGATGGTCTCGTGGAAGCCCTGACGGAATACCGGGGCGATACTGCCGAATTGATGTTCAGTACAAAGCTGGCCTGTCCCGAGCACGGCGTCAGCTTAGAAGAGATGGAGCCCAGAAGTTTTTCCTTCAATTCTCCTTTCGGCGCATGCCCCGAATGCCACGGACTGGGATTTATCCAGAAAATCGATCCGAATCTGGTGGTGAACGACTCGGAACTGTCTCTCTTCGAGGGCGCTTTGACCAATGTTTTTGCTTCTCTGGAATACTCGGGCTTTTACCGGCAGCTGATTCAGGCCTTGGCCGATGATCATGGCATAGATGTATCGCTTCCTTATAAAGATCTCCCGGAGAAATTTAAGAAGGAATTGTTTTACGGCACGAAGGGACGTAAACTGAAATATACTTATATCAGCCGGACCACCGGCAATTCTTCCAGCCGAAGCGATACTTTCGAGGGGGTCATCCACAACCTGCAGCGGCGCTACGAATACACAAATTCGGACTATATCAAAGAGAAACTGGAAAAATATATGAGTATTACTCCCTGCGATGTCTGTCAGGGGAAAAGGCTCAAACCGGAGATTTTGGCTGTTACCGTGGCCGATATGAATATCGCAGATCTGACGGACCTTTCCATCGTTAAAGCGCTGGATTTTATGAGTGGTCTGGCGGGGCAGCTGTCCGAAAAACATCGAACGATCGCACGGATGGTGCTGAAGGAAATCCGAGCCCGTCTGGCATTTTTGCGGGATGTAGGCCTGGATTATCTGACCTTGTCCAGAGCTTCGGCTTCCCTTTCCGGGGGAGAGGCCCAGCGCATCCGTCTGGCGACGCAAATCGGCTCCTCGTTGGTGGGCGTTCTGTATATTCTGGACGAGCCCAGCATTGGTCTGCATCAAAAAGACAATGCCAAACTGCTGCAGGCCCTGCGGGAGCTGACGGATCTGGGCAACACCCTGATCGTGGTGGAGCACGACGAGGAGACCATGATGGCGGCGGACCAGATCATCGACATCGGTCCGGGGGCGGGGATCGAAGGAGGATATCTGGTGGCCCAGGGGAGCTTGGAGGATATCAAGGCCTGTCCGGAGTCCATTACGGGGCAGTACCTTTCCGGGCAGCTGAAAATCGATGTTCCGGCCCGGCGGAGAGAAGGAAACGGGAAAGCGCTGACCATACGCGACGCGCACGAGAATAATCTGCAGCATATCGATGTGACGATTCCCCTGGGGGAAATGGTCTGCATAACAGGTGTTTCGGGATCGGGCAAAAGCAGTCTGATCAACGAGATCCTGTACAAAGCCTTGGCTGAAAAAATGTATCGCGCCAAGGATCGCCCCGGAAAATATGAAGAGATCTCCGGGATCGAAAACATCGACAAGGTCATCAACATCGATCAGTCCCCCATCGGCAGGACGCCGCGAAGCAATCCGGCCACGTATACCGGTGTGTTCACATCGATTCGGGATCTGTTTGCCCAAACCTCCGAGGCCAAACTGCGGGGATATCAGAAAGGCCGGTTCAGCTTCAACGTTTCGGGCGGCCGCTGCGAAGCCTGCAAGGGAGACGGGATCATTAAGATCGAGATGAACTTCTTGCCCGATGTGTACGTTCCCTGCGAGGTGTGCAAAGGAAAGAGGTACAACAGGGAAACGCTGGAGGTCAAATATAAAGGGAAGAGCATTTTCGATGTTCTGGACATGACGGTGGATGAAGCATTGCCGTTCTTCGAGAATATCCCCTCGATCTGCAGACACATCAAGACATTGCAGGAAGTCGGCCTGGGATACATTAAATTGGGACAGCCGTCCACGCAGCTGTCCGGCGGAGAAGCTCAACGGGTCAAACTGGCCAGCGAACTGGCCCGGCGAAGCACCGGAAATACCCTATACATACTGGACGAACCGACCACCGGCCTTCATTTCGCCGATGTGGACAAGCTGATCACGGTGTTGTCCCGACTGACGGATGCCGGCAATACCGTTGTGGTCATCGAGCATAATCTGGATGTGATCAAGACTGCGGATCACATCATCGACCTGGGCCCCGACGGCGGAGACCGTGGCGGCCGCATCGTAGCCGCAGGTACCCCGGAGGACGTAGCGCAGGTTCCGGCCTCCTATACAGGGGAATATCTCAGCCGCATTCTGCAGAGAGAGGGAAAATCATGAATGGAGAAAATCTGACCATGCTCACCGATTTCTATGAGTTGACCATGGCCAACGGTTACTGTTTGCACGGAGAAGGAGACCGGATCGCCTATTTCGATCTGTTTTACCGCAAAAATCCCGAGGAAGGAGGGTTGGCCATCATGGCCGGGCTGCAGTCGTTCATCGATTATCTGCAGGAGCTGACCTTTACGGAGGCGGATATCAGCCATCTCAGAAGCCGCAACATTTTTGACGAACGGTTTCTGGATTATTTGAAAACGTTTCATTTCTCCTGTGATGTGTGGGCAGTGCCCGAGGGCACACCGATCTTTCCGGGGGAACCTATTCTGACCGTTCGGGGCCCGGTGATCCAGGCCCAGTTCATCGAAACCATGGCGCTCCTTTTGATCAATCACCAGAGTTTGATTGCAACGAAGGCCAATCGCATCGTGCGATCTGCCGGCGGACGTAGCGTTATGGAGTTCGGAGCCCGACGGGCTCACGGCGCCAGCGCATCGATCCTGGGGGCGCGGGCAGCATATATCGGGGGTTGCGCCGGCACGTCCTGCACGATCGTGGAGCAGCGGTACGGCATCCCGGCCATGGGGACCATGGCGCATAGCTGGGTCCAGCTGTTCGACTCGGAATACGAGGCTTTCGAGCGATATGCCCAGCTCTATCCTGAAAACTGTACGCTTCTGGTGGATACTTATGATGTGCTTAAATCCGGAATCCCCAACGCGATTCGGGTTTTTGACAAATGCAAGCCCGCCGGCAAGGCCATCCGCATCGATTCGGGCGACGTCACCTATCTCACAAAGAATGCGCGAAAAATGCTGGACGAAGCGGGATATCCCGACTGCAAGATCGTGATTTCCAATTCGTTGGACGAGTTTTTGATCCGGGATATGCTTTCCCAGGGCGCTTGCATCGATTCCTTCGGCGTGGGCGAGCGGATGATCACCGCCAAAGCCGAACCGGTGTTCGGAGGGGTATATAAGTTGGTGGCTACTGAACGGGAAGGCGCAATCGTTCCCAAAATAAAGGTGTCGGAAAACGTGGAAAAAATTACGAATCCCGGCTTCAAGAAAGTCTACCGCCTTTTCGACAAGGGTACAGGGCAAGCTTTTGCCGACGTGATCGCCCTGGCGGACGAAGCGCTTCCGAGTGGAGATGATTATGCCATTGTAGATCCGTATTCGACCAAAAAGTATAAAAAATTGAAAAACTTCGAAGCCCGGGAGCTTCTCGTTCCGATCTTCATAAAGGGGGAGCTTGTTTACGATTCTCCGGATGTCAAAGATATTCGCGCCTACTGTCTGCAAAACATCTCCGAGATGTGGGAAGAAATCCTTCGTTTTGAGAACCCGCACCGCTACTACGTGGATCTTTCCGTTCCGCTGTGGGAATTGAAGAGCCGCTTGCTCGAGGAGCACATATGATGATCGAAAGCAGCTTTCCCGGCTCGGACGGGAAGAGCACGATCCATTGTTATCGTACAAAGATCCAGGGAGAACCGTCTGCGGTCCTTCAGATCGTCCACGGCATGAGCGAGTATTTTTTAAGATATGAGGGCTTTGCCGCGTATCTGGCGGAACAGGGTATCTTGGTTGCGGGGCACGACCATGCGGGACATGGAAGCAGCGCCGATCCGGAGGATTACGGGTACTTCGGCGCCGAAAACGGATGGCTGTATTTGGTGGAAGACGTGCAACGTATGCGGGAGTCGGTCCAGGCAGGCTACCCCGACGTCCCTTACTTTATTCTGGGCCACAGCATGGGTTCGTTCGTGCTGAGGGAGTACTTGACCCGTTATGCGCAAGGGTTGAGCGGCGCGATCATCACAGGAACTGCCGGGCGCAATCCGATGAATCGTCCGGGGATCTCGTTGGTCAAACTGCTGCGGATGCGCTACGGCGACCGGCACAGGAGCTCTTTTATCCACACCATGGCCTTTGGCGGCAACAACCGGAAGATCGGTTCGCCGGCCAACCTGTACGAGTGGCTTTCCAGCGATCAAAAGGTAAGTGACTCCTATGTTCAAGACCCGCAGTGCGGATTTGTGTTCACCCTGGCCGGATTTCAGGACCTGTTCACCCTGCTGGACCGGGTATCCGGAAAAGACTGGGCCGGCAAAGTGCCGGCAGACCTTCCGATGCTTCTGGCCTCCGGGCTGATGGATCCCGTGGGACATTACGGAAAGGGGCCGGCAGAGGTATATGAACGGCTGCGACAGTCCGGCCATGACCGGGTCGCTTTGCGCTTATATGAGGACATGCGCCATGAGATCCTCAATGAAAAAGGTCAGGCGGCTGTGTATGGAGATATCAGGGATTTTATCCGGGAGGTGAGCGAGGACGATGGTCCATCTGGGGAATGACTGGGATACGCTTCTCGGAGAAGAATTCGACAAGGATTACTATCACAAGCTTCGGGCGTTCCTGAAAAGTGAATATGCCGCGCACAGGATCCATCCGGATATGTATGACATTTTCAATGCGCTCAAGGCCACGTCCCGCGGCGATGCAAAGGTCGTGATTTTGGGGCAGGATCCCTACCACGGTCCCGGGCAGGCCCATGGGATGTGTTTTTCTGTTCAGCCGGGCGTTCCCAAACCACCCTCTCTTGTGAATATTTTTAAGGAGTTGCAAGCGGATCTGGGTGTGGACCCTCCTGCGGACGGCCATCTGATCCAATGGGCACGGCAGGGCGTTTTGATGCTCAATGCGGTCCTGACCGTGCGCGAAGGATCTCCCAATTCCCACAAGGGTAAAGGGTGGGAGACCTTCACCGATCAGGTGATTCGATGTCTGAACGAACGAGAGAGACCGTTGGTATTTTTTCTTTGGGGCGCCAACGCACGGGCCAAAAAGGCGCTGATCACCAATCCGGCACATCTGATCCTGGAGGCGGCGCATCCCAGTCCGCTGTCGGCGTACAACGGGTTTTTCGGCTGCCGCCACTTTTCCAAAGCCAACGCTTTTCTGGAAGCGAAGGGGATGGGCGCCGTCGATTGGAAAATTTAGCAGAACGCTACTATTCTGTTGCGCATATGATATAATCATCTCACTGCAATTTGCACAAGAATGAAGCATTGTCACAAGGAGGATAAGAATGGTCATCTATATAATTCTGGGTATCGCTGCCCTGGTGGGTCTTTACGTGCTCACGTTCTACAACGGATCCATCAAGCTTCGCAACGGCGTGGAAGAAGCGTTTGCAACGATGGATGTATACATGAAAAAGCGCTACGACCTGATCCCGAATCTGGTGGAAACGGTAAAAGGCTATGCGTCCCACGAAAAGGAAACGCTTCAGGCCCTGACCGATGCCAGGAGCCGTACGATCCAGGCAACCTCGGCAGAAGAACGGTTCAGCCAGGAGGCGGGGCTGCAATCTGCGCTCAAATCCCTGTTTGCCGTAGCGGAGAACTATCCGGATCTGAAGGCGAACCAGAATTTCCTTGCCCTGCAGCAGGAATTGTCCGGTGTGGAGAGCGAGATCGCCAGTTCCAGGAAATACTACAACGCAGTGGTCAAGCTGTTCAATACCAGGATCCAGGTCTTTCCCGGCAATATGCTGGCAGGTCCTTTCGGATTTACGAAACAACCCATGTTTGAAGTTGGTTCGGAAGAAGAGCGCGCCAACGTATCTGTCAGCTTTTAATCGGCCCGGGGGAGAATCCATGATTAAAAACAGAAAAAAAGCGCTGGTGCTGATTTCTGTCTGTCTCGGCCTGCTGCTGAGCCTGCCGCTGTGTGCCGCGGGCCAAAGCATTCAGTACGACACCTTGAATTACCAAGTGGACCTGACCGTTCACGAGAATAATACGTACACGGTACAGGAGATCATCACCGTGGATTTTCGTAGCCCGGCCCATGGTATTTATCGCTACATTACGACCGGCGGTGAAGTGTTCTTTCGGGATGAGAACGGAGAATTAAAGAGCATCAACGGCCGGTTGCACATTGGAAATGTGGATGCCGGAGATGTGCTTGTCCAGCAGAGTTTTGAGGGTGATAATGTTGTTGTGCGTCTGGGCAGCGCGGATCAGACTCTCACGGGTCGGCAGATCTACACATTGCGCTACGAAGCCGAAGCTTATGACGACGGCGTAGCGGAATTCGATCAGGTCTACTGGGATCTGATCCCCACCGGATGGGAAACCGCCATCGAACAAGCGTCTTTTCGGATCGAAATGCCTCAGGATTTTGACGAGTCCCGGATGGAGTGGATCATCGGCTCTGTGGGCAGCGGGCAGACAGGCGAAGTTACCTGGTCCAGAAGCGGGAATGTCATTACCGGTTCCCTGGATCGTTCCCTGTCGGCATATGAGGGCGTTACGCTCCGTATCCTTCTGCCGGAAGGGTATTTTGCCGGAGAACGCACGGATGTTTGGATCGCTGTGATCGCGGGTATTGCCAGCGTGGCGGCGGCCCTTGTCGCATTGGTGCTGTTTTTCCGCTACGGAAAGGACAGGAAAGTGATCCCCGTGGTGGAATTCTATCCGCCGGATGATTTGTCTCCCGCAGAGGTGGGCTATATATTAAACGGTACGGCCAATACAAAAGACATCCTTTCACTGATTCCGTATTTTGCGCAACACGGCTATCTGGAGATCCGACGGCTGGAGCCGGAGAAAAAACTTTTCGGAAAAGATGTGGAAGCCTATGAACTGCACAAGCTTGCGGATCTGCCTCAGAGCGCGCCACAGTATCAAAAAGTGTTTTTCGACGGTTTGTTCTCCTTTGGCGATCCCATTAATACAAAGGAGATCCCGGCTGAATTCGGGGACACCTTCAAGACAAGCCAGGACTTTTTGGCCAGCCATTTTACTAAAAACAGCAAGAAACACGTCTATCACACCAGTTCGATGATCGCAACAGGCGCCGGCTGTCTCCTGACACTGGTCCCCGTTGCTGCCGTCTTCGTCGCATTGGGGGTTGCCGTACTGGCGCCGGAGATCCAAGGCATTGTACTCCTGGCGGCGCTGGCCTCTTTTGTGATTTCTCTTCTGTCCACGATATTTATGAGGAAGCGGACCGAATACAGCGCCGAACTGATGGGGCGTTTGAAAGGTTTCAAAAACTTTATCAAAGTAGCGGATCTGGATCGGATCAAAACGCTGGTCAACGGAGATCCCCAGTATTTTTACAACGTGCTTCCCTATGCTTATGTCTTCGGCCTGACCGATGAATGGATGCGCAATTTCGAAGGACTGGATGTGCCGCCACCCACTTGGTACTCGGGCAATATGGGCACCTTCCACATGCTTTATTTGATGAACAGCATCAATACGATTGCAACTGCGCTGCCTACGACACCGCCTGCGGACAAGAGCAGTTTCGGTGGCGGCGGCTCCATCGGCGGCGGCTTCAGCGGCGGCGGCTTCGGCGGCGGCGGCGGCGGAGCCTGGTAGGATCTTGCCTGAACAATAAGGTCAAGATGAATAAAGAATGTTCGGATATATTCGAACATTCTTTTTTTTATCTTGGAAGCAATGGCATATTTCTTTGAATAATCTTTACATTCCGGTCAAAGCGCATATAATTATAACGTACTGATTACGATTGTTTTTGGAAAACGGGAGAAGATATGCCGATGGAGGCACTCATAGAACGCATCGTGCGGGAAGGTCAGGGAATAGGAAGAGGAGTTCTGAAAGTGGACTCTTTTTTAAATCACCAGATCGACGTGGCGCTCATGGATGAGATCGGTCGGGAGCTGGCCGGGCGGTTTGCCGGGCACTCGGTCACAAAGATCCTGACCGTGGAGAGCTCCGGGATCCCGGTGGCTTGCGCTGTTTCCAGAGCCATGGGGTATCTTCCGGTCGTCTTTGCGAAAAAGGCAGCGCCCAACACCATGGTGGAGGGCGTGTACAGCACGGACGTGAAATCCTTTACCAAGGAGACCGTGTCTACGATTCGGGTGTCCAGGAAGTATTTGCAGCCGACAGACAGAATTCTTATTATTGATGATTTTCTGGCTTACGGAGAATCGGCAATGGGCCTCACGAGACTGGTGAAAAATGCCGGAGCCGCCGTGGCGGGGATCGGCGTCGTGATCGAAAAACAATTCCAGGGCGGCAGCGGCAAGCTAAAAGAGGCCGGCTACCTTGTGGAATCCCTTGCGGTTATTCGGTCCATCACGGACGGTAACATAGAATTTATATAACATCACTTCAGAGAAAAAGGAGAAACGGAACTATGAAAAAGATTTTCGCACTGGTACTGATTCTTGCTCTGGCCCTGGGATCTTTTGCTGCCTGCGGCGGCGGAGAAGAACAACCGGAAGTCACTGAGCCTGAACTCACAGTCGGCTTCATCTTTATCGGACCCATCAATGACGGCGGCTATACGCAGGCTCATTATGAGGGTGCCGTAAGAATGAAGGAGCACTTCGAAGGAAAAGTAGATTTCAAGTATATTGAAAACGTCAATGACAGCGATACGCAGGCATCCTTGACTGCGGGCCAGAATCTTCTGGATCAGGGCTGCGACGTGATCGTCGGAGCTTCTTTCGGATTTATGGAAGCTTTGGACCAGCTGGCCAACAGCGGAGATTACGACGACAAGTACTTCCTCCATTTTTCGGGGTACATGGCGAACGAGACCAACTTTGACAATTTCTTTGGTTCCATCGACGAAGCCAGATATCTGGCAGGCATGGTCGCAGGCTCCATGACTGAGAGCAACAAACTCGGTTATGTGGGTGCCATGCCCTATACTGAAGTGATGATCGGCATCAATGCCTATACACTCGGCGCCCAGTCTGTCAATCCGGACGTGGAAGTGAGTGTCGTATACATCGGTTCCTGGGGAGATCCCGAAAA
Organism: Eubacteriales bacterium; assembly: GCA_028692535.1. Classification (GTDB taxonomy): domain Bacteria; phylum Bacillota; class Clostridia; order Peptostreptococcales; family Anaerovoracaceae; genus UBA10908. The sequence continues at coordinate 16,830 of JAQUXD010000003.1, read as the reverse complement.
AGAACTGGCAGCCGCGGAACAGCTTCTGGCAGAGGGTTGCGATATTATTACGCAGCACAGCGACTCCACCGGTCCCCAGCTTGCCGCGCAGGATGCCGGCGCTTATGCGATCGGCTACAACTTAGCCAATCCCGCCGCACCGAATGCATACCTGACCGCGCCGATCTGGCACCACGATGCATATTACATTTATGCTGTGGAAAATATTCTGGCCGGAACGTTTAAACCCGAAAGCTATTACGGAACCATGGCGACCGGCTATATCGCCCTGGCGCCTATGAGCGATCTGGTTCCGGCCGAAGTCCAGCAGCTTGTCGAGGCGAAGAAAGCCGAAATGGTTGCCGGAACCTTTGCTCCGTTCTCAGGATATATCGAAAACGCCGACGGAACTGTCCTCTGCGAAGAAGGACAATCCTTGGACAGAGGCCAGATCTGGGCCATCGGCCAGCTGGTCAAAGGCGCAAAATAAGACACCTCTCTGCGTAAGGTGAACATACAAGGAGGATAGGGGGAGTCCTTTGGACTTTCCCTATTTTTCTCCGAGGGAGGATACAGGTGGAAAAAACCACAGCAATAGAAATGATGGGCATATCCAAGTCCTTTGGTCCGATCCAGGCAAACAAGGATGTGTATCTGGATGTCTCGCAAGGCGAGGTCCACGCGATCCTGGGCGAAAACGGCGCCGGAAAATCCACGTTGATGAACATGTTGTCAGGCATATACACGCCGGACAGCGGGATGATCCGCCTCTACGGAGAGCCGGTTCGTTTTTCGTCTCCCAAGGATGCCATTCGGCGGGGGATCGGGATGATCTACCAGCATTTTAATCTGGTGGATGTGATGACGGCGACGGAAAACATCCTCATCGGCCAGCCCGTAGGGTTTATGCTTCGAACGAAATCCTTGTCACACAAGATCCGCGAATTGTCGGATCGATACGGATTGGACATCGATCCGGACAAGTGCGTCTGCGATATGTCTGTGGGCGAAAAGCAGACGCTGGAGATCCTCAAAGTGTTATATCGGGGCGCGCGGATCCTCATTATGGACGAGCCCACGGCGGTATTGACGCCACAGGAGATCAAGAAGCTGTTTCGTATCATTCGCAACATGAAACAGCAGGGTTGTGCCGTTGTGATCATCACGCATAAGCTTAACGAGGTCATGGAAATTTCCGACCGGGTGACTGTTTTGCGGAAAGGATCCTCTATCGGCACGGTCAATACGATGGACGTGGATATTCCCAACCTGATCGAGATGATGGTGGGAAAGAAAGTAGACCTTCAAATCACCAAGAAGTCTATCGATGCGGACCGGCGGCAGGTGCTTCTGGAAATGGACGAAGTGACGGTGCTGGACAGCGAGGGAAAGAAAGCGTTGTCTGAAGTCAGCTTCGAGCTTCGGAAATACGAGATCCTGGGTGTAGCCGGCGTGGCCAACAGCGGCCAGAAGGAATTGTGCGAATCCATCGCCGGATTGATCCGGCCGGACAAAGGGCGGATCTTCTTCGAAGGGGACAACCTGGTGGGAAAGACGCCCAGGGACATCATTCAACTGGGTATTCGCATGGGCTTTATTCCCGAAGACAGGCTGGGCATGGGCCTGGTGGGGAGCATGGATATCGTTTCCAACATCATTCTGAAGGATTATCAGAATCAGCCGGGGCTATTGATCCAAAAGGAAGAGTGTACGGAAAAGGCAAAGAAGATCGTGCGGGAACTGGATATCCAAACACCCAGCATTTACACCTCGGTCCAGCAGCTCTCCGGCGGAAATATTCAGAAGGTGTTGCTGGGACGGGAGATCGATTCTTCACCGAAGGTGCTTATTACTGCCTATGCGGTAAGAGGCCTTGACATCGGGGCATCTTATAAAATTTACGACATGTTGAATGAACAAAAGGAAAAGGGCGTGGGGGTATTGTTCGTCGGCGAAGATCTGGATGTGCTCATGGACCTTTGTGACCGGATCCTGGTCCTCTGCCACGGCGAGGTGACCGGAATCGTGGATCCTTCCGGCGTGACGAAGGAGGAGATCGGCCTGCTGATGACAGGACGCAGAAAAGAAGTGGAGGTGAACGCGCAATGATCGCTTTAAGGGTGACCAAACGGGATGTTATGCCTCGTAAAAAAGAATATGCGGTTCGGGTCCTGGCCGTCGTGTTATCCATTGTCTTTGCCGGTGTGATTATGCTTTTTTTCGGACTCGATCCATTTGAGATATTCAAATCTCTTGTTGTGGGATCTGTGGGGACGCAGATGCGGATCAAGCAGACGTTGATCAAAGCGATCCCTTTATGTATTGCGTCTTTGGGCATATCGGTGGCCTTCCGAATGAAATTCTGGAATATCGGAGCGGAAGGGCAGATCACGCTGGGCGCGGCTGCTGCGACCTTTGTCGCCTTGAACCTGGGCCAGACCACGCCAAAGCCGGTCATGCTCCTGGTTATGGCTATGGCGGCAATCGTTGCCGGTGGCCTGTGGGCTTTTATCCCGGCGATATTCAAAGCAAAGCTGGGCACCAACGAGACGATTTTTACGCTGATGCTCAATTACATCGCCATCAAGTTTGTCATGTATCTTCAGTATGGTCCCTGGATCGATCCTGCCGCTCAGGGCTTCCCGAAAATCGCCATGTTTTCCGAAAACGCGATCCTGCCCAATGTGTTTGGTCTTCACATCGGCTGGATCATCGCATTGGTTCTGGTGATAGTTGTACATGTGTTCATCAGTAAAACAAAAAAGGGATATGAAATATCCGTGGTGGGTCAGAGCGTGGAAACCGCCCGTTATGCGGGAATGAACATCAGCAACATCATCATCACAGCCATGTTGCTGTCCGGCGGGATGTGCGGTCTTGTAGGGATGATCCAGGCCTCGGCCATTGAAAAGAGCCTGGTCTACAGCATTGCCAACAACTATGGTTTTACGGCCATCATTACCGCATGGCTGGCGCGGCTCAACTCCGCGGCGATCCTGCTGGTTTGTATCGTTTTTGCGATGCTCATCCAAGGAGGCGCTTATATCCAGATCGCCATGAATGTGCCGAGTTCTGTGTCCAGCATTGTTCAGGGAACGATCCTGTTTTTTGTGCTGGGCAGTGAATTTTTCCTCCAGTATAAGATCGGTCGAGTTCCGCAGCTTCAGAAGGAGGTGGCCTAATGCAATCCTTTCTTGCAACCTGCATCGTAGCGGGAACACCGTTGCTGTTTGCCATCATCGGCGAGATCATTACCGAACGGTCCGGCAGTCTGAACCTGGGCGTAGAGGGAATGATGCTGCTGGGCGCCATCGCTGGCTTTGCCACGGCTATGAGCACGCAGAATCCCTACGCGGCATTGCTCGGCGCAGGGTTGGCCGGAGCCGGGGGCGCTTTGATTTATGCTATTCTCACGGTAACGCTGCGGGCCAATCAGACGGTCACCGGATTGACGTTGACGATATTCGGCACAGGAGTTGCCAGTTTCGTGGGGCAGCCCATGCTGGGTTCGACGGTCCCTGCCGAGGTTTCCGCATTTTTCGCCAAGCGGGCAGCAGGTGTTTTGGCCGACATCCCTTATGTGGGACCGATCCTATTTCGACAGGATCTGTTTGTGTATTTCGGATATATCATCTGTATTTTTTCAGCGGTTTATTTATATAGGACCCGCCTCGGACTAAATCTGGTAGCAGTAGGGGAGAACACAGCTGCTGCCGATGCGTCCGGCATAAACGTGAATCTGTACAAATATACCCACATCCTGATTGGCGGAGCTTTGTGCGGCTTGGGTGGCGCGTACCTGTCCATCGTTCGTATCCCGATCTGGCAGGTGGACGTGGTCGCCGGCAGAGGATGGATTGCTGTAGCGCTGGTGATCTTTGCTTCCTGGAATCCGCTCAAGGCTTTTTTTGCAGCCATGCTCTTTGGCGGATTGTCGATCCTTGGTTTGCGGCTTCAGGCCATGGGATTTTCGTTTTCGCAGTATCTTGTGGACATGATCCCCTATCTGGCCACCATTCTTATCGTGATTCTGTCGACGCGCAAGAGCGGAAAAGGCAATCTGGGACCGGCGAACATGAGTCGCCCCTATTTCCGCGAAGATCGCTGATCAAAGGATGTAGATACTTCTTCGATCTCTTCGAAGTATCAATAACCCACAAAAAACGGGCCTTAGCCCGTTTTTTGCGGGTTGTATCATGCACGATCCGGATGACAGCGCTTGCAGGGACGATACCCGGCTGTCAGGCACTCGTCCACGGAGTCCAGCAATTCGATGTTCTTGCGCAGCGGCGGACGTGCTTTACAAGACGGAAGGCAAAAGATTCCGGTCGTTTTGACGGCGATATAGAATCTTCCGTCCCAACTGCCGTCTTTCCGTGTTTCAGAATCGTAAGCGTTCCATTTTTCTTCTTTGTTCATAATATCCCTCCCAGTTCCGGCATCATCGGCCGCAGTTGACAGAGGCGAAGCGGGATCAGGCTTTGGGAGTGCCTTTTTTGCGCTGCCTCACACATTCTGTCAGAAGATATTCGATCTGACTGTTGATGGATCTGAAGTCATCATCGGCCCAGGCTGCCAACTCTTTCCAAAGACCGGGAGACAAACGAAGGAGAAGCTGTTTCTTATCCGAGTTTGCAGTCGTTTCCTTCGGCATATCGTTCTCTCCTTTCTCCTTGCGTCGCTTGACCGTACGTTTAATAAATAGATCCGCTGTTTACGATGGGCTGCGCATCCTTGTTCCCGCACAGAACGACCAGCAAATTGCTGACCATGGCCGCCTTCCGCTCTTCGTCCAGCGTGACCATGTCTTTTTCTGAAAGCATATCCAATGCCATTTCAACCATGCCTACGGCACCTTCGACAATCATTTTCCTGGCATCGATGATGGCTGAAGCCTGCTGTCTTTGAAGCATGGCGGCTGCGATTTCCTGTGCGTAGGCCAGATGGGTGATTCGGGCTTCCAGCACATCGATGCCTGCGATGGCTACGCGAGCCTGAATTTCCTCTTCGAGCTTTTTTGACACGGCCTGACTGGACCCGCGAAGAGACATTTCGTCGCCTTCCTCTCCATCGCCGGCGATGTCGTAGGGATAAAGCCTGGCCACGTTGCGCAACGCCGAGTCGGTCTGTATGGATACGTACTCCAGGTAATTATCCACATTAAAGACAGCTTTGGCTGTGTCGCGCACCTTCCAGATCACAACCACGCCGATGTCGATGGGGTTTCCCAGCACATCATTGACCTTTTGCTTTGCGTTATTGAGCGTCATGGCCTTCAGTGAGATCCGTTTGCCTTTGACCGTGGGCTTGCCGGTTTCTCTCTTGCTGCTTGTGCCGCTGTGCGCGGCGCCCGAAACGGCTGATGCCAGCGCCTCTGCGTCCAGCGAAGATCCGGCGGTGGGGTTGAATACCGAGGCAAAAGGATTCACATAGTAGAACCCCGGATCTTTGATGCTTCCGATGTAATGACCGAACAGCGTCAGAACGACAGCTTCGTTGGGATTGACGATTTTCAGCCCTTTGAACAGGAACGGGCCGACAACTGCCAGATAAGTCATGCATATAAGTCCCATCAAGATAAAGAACCCGCTGCGCCATGCCATGGAGAAGCAAGCCAGTCCTGCGAAAAGCGATGCGGCCATCAGCATAATGTTCATAATCAGCATCAGCATGCCGTTGACGGGATGCAGAAGCTTTTCCTGTTCTGCATCTTTGATTTGTACGACCGGGTTTTCCATTGTCATTTGACCTCCTATACAATAAAAAGCGATAATAATATCAAAACAATATCACAAAGATATTATATTAATACTCCCACGGCGCAATTTTGTCAACAAATTATTTTAATATGGAAAGGATGGCGAATAATATTTGTCATATCGGAATATGCCAAAAGAATTAGGTTTTTCAAGGGGTTTGTTGTGGGCAAAAACCCTTTGTGCTATTATTAACAAAGAGAGTGGCAGGCAAAACTGCCGTATTGTTACGTGAAGATCTGATGATATAGGAAAGAGGAGAAAAATGGGAAGAATTGTAGATCAGTATATCGAAATCGCCCAGAAAAGAAATCCCGGTGAGCCGGAATTTCTGCAAACCATCGAAGAGGTATTGTCCTCGTTGGAACCTGTCCTGCAGAAACGTCCTGATCTGGTCGAATCCGGCATGATCGAGCGGCTGATCGAACCGGAAAGAGGCATTTCGTTCCGCGTCACCTGGGTGGATGACAAGGGCAAAGTTCAGGTCAACAGAGGATATCGTTATCAGTTCAACAGCGCATTAGGCCCCTATAAAGGCGGACTTCGTTTTGCTCCCAGCGTATATCCCGGCATCATGAAATTCTTGGGCTTTGAGCAGATTTTTAAGAATGCGCTCACAGGCCTTCCGATCGGCGGCGCCAAGGGCGGTTCCGATTTTGATCCCAACGGGAAGTCTGACGGAGAAATCATGCGCTTCTGCCAGTCCTTCATGACAGAACTCTATCGCCACATCGGTCCGGAGATCGATGTGCCCGCAGGCGATCTGGGTGTCGGCGCCAGAGAAATCGGCTATCTCTACGGCCAGTACAAGCGCCTTACCACTAAATTTGACGGCGGCGTCATCACAGGGAAGGGCATCGTCTACGGCGGTCTTCCCGGAAGAACGGAAGCTACGGGTTACGGCATCGTATTTTTTGCCCGCAACATGCTGGAAGCCTGCGGCGATAAGCTGGAAGGGAAAACTGTGGTCATTTCCGGATTCGGCAATGTGGCCTGGGGCACGGCTATCAAGCTGAACGAACTGGGTGCCAAACTGCTGGCCTTCTCCGGTCCGGATGGGTACATTCTGGACGAAGCCGGCATTTCCGGTGAGAAAGTCGACTTCATGCTGGAACTGCGCAACAGCGGTAAAAACATCTGCAAGCCCTACGCAGACAAGTTCCCCGGCTCCAAATTCTTCCCCGGCGAAAAACCCTGGGGCGTCAAAGCGGATCTGTATATCCCCTGTGCCATGCAGAACGATGTTCACATGGAGCACGCCAAGCAGATCGTTGCCAGCGGATGCAAATATTACTGCGAAGGCGCCAATATGCCTACGACCAACGAGGCGTTGGAATACCTTATGGCCAACGGAGTCACCGTCGGACCGGCCAAGGCGGCCAATGCCGGCGGTGTTGCCTGTTCTGCCATAGAAATGAGCCAGAACTCCCGCAAAATGCCCATGAAGAGAGAAGAGGTTTACGAGCAGCTCGAGACCATCATGAAGAACATTCATGACAACGCGGAAGCTGCATCGAAGGAATACGGTTTTGGCTACAACCTGGTGGCCGGCGCCAACATCGCCGGTTTCCTGAAAGTGGCCGAGGCAATGACCGCACAAGGGTATGTCTAAAAACGGACGGATAGAAAATCGGAGCGGCGGGAGCAGATCCTGCCGCTCTGCATTTTAAGGAGAATACGATATGTTGACACCGATTACTGCCGACAGGATCCGGGAATGGCTTCCTGCGCGTGCAAGAGAATCTCACAAGGGTGATTACGGGCGCGTGCTGATCGTAGCCGGGAGCGCGGGAATGATGGGCGCCGCTGTACTGTGCGCAAAGGCTGCGCTGCGAAGCGGCGCAGGGCTGGTGACGGTGTCTTGCGATCCTGCATACTTCCCGGTGATTCACTGCTGTGTTCCGGAAGCCATGTGCTGCAGCCGGGACCTTCCCGTCGAAGAACTAAGACGAAACGATGCCGTGGCCATCGGGCCCGGGCTAAGGGTGACACCTGAAACGGCGCGGCTGCTGTCTTTGGTGCTGGACAATCACACGGGAATCACAGTGATCGACGCGGACGCATTGAACGCGGCAGCTGCTTTTCAGCTCCCGCTGAAAGGAGCGGGAAAAGGGATCATCATCACGCCTCACGAAGGAGAGGCAGCCCGTCTGCTTCGAATCGAACCGGGCGACGTGGTCGCCGACAGAGAAGCGGCAGTTCTGGGTCTGGCTCGCACAAACAAGGTTTGCTGCGTGCTGAAAGGCGCCGACACACTGGTGTCAGATCCGAACGGAGAACTGTATGTGAATACTACGGGAAACCCGGGTATGGCCACCGCCGGAGCCGGCGACGTGCTGACGGGTGTCATTGCCGCATTTGCGGCGCAGATGAAACGAAGAGATCCGGCAGTATGTTCATCTGCCGTCGCCGGCGTGTTTATACACGGTTTGGCCGGCGATCTGGCTTGCGAGGGCCTGGGCCAATACAGCTTGATCGCAGGAGATATCCTCTCCGCGATTCCGAGAGCGCTTTTGGATGTGGTCGGACGTTAGACTGTCGGACCCCATTTCGTTGACACCGGGAATACGGGCATATATAATAACGATATATGCCCGTTTTTCATGAGGGCAACACAAAATATGGTGTGCGGCAGCAGATTAAGAAGGAGATGGAAATGGTTAAAAAAGCAAGTACAGGGGCGTTGATTCTTCTGGTCGCACTGAGTATGGTGCTCCACGGCACCGGCGTTTTCGGCGCTGAAAGCGGCGCAGGCACTGCCGCAGATCCGGTCGTGACCAAAAGCTACGTAGACGAACTGTTTGCCTCCCTGTCCGACGCACCGCAGTCCGGGAGTTTTCAGGTAGTGGAAGTGAGCGCGGGTGTTAAGCTGATCGGTGGAGCCGGCACCGAACTGATCCTGCGCGGAGGGAAAGCCACGGCCATCGACAACGGGATCGACGGAATCTCGGACCTGACAGCCGGCAAAGACTTGAAGACCGGGAATGCGGTTTCATTCAATCATTTGCTGCTGGTGCCCAAGGATGACGGGCGCGGTCTGTACTGCGAAACCCGAAGCTGGGTGATGGTCAAAGGCACATACACGATAATGTAAAGCAGAAGTACGGCAGATATTCCAATCTGCCATTCAGGGGGAAAGGGATTCATGAGAGAAAAGAGAATATTGAACAAGGGGATCAGTCTTGTGCTGGCGATGGCCATGATGATTACAGGCCTGCCGGCATCGATTTACGGAGCATCGGGTTTCAACGAGCTGCGAAGCGCTACCCTTGTCATCAATGATCAGATGACACTGTTTCAGGGGATTTATTTCAACAGTGCCAATTCCGCTAAAACCGCAGAAAACTATATGGTGTACGAACCGGGAAATGATATCACGCCCTTTGTTTCGTATGGAAATGATGTCTACGGCGCAGCGGGTATTTCCCGGATCTATGAGATCGAAGAAGCGGCCGGCCGCAGGATCGTTGGGGCTTCAAACGGAGACTATTTTACCATGGCGACCGGTGTTTCTCTGGGCGCTGTGATCAAGGACGGCATTCTTCGCACGGGTGAACACAGTACCTTTGAAACCATCGGATTTATGGAAGACGGAACTGCGATGATCGGTCGAATGGGTCTTTCCGTGAATATCAAGAACCTGAATACGGATGGCGTTTTCAACAATGTGATATTCAACAAGCCGCTTACACCGAGCAACGGTGTGATCCTCTATTCGTCGGATTTCGGGCCGACCAACGAAGCGGCTTTTCCGACACGAAATGTGATCATCGACCTGGAATCAGGGGAAGCGGCTCCGGGAGAAATGCTCCAGGGAACGGTTTCCGCCACATTCGACGGCACAGAGAAGCTGGCACTGCAGGACGGCCAGCTGGTGCTCTCCGTCGCGGCCGAGTGTCCCTATGTGTCGGCGCTGACTCAAATGAAGAATATGAATATCGGCGATTCTATCGTGATCGATTTCTTAACGGATACGCGGTGGCACGATGTCGTTCAGGCCGTCGGTGTGGAAAAGCGGCTGATCACCGACGGGCAGATCGCTTCTTTCACCGACACGGGGCGTGCGCCCAGAACAGCCATCGGGATCCGCGAAGACGGATCGGTCGTGCTGTATACGGTGGATGGCCGTCAAAGCGATCATTCCATGGGCATGACCTTTGCGGAACTGGCTGCGAGAATGGAGGAGCTGGGATGCCTTGACGCTGCGAATCTGGACGGCGGAGATTCCACGATGCTGTTTGCCACCTACCCGGGTTATGAGGACCGGGCCCAGGTGAATCAGAGTTCGGGCACATCTCTGCGGCGATGTGGCAATTATTTGCTTTTTCAAAACAATGCAACACCCTCCGATTCGGTTCGTCACTTACACTTGTATCCCTATGATACACATATTCTGGCAGGTTCACAGATGGCACTGGAGCTGCGCGCCAGCGATGCGAACTACTACTATGTGAAAGCGCCTGCATCAGGTGTTACCTATAGTCTCAGCTCAAAAAATCTGGGCACGATATCAGAGCAGGGCGTGTTCACCGCCGGCACGCAGGCGCTTACCGGAAGTGTAAGCGCGCGCTACGGAAAGACCGGCGGATCGGCATCGGTTTCTGTGGTCGCTTCTCCGGACAGCGTCTCCCTCGTTGTTCCGGATACCGACGCGGATGTTCCTGAATTGCTGTCCGTTGCCGCAGGCGAAACAGTTCAATTGTCAGCGGAAGCAACGTATAGGATGTTGAAGCTGGTGTCCGATCCATCCGCCTACACATGGTCGGTGGAAGGAACCATCGGCGCGATTGACGAAAAAGGCCTGTTCACGGCTACGACTACGGAACTGGGGACCGGCATCGTAACGGCGACTGCCGGCGGCAAGAGTGACTCCGTAAAAGTGACGGTGGTCACAGAGGGAAAAGCGTTGGAAAATTTCGAGGATGAGGATGCGCTCTCGCTGACGCCCGGGACATACGGAGGTCTGCGCGCCGCTGTCCAGTCCAATCCGGTTTATGTTCACAATGGCAAAAAGAGTCTGGAGCTGACCTATGCATATGACCTTCGTAACGCTGCGGTCACCACGGAAGGCGCAATCGGTGTTCCGGAGGAGCTGATGCTTCCGTTGGCGCAATCGTTTACGGATAAAAATCCTACGATGATCAGCGCCTGGGTCTACGGGAACGGATCCAACGAAGTTTTGCAGCTTTCGGTCACAGCAGACCAGGAGCGTCAGAGCGTCACGCTGACGGAATTGAACCATCAGGGATGGAAACTGGCATATGTGCATCTTCCCAAAGGTGTGACGAGTCTGGACGGGCTTTCGATCCGAGGAATCCCGAGTACACAGGGTAGCGGGACGGTCTACATGGATCAGATGATGGCCGGATTCGGCTACTATCTGGACGACAAACCACCGGTGATTCGTGCCGATGTGGCAGCCTCTGTTTTGGTCGGAACGGTTGCGGATGAACTGGACAGCGGTTTGTCCAAGTCCGACATCACGGTCACCTACGACGGAGATCCGATTGCCTTTGATTATAATGAAGGCAACAAGAGTCTCTCGGTTCTCCTGCCAGACGGTGACGGCTATGAACACCGGGTGCTCATTCGGGCGACGGATCAGAGCGGGAATATCGGACGGCTCGGTTTTGCCGTTGCCACGGTTTCAGACGATGAGGATTTCGTCTTGGAGCAAGCGTTTGACGATATGTCCGAGACCCATTGGGCAACGCCTTTTGCGGAGTATCTCTACAGGCAAAATATTATTACCGGACGGCTTTCGGGGGAAAAGCGGATCTATGACCCGAACAAGACCATGACACGGCAGGAGTTTGCAGCCGTCATGGTTCGCTGGCTTGGCATCGACCCCGAGAAATACAAGGATACCAAGCTGACGTTTGCAGACACATCCCAGATCCAGGATTGGGCGCAAAATTCGGTGCGGGCAGCTTTGGCGCAAGGCTTTATGGCCGGGAAGGCTGTGTCGGGCAGCAACAAGGTCAATTTCGATCCCGCAGGACCCATTTCCAGACAGGAAGTGATGACGGTGATCGGGAGAATTCAGGAAAAAGGATACGCCCGAGCGGAAATGAACTTCACAGATGCGCATCTCGTTGCGTCCTGGGCGCTGCCTTATGTCAGCACGCTGGTGGGGCAGGGCGTCATTACGGGTTTCAACGGGAAACTGGATCCCGCCGGGAATGTGACCCGTGCCCAAATCGCAAAAATCATATCCGAGCTGAACTAAAGGAATACTATGAGGATTATGCTCTTTGCCGCCGGAGGGGATATCGGGGGTGGAAAAACCCATATACTTTCCCTGGCCAGGGAACTCGCCGAAGAAAATACGCTGCGGCTTATCAGTTTCCGTCGGGGTGTTTTATCCCAGGAGGCTCGGGAAATGGGGATCGACACCCTGGAGGTGGAAAGCGGCCTGGGGACGTTCCATGCATTTAAAATGGCGTTGTCTCAGGTGGACGCCTTCGCGCCCGATGTGATCCACTGCCATGGAGCCAAGGCTAATATGCTGGGTATTCTCGTCAAGAAGTTCAAGGGCGTCCCTGTCATGACCACCGTCCATTCCGACCCCCGATTGGACTATCTGGGGATGCCGCTCAAGCAATATACTTATGGCCTGATCAATGCATACGCCCTTCGCAGGATGGACTATTACGTGGCGGTGGCCGACCGCATGCAGGAGCTGCTGATCCAGCGGGGCTTCGACCCGCAGAGTATTTTTACCGTATACAACGGGCTGGATTTTTCCCTGGCAAAAAAGGAAGGCCGCCCCGCCCGTCAACCCGAGGATGTGATCCGTGTGGGGATCGCCGCCAGGCTGACGCCGATCAAGGATATCGGCACGGTCATCCGGGCTTTTGCCCGGGCCTACGAAAAGGAACCCCGGCTTCGGCTGTCCATCGCGGGAACAGGCGAGGATGCCAGCGTTCTTAAGAAAATGACCAGACAACTGGGCATCGATCACGTGACAGTCTTTGAAGGCTGGGTCGAGGATATCAAAACCTACTTTTCGGAAATCGATATCAATGTGCTGGCGTCTCTGTCCGAGACGTTTCCGTACTCTCTGCTGGAGGGCGCTTACCAACACTGTCCTGCCATCGCCACTAACGTAGGCGGTATTCCTTCTTTGATCCAGCACGAAGTGACCGGCTACCTCTTTGAGCCGGGAGATGTGGAAACCTTTGCCGGATATATTTTGCAATTGGCCAAAGACGCGGATCTCCGGGAAAAATTGGCGGATAATCTCTTCAAAAAGGCTTCCGACGCGTTTTCTCTGGAAAAGATGAAGCAGGATCAGCAGCAAATCTACCAGACGGTCCTGCGAAGAAAGGCAGCCGGCACACGAACCGGAGCGGTCCTCTGCGGCGCCTACGGAAGAGGGAATGCGGGCGACGAAGCGATTCTGCGCGCCATTCTCACCCAGCTGCGGGCGATCGATCAGGATATGCCATTTCAGGTCATGTCCCGGAATCCGGGCGAGACCCGGCAGAAGGAAAGAGTCGGAAGCTATTATATATTCAATGTTCCAGCATTTTTAAAGAGCTTGCGAAAAGCAAGGCTTTTTGTCAACGGCGGAGGAAGTCTGATCCAAGATGTCACCTCCAGCCGTTCGCTGTATTTCTATCTGTTTACACTGTGGGCCGCCCGGCGTTTCGGCTGCAGGATCGTGATGTACGGCTGCGGGATCGGGCCCATTTCCAGACCGCGCAACCGGCGGATTGCCGGGAGAGTCCTGAATGCTACCGCGGATATCATTACCCTTCGTGACAGCGTATCCTTGGAACTCCTTCGGGAGATGGGGGTTATCAAACCGGAAATCATTCTGGCCGCAGATCCCGCAGTCAATCTGAAGCATGCCGGTCCCGAGGGTGTGCGCAGAGCGTTTGAACGAGAAGGGATCCCTTCCGATATTCCCAAAATCGGTTTTTGCCTGCGGGCATGGGAGACGTTTACCCGACCGGATGAAGTGGCAAAAGCCGCAGAATACGCCTGGGACACCTACGGTCTGACACCGGTGTTTCTGCCCATCGAGATGCCCAAGGATATGCCTGTGGGTGAGAAGGTGTCATTGATGCTGTCAGCGCCCCACTATGTTTGTCGGCAGCAACATCCGGTAGAGGATCTGATCGGAATGTTGGGATCCATGAAGCTGGTGCTGGGCATGAGGCTGCACTCGCTGATTTTTGCCACGGCAGGAGGCGCTCCGGTGGTGGGGATCTCCTACGATGTCAAAGTGGATAGCTTTATCAAGGATATCGGATCGACGGCCTGCGTTTCGCTCACAGGTCTGCGGGCGGAGGTGCTCTGCCGGCATATCGACACCATGATGGAACAGGAAAATGAGCGGTTGGGGGATGCTGTGCGCAAACGACTGCAGGAGATGGAGCGATCCAACGGGCTTGCGGCAGCAAAACTGCTGTCACAGGAAAGGAGGCGCGCATGAGAAAGATCCTGTGCCTCTCCACTTCCAATTACGATCCGATCCCCACCCGAAAACAGAATGTCATGAACCGGATGACAGATGCGCAGGTCCTGTACGTGGACCCGCCGGTCACGCTCATCGCTCCGCTCAAGGATCCCCACGCGCGTGACCGATTGCACGCTTATCTGCAGGGCGGCGTGCTCAAAAGGAACCACTTGAAGGTCTACGCTTCGCCGCCGGTGCTTCCGTTTTATAACAAACTGCGGGGGCTGAACCGCTACAATCAGAAAAAACTGGCGGTGTATCTGAAGGGCTTGCTGAAAGAAAATAATTTCGGTCACGATTTTTACCTTTGGTGCTATTCTCCCTCGACAGCAGATTTAATCGCTCCTCTGGCCGGCTTGCTGGGGATGGATGCCGAAGCGCTTTGGAAACGGACGATTTACGATTGTGTAGACAGGCATTCGGCCTATCCCGGAATGATCGATCCCCGTGTGGTGGACAGCATGGAAGAGGATCTGGCCCGAAAGGCCGGAACGGTGTTTGCTACCGCGCAGGGACTATACGACCGGTTGTCCGCCCTGAATCCCAACACGCATTTGATTCCAAACGGTGTGGACTACGAACTGTTTTCTTCTGTGGCGGAATGGACACCGCAGGCGGAGCGCCCGTTGACCTTCGGGTTCGTGGGGATGCTTCAGGAATGTATCGATTACGACTGCATCCGGGCCGTTTCCGGAGCGTTTCCCGACGGTAAGGTTGTACTGGTGGGGAGATCTCTGCCGGGGGTCGATCTTTCCTGGCTGAGGGAATATCCCAATGTGGAATGTCGAGGACTCGTGCCCCAGGATCAGTTGCCCCGGATCATGCTGCCATTTCATGTGTGCATGAATGTCTTTGCCCACAATGAACTTTCTAAGGATGTCAGTCCTTTGAAGTTTTACGAATACCTGGCAACGGGAAAGCCGGTGGTGAGTACTCCGGTCCCGCTGCAGGTCAAAGCATATGCCGATTGCATCTACCTGGCTGAGGATACCGAAGAATTTATTGAAAAGTGCAGAGAGGCTGCCGGTGAATCGCCGGACGACCCGAGAAGAGCGGAACGCATGCGTCTTGCCAGAAGCTGCTCCTGGGAGGAGCGACTTCGGGCGATGCGCAGTATATTAGGTTGGATTGAATAGTAATCAACGGAGGGGAACATGAAATTAATCGATGAAAAAGGGAAGCTGCTGGGGTTGATCAACGTAGTGGATCTGATTGCCGTGATCGCTGTGATCGCCGTGATCGGAGCCATTGCCGTCCAGCTGCTTGGCGCTAAGGTGACGGATGTTGTATCCGAAAAGGTGGACTGCTATGCTGAAGTCGCTATCATCGGAGCTGCGCCCAGGATCTTTGAGGAAGCGATCCGTCAGGATCTGGCCGGAGAAAGGCTGGTTTCCGGGAACGAATACTTAGAAGGCACGGTGGAAGACCTGTGGCTGGAAGATTACTGGATGCAGGCAATCACAGCAGACGGTCGTATCGTAGATGCCAAAGACCCCACGAAAAAGACCATCGTTGTTCTGATTCGGGCCACTGTCCCGAAGGGTACGGCCAGCCCTAAGATCGGCAGTCAGGAGCTTCGGGCCGGAAGGACTTACATCGTCAAAACCCAGACCTTCGAATCCATCGGCACGATCCGCTATGTTGAAATGGGCGAATACAATCCGCCTGAGGGCATGAGCGATATCATGTAAGAGGGCGTTCTGATGAAAGCAATGATCGAAAACAGTATTTTAAACCGATTTCCGTCTGCGATGGAGTTGGGATATCTTCACTCCGGAACCAAGCGTATCTGGGAGGCCTTTTGCGAAGCGGAAGACCCTGCGGATCGATCCGGCTATCAGCGTGTGCTGAAAAAAATTCAGCAGTTGCTGTGGACGTTGGGCGAATTTTGGGAGACCAGCATCTCAGCACGGCTCATCACCGCTTCCGGTCGACTGCCTAACAACGTCGCTCGGAACAGTCTGATCGTTTCACAAATTTGCAGGATTCCCTTTCATCGTTGGTTTCTGATGCTGTTTGCGCTTTACCTGCCCATTGAGTATGCGCTGCGAGATGTACTGGGTCTGACAGCGGTCGCTTCAATATGGGAAGAATTGTTCATCGCTGCAGGGGTTCTTTTGGTTCTGCGGCGTGGGATGCGCGTCGGGAACAACAGCTTTGCCCGGGGGAATATGCTGGAAGCTTCCATTTTGTTGTTCATGGCGATCGGGCTTCTCCTGATGATGCTGAATCGACCGTTTCCTGCGGTGGCACTTGCGGGATATCGCGCGCAGGTGCAGTACATGGTTTGGTTTTTTCTGATCCTGCGCCTGTTGGAGGATCGGAAGGACGCAGCGGCGCTCTACGGCGCTTTTGCCATGACCGTTCTACTCTTGAGCTTTCACGGGATCTATCAGTACATTGTGGGTGTTGAGATCCCGGCAAGCTGGGTGAGTCAGACGGAAATGGGTGTCCGAACGAGGGTGTTTTCTTTGACGGGAAGTCCGAATGTCTTCGGTTCTTTGATCGTCATGGCGGCGCCCATGCTGGCAGCCATGATGTATTACTGCAAGGCGACAAAGTGGAAGATCGCTTCATTCTTCGCGGTCGGCGCGGCATGCCTGTGCATACTGTTTACGCTTTCAAGAG
>JAQUXD010000062.1 GCA_028692535.1 Eubacteriales bacterium | reverse complement strand
TATCCTGTCCGAGAGCCGTTCCGCACACAGCGGCCTCCAGGTCGTGAGTCGCCACGGCATTGCCCCCCAGCAGCGCATCGGCATACCCTTTGCCGATCAGTTCGGAAAGAGCCTTTCGCGCATAATAATCAAACACTACTGCGGGACCCAGGACCCATACCACATAGCCGTGCTCCCGCTCGTGACGGAGCAGTGCGGCCAACTGATCGTAGTCTTTCGAATAGGCCGTTTCCCGGGAGCGGCCCGTACGGAATGTAAATTCTTTTTCACCGGCCTTCGAATGGCAGAAGCATGCTGTGTGGACATAGATTCCGGAGCTGCCGTCGTCGCAACGGCCTACAACGACCGGATCACCCTTCCGGATATTCCGGAATTCCCGGGCATCGAGCGTGCCGTCATCGCCGACCACAACGGCGCAATCCATGCGGCTTTCTTCCAGCAATATCCAATTTCCGCTTCTTTTATAGTATTCCGGGTAGATCGTAGTGGCATGATAATTCTCGGGAGCGACACCGTCTGCCGGCGCCGGCTGAAGTGTTGCGTCCGGTGCGCGCATAAACACTTCACGCTGAAAGTCGGGTGACTGATACTGAGGGAATATAAAAGTTTTTTTATTTGCTGTCATCATCGCTGTTTATCCTCCGGCAATCTTTTCTGACGACCGGTCGGACATTCAGCTCATCTGTTGTGCGTGCTGCTGAACCTCCCGAATCAACCGGTCTTTATCCTGAGGCAATGTGCCTCGTATTTTTATCATATTCGTAGGGTGTGTCGTGTCGAACTCCAACGGTCGCGCCGGATCCAGATACTCCAGAAGAGTCCGGATCTCCGCAAGACGCTCTGCTCCGTCCGCAGGGAAAAATTCTCCGCGGTGGACTCTTTGTTCCAGTATCGTACCGTTGAATACCTTTAAATTCATGGTGATCACTTTCCTGGTTTCAAATTGATTGACCATGGCCGCTGATGCCACAGCGTTTTCTATGCCGCTTCCGAGACCGGCGATCCCGTAAATCAAAATCGTGTTGAACTGAAGCCTGGCCTGATTCAGTTTTTTTGCCTGCTCTATGGCTGTTTCAACCCGATGCCCTTTATCGACCGACTCCAGGACCCGATCCAACCCGCTTTCGAATCCGATATACAGTAGCCGCAAGCCTGCATCGTGAAGAGCGGACAGCTCCTCCGTCGAATAAACGGCAAGGCTTCTGACCGAAGCATAAGAAGCCACACAAGCGCAATAGGGCAAGTGCTTTCGGACCAAAGCCAGCACATGCTGCATAGCATCAAAGCCGATCGCCACTGGATCCGCGCCTGTCAGGAAAATACGCTCCGTGTATAAATCACCATAAATGATCTGCTTTTCGACTTCCGAAAGGGGAATCTGCCGATAGGGAACTCCTTTATACATTGAACAGAAAGCACACCGATTATACGGACACCCGGATGTGACCGGAATGAGCATTTGATTCATTTCGTCCTGCGGATAATAGATTGTTTCCCGGCCGTCCATGCACTCTCGCTTTCATATGACCTGTGAATGAATAGAGACAGTATAAATGATATGAATTTAAAATTCAAAACTTTTATACCTTTTTTCTTATAATCTTCGATTGTGTATGGGACTGTTGGTCCGATGACATCCTTTTGATTGACGTAATACATGATTGATGTATAATAAAAGATGTGCGTGAATAATGGAGGCAACATGACAGCATTGACAGTAGGTTCCCTCGGATTTGCTTGCCTGTTCCTGTACGACATCAACAGCGTAAGATGGAAGAACAAAATGCTTCACCGCGGCTTTGGAACGGGGATGTTTTTTATTGCCCTGTCCACCGCTCTGGCCCTTGGCGGCAATCTCTCTGCGCTGCCTCCTTTTACTGCTGCCCGGCTTGCCGGCATCGCATTGGCGATGGTTTTTCTGGCTGCATTGATCTATACCCTGTTTTTTGCCCTGCCCTTTCAATCGACCTATATTTATGACGATAAACTGAAAAGCATATGTGACCGCGGCGTATATGCCACTTGCCGCCACCCCGGATTTTGGTGCTTTGCCGGATTTTATGCGTCCTTGTACCTGTTTCTTCCCGGCGGGGAGATCGCAGCGCTGGCGCTCAGCCTGATCGGCTTCAATTTTTTATATATTCTGCTACAGGATATCTGGACCTTTCCGAACACATTTCGCGCATACGACGCATACCGTCGTTCCACGCCGTTTTTGATCCCTACCTGCAACAGCATTAAAAAAGGACTGCGGACACTGAACGCCCCCCAGGGAGAGTGCTATGAATCTGAAAAATAAATTGGAACAGGAGCAATACGGACTGATCTGGGAAAACTATTGCGGTTTTCTGGACCTTCGCATGGATGAATACATGGCCATCCAAAAGAGACTCATGGAGGAACAGATTCCCATGTGGTCCCGCTCGCCCTTGGGGCAATCGATCCTGAAGGGCAAGTCGCCCCGATCCATCGAAGAGTTTCGAAGAATGGTGCCGCTCACCGCCTACGAGGATTACTCCGACATTCTGCTGCAGAAAAAAGGAGAGCTCCTGCCCGACAACCCTGTCATCTGGATCCAGACCACCTGGGAAGGCGGAAAGCACCCTGTTAAAGTCGCTCCCTATACCCGAAGCATGCTGGATACTTTTAGTACAAACGTAGCTGCCTGCCTGATCCTGTCTACCACTTCGGCGAAAGGTCAGATCAACGTAGATGCCCGGGACAAATTACTCTACGGCCTGGCGCCGCTGCCCTATGCCACGGGATTGCTTCCTCATGCGCTCAACGAAGAAATAGACATTCAATTTCTGCCGCCGGTCAAAGAGGCAGAGCACATGACATTTTCCGAGCGAAACAAGCTGGGTTTTAAAATGGCGATGCAGCAAGACGTGGAATTGTTCTTCGGTCTGGGCAGCGTGGCCTACGCCATCAGCCTGAGCCTGGGGTCCTCGCACTCTTCCGGCGGGCTGTCTGCGCTGCTGAACTGTAAGCTTAAAATGATCTGGCGGATCCTCAAAGCCCGCCGGGCTTGCAAACGGGAAAACCGTTGTCTTGAACCACGGGATCTTTTTAAACTGAAAGGCTTTATGGTTGCCGGCACAGATAATAACAGCTACAAGGATGACCTGGAAGCGCTCTGGGGAATTCGACCTATGGAGATCTTCGCAGGGACGGAACCTTCCCTGATCGGAACAGAGACATGGACGCGAAACGGAATGTATTTTTTCCCGGACTCCTGCTTTTATGAATTCATACCGGAAAAGGATATGCTCAGGAGCATGGAAGATCCCAACTACGTGCCCCCCACGTATCTGATGGATCAGGTGATCCCGGGTGAAAAATACGAAATCGTACTGACGGTCTTAAAAGGCGGTGCTTTTGCCCGGTATCGGGTGGGCGACGTATATCGCTGCGCAGGACTTTCCAATAAAGAAGATGAAACCGCGATCCCTCGATTCGAATATGTGGACCGGGTCCCTTCGATTATCGATATTGCAGGCTTTACACGAATTTCCCGGGACAGCATCCAGCACGCCATCGAACTGTCGGGCTTTGCCGTGGCCGGATGGACTGCATGTAAAACCTATACAGACAAGAAACATCCTTACATGCAGCTGTATATCGAGTTGGAGAAAGATGAACTGGTGCAGCGGGCTGTCACCATGGAAATCATTAAAGAGATCCTAACCACTTATTTTAAATATATCGATCAGGATTACCGGGATCTGAAGAAAATATTGGGTATGGATCCATTGACCGTAACAGCGGTGCGATGCGGCACCTTCGGCGCCTACGCACAAAAGCACGGAAAACCTATTGCGAAGATGAATCCGCCCCGCTATGATCTGGACGAGCTGCTGCGGCTGCAGGAGATCGATCCCGCCGAAAGGCAGGTGCGCCGATGACCAACGGGCTTTTTGAATACTTCCCCAGCGTTGCGGTGCTCAGCTACCTTTTCATGTTGATGATTTTTATCAACGCGGAAAAGGATAATCTGATCCAGGCGTTTAAACTCCTGCTGCTGGCCATGATCTTCTGGACAGGCGGTTCGCTGCTCATGCGGATGCAGTTCTGGCCGACATACGTTTTTTGGTATCACGTCTCTTTGGGCGGGATGTTCCTGATCATGCTCAGTTACTTCAGATTCATCACCGCATTTATCGGAGCCGAACGGAAATTTTTTAATCGATTGTATTTTGGCCTGCTTTTGGCCTGCTTTCTGATCAATATCCCTTCCGGCTTGTTTATGCGATGGCCCACGATCGTTACGGTAAACGGGATGTCTCAGATGATTTACGACGATGTTTCCGCATTCGCCGTCGTGGTGTTTCTGCTGCCGGCGATTATCGGCGCTCACGTATTTTCGCTGATCTGGGAAAAATGCAGGAAAAACGCCGCGCTGCGAAAAAAAATCACTCCGATTTTGATCGGGATCCTGATTCTGTTTGCCGGAAACGCTGCTATTCTTCTGCCCTTTTTCCGGGGCTTCCCCGTGGATATCCTGGCCGGTGTGATCAATGCAGCGTTGCTGATATTCACACTGGTGAAGCGCAAGCTGTTCAAGCTGAGGATGATCGCCTCGGAGAGCGTGGGTTATCTTCTGTGTGTCATGATCGGCTTTTTGGCTTTCTATACGCTGTTTCCGCACATGGACAGAGCCATTTCCGCAGGGCCGAGCTTCCTCAGCGCCAATACCCTGCCCCTTTATCTGGCCAGCTTTGTCCTGATCGTTTCCGTACTGCTGGTGCTTTGGAAGAAGGTCATCACCAACCTCTTTGTCCGTGAGGAAGAACAGCAAAACGAAATCCTTCGGAATTTCAGCTCAGAAGCCTCCAGAAGCCTGGATCTAAATACGATTTTCGAAAATACAGTCTCGGCGATCGCCCGGGCCACGGGCATCCTGGGGATTTTTATCAGCATTCCGCAAAACGCGAACGGTGACTTTATCATGCGCTACAGCGACCAGTCCCTGGCCGATTTATCCTTTGTGATCCGGAGAGACAATCCCATCGTGTCCTGGCTGGAAAAGCACGAAGAATACCTTTGCATGGAAGATTTTACACATTCAGTCGCCTATAAATCCATGTGGGAATCCGAAAAGATACAACTGGCAAAAATGAATATTTCCCATTGTATTGGCCTGAAGGACAACAACAATCTGATCGGAATCATCCTGTTTACCCAGCAAGGCAGAAAAAGCAAGCTTCATGAACGGGATTTGAACATCATCTCCTCGATCGGCGCAGTGGCATCCATCGCCATCAAGAATGCGCACACCTATGAAACAGCTTACAGGGAGGCCAGGACAGACCACTTGACCGGCGCCCTGAATCGCAGGTACTTCTACGAAACGTTGCAGGACGAATTCAACAAAAGCCGAGATCTGTCCCTGGCATTGATGATCCTCAACGTCGATGACTTCAAATTGTTCAATCAGCTGTATGGCGTTAAAAATGGAGATCTGGCCCTCCAGACCATCGCTCAGCTCATCCGGGAGACCGTAGGAAAAGGCTGTCATGTGGCCCGCTACGGAGGAAAAGAATTTGCTGTGATCATGCCGGGCTACGATGTCTACGCGGTCAAACGCATTGCCGAGTCCATCAGAGATCAGATCGGAGACATTCGCCGGTATTCGGCAGATTATCACCAAAAGCGTCTGACGGTAAGCATCGGAATCAGCATATACCCCTACGGGGCGCAAACCGTCAAGGAGCTTGTGGACAATGCGGATCAGGCGATTTATCAAATCAAACGAAAAGGGAAAAACGCTATCAAGGTGTTCGATACCTTTGTACAGAACAGAGAAGCACAGTTCCAGGAGCCGGATTACGCGAACATCTACGATGAGTATAAATCCACCATTTATGCACTGACAGCGGCCATTGATGCAAAAGATCACTACACCTTCAACCACTCGGACAATGTGGCCGTATATGCCACGGAGCTGGCCAAGGCCGCGCATTTGAGCGAAGACATCGTGGAAAATATTCGCCAGGCAGCCCTGCTCCACGATGTGGGGAAAATCGGCATTCCGGAACGGGTCCTCAACAAACCGGATCATCTGACATCCGAAGAATTCGAGATCATGAAGGGTCATGTGGAGGCTTCCATCGACATCATCCGCCACCTGCCTTCGCTGGACTACGTGATCCCCGCTGTTCTGGGCCATCACGAAAGGTTTGACGGAACAGGCTACCCGCGACGCATCGCGGGGGAAGACATCCCTCTCACCGCGCGCATCCTATGCGTGGCGGATTCCTTCGACGCTATGATTTCGGAGCGATGCTACAAGCCGGCGCTCCCCGTTCAGGAAGCGTTGGTTCGAATGGAAGAAGATGCAGGACGACAGTTTGATCCCGCGCTGTCCGATCTGTTTGTGGATCTGATTCGTTCCAACAAGCTGGATATAAGAACGAAACGATAGCCACCTTTATCGGCAGATCGGATCAAAGTCTTTCCAGGTAATACCGAAGCGCAGACGGAATCGGGTAGACGGTGGTCAGCTCTTCGGGAGAAGCCCATATCCATCGGTCCGCTTCCGACACATGAGAAGCTTCCGCCAGATATCCCTCCATGTGCCACTCCAGATGTGTGAACAAATGTCTGGCGGCGCCCATGGCAGACATTTGATCCGCTTGGATCCCCCACGAATCAAGAGCGCTCCGGCGCTCTTTTTCTGACAGCCACCCCTCAACGCCCGGAAACTCCCACAGGTTTTCAAGCAATCCGCCTTTTTTTCTTTTCTGAAGAGCCACCCTCCCTTTCCATTTGATCACAAACAGCGTTTTCTTTTCGATTTTTCGTGGCTTCTTGCCGCTTCTTATCGGAATGTCCTGGGTCAAACCTTCGGTATACGCCCGACAAAACCGCTGCAACGGACACTTTGCGCAGACCGGAGCCCCGTTGGGCAGACAGATCGTAGCGCCCAGGTCCATGAGCGCCTGGTTGAAATCTCCCGGCCGATCAGTGGGGATCCACGAGGAGACCAGAGCTGTCAATTCTTTTCGTACCTCCGTATCGTCGATGCTGTCTTTCCTGCCGGTCAGGCGGGCCAAAATGCGAAACACATTCCCGTCGGCAGCCGGCACCGGCTTCCCGAAGGCAATCGATGCGATAGCGCCGGCGGTATAGGGTCCGATCCCCGGCAATCGGAGCAGCTCGGACACCTCTCCCGGCAGTCGCCCTGCATGCTGTTCTGCGAGCTGCCCTGCCGCCTTCTTCAGGTTTGCCGCCCTGCGGTAATACCCCAGCCCTTCCCATAGCTTCAAGAGCACATCATCCGATACCTGAGCCAGATGCTCTACGGAAGGCAGCGCACGAAGAAAGCGATCATAGTACGGAATGACCGTATCGACTCGGGTTTGCTGAAGCATAATCTCCGAAATCCATATCTTATACGGATCGGCATCTGCCCGCCAGGGCAAATCGCGACCGCATCGGTCATACCACGCCAATAAAACCTGTTGGATCTGTTCCTTGCCGATCATCGCCCTGCTCCTGTCCATACTCTTGCATCCACCGATTATAACCGGGTTCATGCTTTTTCGCAATCTACAGTACTTTCCCGCACATCCCTTTTCATTTCTCCGGGGAAAATATACAGCAAATTGCCGATATATGTGGGTATTTTACAAAATAGTGCTGGACATTCGTTATAAATAGTATACAATTAATTATAAGTAAGAATACTTCTTACTTATTTTCGTAACCCCATTGCCATACAGGCTGTTGCTCAGGACGATATGCGAACCAAACGACAATACAAGCGAATCCTCTGCATCCTGTGCTTCCTCTTGTTGGTTTCAGGCGTTGCGATCTACGCGGAACCTGAAATCTCTGTATATGTCGATGGGACGAAAATAGTATCCGACACACCGGCCATCATCGTCGACGGAAGAACGATGCTTCCATTCCGAAGCATCCTCAACGCCTTGGGTGTTGATAACGAATCCATTACGTGGGATGCCGGATCCCGAAGCATCGAGATCCACCACAATAATAAATACATTTTTCTCATGATTGGAAATACGGATTTTTTGATATTAGATCTTAAAAATGAACTACCAGTTAAAAACCCGGATCCAATGGATGTTGCACCATTCATCCGGGATGGCCGCACCTTAGTGCCGGTGCGATTCATATCCAAGGCCCTGGATGCCACTGTGAACTGGGATCCTGTAACAAAAACCGTATATATCACTCGCTAAGAGGGAAAAAATGAAAAAGAAACGATTCGCATCCATAGGTATCATCCTAAGTCTGCTGCTCACTGCCGCAACGCCTGTTTCTGCTGTGCCTGCGGGAAATCCGGATCCGGAAGACATGGCAATCTACTTGAATAGCGATTTCAATGCATCCGCCGGGTATATCGAAGGAAATTCCTATACTGCAAATGGCGACGTTGCTTTGGGACAGTCAATTCAGTCGACCGGATTGTTCTATCACAAAGCAGGCACATCCTACACTTATCCCAAATGGTACGATGATAGTTATCCGGGATACGAATTAAAGAATGTCGAATTGTCACAAACGGAATATGATGCTGCATTTCCGAGCCTGGTAGCAACTCCGGCCATTGGGAACTACGTGAACAGCGCAAAAAACAACCAGCCACTTGTCATCGATCAGAATATCCATTATGGAACGCTTAATATTACGCACAAGAAAAACGTAACATTCGACACAGGAAACGGTGACATTCATGTCGTGATCGATACGCTCAATATCACTGCTGACTCAGCAAGCCCGCTGATGTATATTACAGGGGAAAACAAGCTTTTTCTGTACATCAGTGACTTCACCGGAACAAAATTTATTATTCAGAATACATCGGGAAACCCGGACCAGGTCTACATTGTCGCTCACGACTACCTGCCGCTTCACGCAACGGTTCCATTTTATGGACATGTGATATATACAGGAATCGCGAACATTGTCAGTCCCAGCAACTTTTCGATCATCGGAAGTCTCGTTACCGATGCTTCCACGGTAAGCCTTCCATACAACGATGCAATAACAGGATTGCTCTACGCTCCTGACGCGGCGGTCTCGCTGGGCGGGTCCAGCAACATTACCGGCCGTCTGGTGGCCGACAGCCTGAATATGACCGGAAGCCCCCGAATCATTTATGATTCACTTTACGCTACGCTCGATCTGCCGGCAGAATTGATTGAGGCACCTCCGGAAATTTACACTGTTAATGCTACCGTCAGTCCTATCGGCGCCGGAACGGTTACACCCACCTATGCGGAAGTCTCTGAAGGAGAAACGATCCACCTGACGGTCGCACCGGCTGACGGTTTTGTGTTTACGGGTTTTACTTCTTCGGATCCTTCCATGGTTCCGGATGCCGGTGGAAATGTCATCGTCACCGGAAACGTAACGGTCACGGCCCATTTTGAAATTCTGGGTCTGGATCCCAACTATACGAACGGACTTCTGGGCGAATACTACGACGAAAGCAATTTGCAAAACGAATCCGCCCTGCGCATGCGGCGGATCGATCCGCGGATCGCCTTCAACTTCGGGTATGAACCGCCCGACGCGGTGATCGAACCGGAAGACTACTCCATCCGCTGGACAGGCTATATCCGCCCCACCGTATCGGGCAATTATTCGTTCACCACCTATTCCGATGACGGCGTTCGTGTAACCGTCAACGATACGATGGTCATCGACAACTGGGGATTGCTGAGCCTTGCGT
>JAQUXD010000061.1:6837-10175 GCA_028692535.1 Eubacteriales bacterium | reverse complement strand
AAGTTCGAATTTGCCGCTTCGGTCAAGGAGGAGATCGGCTGGGAGTGCATCGCAGTGGACGGATACAACGAATATCTGCTCAGCGAGATCACCTCTCTGATGTCGTCCCATCCGGAAAAAGAATTTGTCGGAGACGAGCAGGTGCAGGATGTGCGCTCCAGGATCGCGCAGATGCATGATGCGCTGGAAACGGTGCTGTACAGCACAAGCCTGGCGATGCAGAGTGAGTTGACGCCGGAGCGCATGGTGGAGATCAAAAACACGATCGCGGAGCTGGAGAAAGGCGTGCTCAACCTGGGTTCGACGGTCACGCAGGAAGAGCGAAACGGCGATTATGAACTGCCGCTGGAGGGCGAATTGCCGCCGCTGGAGCCACGGAAAAAGAAAAACGGAAAGAAAAACGGAAAGAAAAAATGAGCAAAGAGGCCATCGTCATCGGGATCGCCGGAGGAACCGGATCGGGGAAAAGCACCATGGTCCGCAGGATCCAGGAAGAATTCGGACCTGCGGTGGCCTTGTTGAGCCACGATTTTTACTACAAAGCTCACGACGAATTGTCCTACGACGAACGTTGCCTGCTCAACTATGATCATCCCAACTCCTTCGATACGGATCTCATGATCCGGCATATTCGAAGCCTTCGCACCGGCCAGGCGATCCTGCGGCCGGTCTACGACTTTACGATACACAACCGGTCCCTGGATAGCATTCCGGTGGAGCCGGCGAAGGTAATCATCGTCGAAGGGATCCTGATCTTTGAGAATCGGGAACTGCGGGAACTGTGCGATATCAAGCTCTATATCGACACCGATGCGGATGTTCGCATCATTCGAAGGATCCTGCGGGATGTTAAAAAGCGGGGCAGGACTTTGGAGTCTGTGGTGGAGCAATACCTGACCACCGTCAAGGTCATGCACGAACAGTTTGTGGAGCCCAGCAAAAAGTACGCGGACATCATTATTCCGGAAGGCGGGCGCAACGAGGTGGCCCTTGCCATGGTGAACGAGCGGATCAAACGATTGCTGGATACCTTGGACGAACAGGATTGACACAACAGCAAAGCCGCGTTTCAGTCCTCTTGCGAGGACCGGACGCGGCTTTGGGATTTAGGACATGAGATTAAAACCAGTTGTCTCTTGCGTAATCCAGCAAGCCGGGCTGGTCGGGACCGTTCAGCGTGACACCGGTAAAGCCCTCCGGAGAAACGAGGTAGCGATAAGGCTTTCCGCTTCGCAGTTCGGCCAGGTCATTGGCCATGATATAGTCCATTTGGTTTTTAAGACAGAGCTTCTGCGCCACTTCTACCAGGTGGTCGGTGCTTACGTTTTCCAGAAGCTTGGAGCCGATGAGCAAAGCATCCGGGAACCAGCCCCGCAGCTGCGCGATGAGCTTTTGCGTCAGCGTCAGTTTGACGGTCAGGTGGGGCTCGTAACTGCTGATTTTGCTGTCATCGTTCACTTTGCACTGTGGATCCGCCATAATGTGCAGGAAAGTTTCTGCCAACTGCTTTTCGTCAGCTTCGTTCATGACCGGAACGGCTTGCGCCAGTTCCTTGGCCAAGTCCTCCAACCGAAAGGAGAATTCCGGCGTGTAATCTCCGACAGCAGCGGCGTGGATGACCACATCGAAGCTTTTCGGCTCCAGGGAAGCGGCGTATAGAGCGTCAAACATATCCCGGGTGGTCTCGATGGGAACGGTAGTTACTTTCGGATCCTTCCCCAGGGCATAGCGTTCGTAGCGGGCGGTGCCCAAGACACTTTCGGTGACGATGAGTGTCACTTCGCAGGCGGCGTCTGCGGCGCACTTGGCCAGATCCAGACTGAGGCTTCCGGTGGACATGTTTGTGATCTTCATCACTTCGTCAATATATTCGTTGGTGGGGCCACCGGTGATGAGAATGCGTTTCATAATCGTTGAATCCTTTCCATAATGTCATTCGAAAAAGTAGCGCTATTATAACATACATTGCACAGGGGGTACAGATGCGAATTGTCGCAGCGACACAAAACAGCCACAAGATCCGCGAAATGGAAGCGATCACCGCAGATTTTGGCATGGAGATCCTATCTCAGCAGGAAGCGGGGCTTCCTGTGTTGGATATTGAGGAAAACGGAACGACCTTCGAAGAGAACTCGGCCATCAAGGCCCGGACGATCTGCAGTATGAGCGGGCTGCCGGCGATCGCCGATGATTCGGGTTTATCGGTAGATGCGCTGGATGGCGCGCCGGGGATCTTTTCCGCCCGCTATGCCGGGCCCGAGGCCGATGATCAGGCCAACAACGCCAAGCTGTTGGAGGCCCTTCGCGCTGTTCCGGAAACAGAACGGACAGGGCGTTATGTAAGTGTGATCACATTGGCCTATCCGGACGGACGTCTGCTGTCAGCCCGGGGAGAGTGTACCGGCATCCTTCTGACGGCGCCCAGAGGAGCGGGCGGTTTCGGTTATGATCCGTTATTCGTACCGGACGGCACGAATACGACCTTTGCGGAAATGACCGCTGAACTGAAAAACCAAATCAGTCACCGGGCCCGGGCGCTTGCCCGGCTTCGGGAACTCCTGGAGGAAAATGAAACATAATGCAAAGACAATCCTGTACGCTGTGCGCGATCGGCACGCAGATCCCTACTACGACGGAAAACCGGCGGAGCTGTCTTTTTATTTCATGTTTTCGCTGATTCCTACTGTGCTTCTGCTTCTTCAGTTGCTGGCTGCCTTTTCCATCACGCCGGCAGTCCTGCAGGAACTGCTTGGGGATTACTTGTCCGAACAGGGGATCCGTCAGGTCGGCGACTTTCTTAATACCGCAAATACCGGAGGGTTGAGCCTTGTTTTCGCCCTGATGGCACTCTGGGGTTCCAGTAAAGCCCAGTACGCCATGATGCGCATGAGCAATTACGCCTATACAGGCAGCCCCATAGTCCGCAGTTTTCTGCGGGAGCGGATGCGGGCGGTAAAAAACAGTCTTCTGATGCTGTTTTCTCTGCTTTTCGGTCTGATTCTGCTGGTCTATGGGGATGCCATTCTGCGCGCGCTGTTTTTCCTTTTCGGAGATACGCTTGTCAATATGCTGAAAAACCGCTTTGGACCCCATATTTCCATGCTTTGGATCGCTTTGCGCTGGTTGTTGGGCGTTGTATTGTACTTCGGCTCGGTAAGCTATCTTTTCTACAGCGCGCCGACAAAAAAAATGAGGTTCCGCCAAATCCTTCCGGGGAGCCTCGTGGCTGCCGGCGGCATGGTGGTCGTAACGGCAGCTTATTCTATTTATACCAATATGACGCTGAGCAGCGACAGCTTTATGAGTACCGTGTACGGAGGTTTCGCATCGGTCACGGC
>JAQUXD010000061.1:0-6737 GCA_028692535.1 Eubacteriales bacterium | reverse complement strand
TGTGCGGAATCCACAGTAATATATGGATCGTAGCCGATCACTTTCATCCCCAGGTCTTCTGCCGCATTGGCGACCAGAACTCCTACAGCGCCCAGACCCACCACACCGATGGTGCGGGACATCACTTCGTGACCCGCAAATTTTCCTTTATACTTCTCTACGGCATCGACTACGTCTTCCTTTAGATCCTTGACCCATTCTATGGCTTCGGGAACATTTCTGGCAGCCATGAGCAGACCCGTCAGGACCAACTCTTTTACGGCATTGGCATTGGCGCCGGGCGTGTTGAATACCACGATGCCGTCCCGGGCGCAGCGTTCCAGAGGAATATTGTTGACGCCGGCACCTGCCCGTGCGATGGCCAGAAGACTTTTCGGAAATACTTTTTCGTGAAGATCAGTGCTTCGAAGGATCATGCAGTCGGCATTTTTCAGAGTGTCTGTTCTTTTGAAGCAATCCCCCAGGCCGGCCAGGCCTTCTTCGGCAATGTTATTGTAGATCTTGATGTTATACATGGGGCCCTCCTGCATGCGTCCTGTCAAATTCTTCGATAAAGCGGATCAGCGCTTCCACGCCTTCCAAAGGCATGGCATTGTAAATGCTGGCGCGCATGCCTCCGGCGATCCGATGACCGGCCAGATTCACCAGTCCTCGTTCTCTGGCTTGGTCAACGAAGATTTTGTCCAGCTCAGGATCTCCGGTTTTGAATACGACGCTCATCAGAGAACGATCTCTTGGCGCAACCGGCGCGGTGAACAGCTTGCTGCTGTCGATGCACCGGTACAACAGGCCGGCTTTCTTCCTGTTGAGGGCTTCCATAGCCGGTACACCGCCGTTTTCCTTAAGAAAACGAAAGGTGAGTCCTGCGACATATATTGCGTAGGTCGGCGGAGTATTATACAAAGAAGCGTGCTCTGCCATGATTTGATAATTCAGCATGGTGGGTGTTTCGGGCGGAGCAAATCCCAGCAAATCCTTTCGGATGATCACAATCACCAGTCCTGCGGGGCCGATGTTTTTCTGGGCGCCCGCCCAGATCAATCCAAATCGATTCACATCGATCTCCTCGGACAGGATGCCCGAGGATAGATCACAGACCAGGGGGATGTCTCCGGTGTCAGGGTATTGGGCCCATCTGGCACCGAACACCGTGTTGTTGCCGGTGACATAGATATAATCTGCATCTGTCCTGAAATTTTCTGCAGTGACATCCGGCGTGTAGGTGTAGCCGTCGCTTTCCGAAGACGCGGTGATCCGAATGTCTCCGAATTTCGCTGCTTCCTCCGCGGCCTTTTTTGCCCAGGTTCCTGTTACGACGTAATCTGCTTTGAAGGATTTCCGGAGCAGGTTCATAGGAACCATGGCAAACTGCAGTGTTCCGCCTCCCTGGAGGAAGAGAACGCTGTAGTCCTGGGAGATATGCATCAGGTCCCGGAGATCTTGCTCTGCAGTCCGGAGGATCGATTCGAAATCCTGTGATCGGTGACTCATCTCCATCACTGACATGCCGCATCCTCTATAATTTGTCATTTCTGATGCTGCCTGTTCCATCACTTCCAAGGGGAGCATGGACGGTCCGGCGGAGAAGTTGTACACTCTGGATTTGAACATTCGATCGGCCTCCTGTCTGGTGCTTTGTGGATTGTTCCGGGGAAAAGATTATGCAAAAGTATAACACAATATGATACAATGGCAAATAGAATGTTTGCATACAATTTCAGCGAAAGGCCCCAATTATACCATGAAAAAACCCCGCTTTCTGATCCTCATACTCACACTGATACTGCTGCTTTCAAATGCTGTTTCCGCAGCCGCATTGACCAAAGAGCCTCGTTTGGAAGCAGAATCCGCAGTGCTGATGGATATGACGACCGGAGAGATCCTATACGAAAAGGCGGCGGATCGAAAAATGTTTCCCGCCAGCACAACAAAAATGATCACATGTATATTGGCTTTGGAGCATCTGGACCCCGAGTCTGAGGTCATCATCGACGATCAGGTGGCGCAGACCGGCGGAAGCAGTATCGGTCTGAAGGCCGGAGAAGTGGTTGGAGTCATGGATCTTCTCAATGCCTTGATGATTCAGTCGGCCAACGACAGTGCCGAGGCTTTGGCTTGGGCCATTTGCGGCAGCGTGTCGGAGTTTGCGGTACTTATGAACGAAAAAGCGCGGGAATTCGGAGCTGAGAATACCAATTTTGTCAATCCTCACGGACTTCACGATCCGCTCCATGTGACCACAGCCCACGATCTGGCCTTGATTGCGAAAAACTGTATGGAAAATGAGACCTTCCGCATGCTGGTCCGTTCGACTTCCTATCATATAGACGCTACCAATAAGAGCGGGCCAAGAGACTTCAGGACCACGAACCGCCTTCTCTGGGATGAACAGGCATCCACTTCGATCTACGTGAACGGTGTGCTTCGGCACTGCAGATATCCTAAAGCGATCGGTGTCAAGACCGGATATACCAGCCAAGCTCAGGGATGCCTGGTATCGGCGGCCGAGCAGGATGGAACAACGCTGTTGTCGGTGGTCCTCAAATCCAGCGATCTGGGGCGCTTTGCCGACAGCATCGCACTGTTGGACTGGGGCTTTGAGAATTATAAGACTATCGGCGTTCTGGAGGCGGGAACCGAATTGGGAACGGTTTCGATTCGAAGAGGCTCAGTGAATAAAGTTATCGCCGTTACTGAGCAGGATATCGCTTACACCGTACCGGTGGAGGCTTCCGAATCGGTGCTGACCACGGAGATTCGACTGGATCCCTTTGTCCTGGCGCCGGTGGAAGAGGGACAGAAGATCGGAGAGATCGAATTGCTGGAGAGCGGCAGTCGGATCGCCGTGTTTTCCGCCGTTGCTTCCGCAGGCATAGAAGAAGGCGGATTGTTATCGATCTTCGGCATCGAGGACTCCACTGCGGCTTTGATCGGAAAAACCTTTCTGGCTCTGGTTTTGGGTCTGATCCTTCTGCTCGTGGTTTATATCGTATACAAGCGGCGGCAGATCCGCAAAAAAAAGGAAGCCCGAGCCCTGCGCCTTCGTCAAAAGCAAGCCCAGGAAGAGGCCCGGCGCCAGGAATGGGAGCGGCACTACGAAAGCCGTCATTGGGATAACCGTTAAGATTGCGCGGAGCGCTACGACCCGAAAATGTTTGACATTCGCGAACAACTGAAAAAACTTCCGGACAGTCCCGGTGTTTATCTTCATAAAGACGCATTCGGGCAGATCATTTACGTTGGCAAAGCGATTTCCCTGAAAAACCGGGTGCGTCAGTATTTTAATTCGCCCAGAAACCAACCGCCCAAGGTCCGCAAGATGGTGGAGCAGATCACTGAGTTTGATTACATCACTACCGGCACTGAAATGGAAGCGCTGATCCTGGAGTGCAACCTGATCAAGAAATATACACCGAAATACAACGTCCTCCTCCGGGACGACAAAACCTATCCCTATATCAAAGTGACGCTGGGGGAGGCGTACCCCAGAGTCCTCAAAACCCGACGGCTCGTCAACGACGGATCCAAATACTTCGGGCCCTATGCCGATGCCGGCGCTGTGAACCAGATCATTGACCTTCTCAACAGAGCGTATGCCTTGAAACGATGCGCCACCGTGCAGTTTCCCAAAGATGTGAAGCCTTGTCTGAACTATCACATCCGGCAGTGCCGCGGGATCTGTCTTGGCACAGCCGACAGAAAAGAATATGCGCGCGCCGTGGAAAAAGCCATGGATTTTCTGCAGGGAAAAGACCGGGACCTGATTCGCACGCTCACCGCGCAGATGCAGCAGGCCGCAGAAGAGATGGATTTCGAAACAGCCGCTTCGCTCAGAGATTCCATTGAAGCAGCCAAAGCGATCACCGAAAAGCAACGGGTGGTCCTTTCCCGGAAAGAGGATTTGGATCTGGTTCTGATCCATTCGGGTGAAAGCGGCGCACATGGGATCCTCTTTACTGTTCGGGAAGGAAAATTGTCCGGGCGGGAGACTTTTCCGTTGGGAGATTTACATCCGGGAGAGGAAGCGGATCTGGCTGGCGCTTTTATCCAGCAATACTACGATGCCAACGTGCTGATCCCCAAGGAAATCATAGTAGAGAAGTTGCCCGGAGACGCCGGTTTGCTTTCGGAATGGCTCACGGCACAGAAAGGCGGCAAGGTGACGGTGACCGTCCCCGCAAGAGGCGAAAAGCGGGCTCTGTTGTCTCTGGTCAAGCAGGATGTGGAAGTGATGGTCCGGACCTTGGACGAGCGGGCTGCGCGACAAAAGGAAAAGCAGGAGGCGATCCAAGAGGCATTTACAGAAATACTCGGAGCACCCCTGGGCAGCGCTATACACCGGATCGAAGCCTTCGATATCTCAAACATCAACGGGGTCGACTCCGTGGGTGGCATGGTGGTCTTTTTGGACGGACAACCGTACAAGAAAGGATATCGACGTTTTAAAATCCGTTCGGTGGAAGGCGCCGATGACGTGGCAAGCTTGCAGGAGGTTTTGTTTCGAAGACTCAAAAAAGCACAGGAGGGCGTTCAGGGCTTTGATCATCTGCCCGATCTGATTCTGATGGATGGGGGAAAGACTCAGGTCAACGGCGCGATCAAGGTGTTGGAATCGTTGCGGTTCGATATTCCCACAGCCGGCATGATCAAAGATGCTCATCACAGGACAAGCAGTCTGCTCTACGAAAACCGGGAGATCCCCCTCCGAAACAGGAAGGAACTCTTTGCGTTCATCGGCACCATCCAGGAAGAGGTCCATCGATTTGCCATCGATTACCACCATAAGCTCAGGGGAAAGAAAATGAGCCGGTCGCTGCTGGATCCCATCGAAGGGGTGGGAGAAAAGCGCAAAGCTGCCCTGTTTGCACATTTTGGCGGCGTGGATGCCATCAAAACGGCCTCTGCGGAAGAACTGGCAAAGGTTCCGGGCATGAATCGCACTGCGGCGGATGCGGTGTTCCGGTACTTTTCCGAAAAGGATCGAAGCCTCCCGGAACGGGAGCCGGAGACCGTCAAATAATATTTGGCGAATCCATAGAATCATGGTACAATACCAATGGCGCAGAGCCGCCACCGAAATGGAGGGTTTAAAATGACAGAAGAAAAGAAATCCAGCTTCGATATGGATGAAAAAGAAGATGAAATGGAAGAAGCCGATTTTATCACGCTGGAGTTCGATGACGGCGCAGAAGTCGAATGCGAAATCATGGGCATCTTTGAAGTGGACGGAAAAGAGTATATCGCTCTGATTCCCGACGACGAGACCGATGACGTTTACATTTACGGCTATGCCGAGGTTTCCGAAGAAGAGTTCGAACTGCTGGATATCGACGACGACGCGGAATTCGAAAAAGTCGTGGCAGAATTCGATAAGCTGACCGCAGAGGAATAAAATGAAACATTACGACATTATTGTTGTAGGATCGGGTGCGGCCGGTGTGTTTTTGTCGTACGAGTTGACCCGTCGCGACAATCGTGCAAGTGTTTTGATGCTCGATAAGGGCGAAAGACTGGAAAATCGTTCTTGTCCCATCAAACGCGGAATCACGGAAACCTGCATCAAATGCAATCCGTGTCATATCATGAACGGCTATGGCGGAGCGGGGACTCTTTCTGATGGAAAGTACAACATCACCACCGACTTCGGTGGTGATTTGCACGAATACGTGGGCAAAGAGAAAGCCATGGAGCTGATGGAGTATGTAGACAGTATCCTGTGCGAAATGGGCGGAGCGGACGCGAAGCTGTACACCACAGCCAACAGCGATTTAAAGACGGTCGCGCTCCAGAACAATCTGCATCTGCTGGATGCCAAAGTGCGTCATTTGGGTACCGACCGGAATGCACAAATTCTGGAGCGGATGTTTGCGTACACTCAAAAACGCATTGACATGGAATTTCTGACCACTGTGGACAGTGTGGAGCGCACGGACGCCGGTTTTGTGGTGCGCACGGATAAGGGGCAGGAGTATTCCTGCAAGGATCTGGTTCTTGCCACGGGGCGCAGCGGCTCTAAATGGATTTCGGGCATCTGCCGGAAGATGGGCATCACCATGCAGAGCAATCGGGTGGACATCGGGCTTCGCGTTGAACTCCCTGCCGTAATCTTTAAGCATATCACCGACGAGGTCTACGAGAGCAAGATCGTCTACAAGACCGATAAATATAACGATAAAGTCCGAACCTTCTGCATGAATCCATACGGAGAAGTCGTCTCGGAAAACACGAACGGTATCGTTACCGTCAATGGGCACAGCTATGCGGACGAGGCCCTGCGCACGGAAAATACCAACTTTGCGCTTCTGGTTTCCAACAACTTTACCGAACCCTTCCGCAACAGCAACGAATACGGAGAGTCCATCGCGCGCTTGTCCAATATGCTGGGCGGCGGCGTGCTGCTCCAGAAGTTCGGGGATCTGGTCAAAGGCCGTCGCTCCAATGAGCATCGCATGGCCAAGTGTTTCACCCGTCCCACGCTGAAAGCCACACCCGGAGATTTGAGTCTGGTGATGCCCAAACGGCAGCTGGACGACATTATTGAAATGATCTATGCCCTCGATAAAATCGCGCCGGGAACGGCCAACGAGGATACACTTCTCTACGGCGTGGAAGTAAAGTTCTATAATTCCATGGTGAAAGTCAATCGGGATTTGGAGACGAAAATCAAAGGATTGTACGTGCTGGGCGACGGTTCGGGCGTAACACATTCCCTGTCGCAGGCCAGCGCCAGCGGCATC
>JAQUXD010000060.1 GCA_028692535.1 Eubacteriales bacterium | reverse complement strand
ACAGCTTGGGATCGATTCGCCCCAGTTCGTCAAAGATAAACTTTTCAGTGCCCCGGTCCATGTTGTTCATGATCTCGGCAATGTAGTTGATCCCGCCGACTTCCAGCAAATCCACGGAGACCACGGATTCAAACTTCCGTTCCAGGATCGCCTCCACCTGCCGTATGATTTCCGGTGATGTCCGATCCATTCTTGCAATTCTCTCCACGACATCCACACGAATATCCTTGGGCAGTTCCGATATGATGGAAGACGCCTGATCCGCCCTCGCATAGGATAAAATCATAGCGATCGTTTGAGGATGTTCGCTGATAATCATATTTTTCAGATTCTTATAATCGGCTTTCCTTATGAAATCGAAGGCTTTCGTCCGAAGAGTCTTTGTGACCCGTTCCAGCAGCGCAGTCCCTTGCTGCGCGCCAAATGCTTTTTCCAGCACGTTTTTCGCATAGGCGATGCCTCCCTCAACATAAACCTTCTGCGCAACACACAGCCCGTAGAACTCGTCGATCGCCTGATCGGATACATCGGGAGAAACGCTTTCCTGTCTGGTGATCTCAAAAGTGACCTTTTCGATGTCTTCCTCATTCAAATGCTTATATACGCTGGAAGCGATATCGGCCCCCAGGGATATGACAACATGTGCTGCTTTTTGTCTTGAATTTAGACTTTTCATACTTCCTGCAACCTCAATCAGTCGTTTTCGCTTCGCAGCCAGGATTTGATCATCTGGGCTACGATATCCGGGTTCTCTCTGGCAAATACCTTGATCGCTTCTCCGCGCGAATCTTTAACGGGAGTGATCTGTCCCACCGGCCCCAGCGGACCAAACAACTGATCCAGCGCAGCCCCTGCTCCATCTGTCGAGACGGCTACGGGTTCAACGGGAATCCGCCTTTTCTTTTTCCGTTTCAATATCAGCATTACAGTGACGCCGACCAGAAGAAGGAACCCGACGCCGGCAGCGATGTAGATCCATTTCTGCTCCCATATCCCCGGATCGGCGACCGGAGGCTCTGCGACCTCCTCGGGCGTTTTAAATACAAAATTTTCCACCGCGATGTTTTCAGCGCTTACTCCGGCAGAAAAAGCGACGAGCTGGATGACGCTCTCCCGTTCACCCGCTGCAAAGGAATCTTTGTTGATTGCAATGCCAATCGAGATGGATTCCACATCAGCGCCCGATCTTTGCGTCTGGGATTTGATTTGGCTGACCTGATATTTTGTCTGCTCGTTGCTGCTGGTCGACATCGTGTCGCCGTACCCTGTTTCCGCCGGGTACGTGGGGATTTCCGCATTGCTGTCGGTCCCGGCGATGCCGCCGTCCCCCTGCCCTGAGGTATAAGATTCGTTGCTGACGGAGGATTCGCTGATCACACCCGTATTGGTCCCTTCCGCGGAAGGCGTGTAGAGCGTCTCTTCCCGGATCAATGCGTCGGTATTGATCTTGGCGGTCACCGAGATTTTAAAATCCCCTTCATCGTAAGGGCCGTTCAGTACCGCAAATATTTTCTTTCTGATGTCATTTTCTATTTCTCGGGTAAGGTTGACTTTCAAATAGTCCGGACTGTTGCTGAGACTGTCTCCCGCAAGATCGTTTCCCTGGCTGTCGATCAGCGCAATGTTTTCCTTTTCGAGTCCCAGCACCGATCTTGCGACCAGGTTTTGAATCCCTGCGATCTGGCCGTCCGATAACGTGTATCCCTGTTGCATGTGTATGACGGCCGACGCCGAGGCCTTCTCTCTGTCCTCAAGATAAAAAACCTTTTCATCCGGCATGGTAATGGTCACGACCGCGTCCCGAACGCCGTCCAGCGTTTTAATGGATGCCGCGATCCGCTCCTGAAGCTGCATATTCGCATACTGTTTTTTCTCATAATCGGTGGTCAGCATTCCGCTGCCCTTCTCGATGAGATAATAACTGAGGCCGCTTTTGGGATACCCTTCGGTTGCCAGCGCCATTCGCACCTGAGCTTCGTCTTCCTTTAAAACGAGGATCGAATCATTGTTGTCGACTTTGGCGCTGACGCCCATCTCCTGAAGCTTTCCCAGGATCTCTACGGCTTCGGTCTGGGCCAGCTCCTCATAAATGACCACATAGTCCTTCGTATTCAAGAATATGCTTAAAACCAAAGCAACAGCCAGAGCTCCGATCGCACCTGCAATCATCATTCTTTTCGTTGTTTTGGAAGCGTCAGACCAATGCTGTTTTATGGCAGTCAGTGCTTTTTTCAGTTGCTCGTTCATCCCTGCAAATCCATTCGCCAAGGTTAGATGTTAATTCTCATGATTTCCGTATAGACGTCCATTACTTTGTTCCGGAGCTGAACCATCGTCTGGAGCGCCAATTCTGCCTTCGCAGCGTTGATCAGCATGGTATGCGTGTCATCCATGTTCCCCACGGACAGGTTGTATGCATCCACTTGTGTAGCTGCCTCGGTGCTTTCGACCGTCTGGATCATATCCATGACAAAATCTTTAAATGCCGGAGCCTGTTCCTGACCGGCAGCGGTTCCCGCAGCCTTCTGCTTATCCTCCGACCGGCCGATCGGATTGACGCTGTTTATAATATTTGAGTTGATCGGTACAATGAACATATTTGCCGCCTGATTCCTTTCATGCTGGTTATCTGCCAATCTCCAAAGCCTTTAACGCCATCGTTTTGACAGCATTAAAAGCAGTAATATTTGCCTCGTAAGCCCTGCTGGCGCCGAGCATATCGATCATCTCCTGGGCGGTGTTGACATTGGGATACATGACATATCCCTCTTCGTTCGCATCCGGATGATCCGGTTCGTAGGTCGGGACCGGCTCCGAGGAGTCCTCCAGGATCTGATCGACTTGAACGCCCCCCGCTGCCGCCTTTTTGAAAGCGGAGGAAAAGCTTCCGCTCTCGCTTTCTATGCTGCTGAGGACCACCATTTTTCTCCGATAAGGTCCGCCGCTCTCGGTTCTTGTCACCCGGGCATTGGCGATATTCTGGGAAATGACATCCATGCGCAGTCTCTGCGCCGTTAATCCGGAACCGGTAATGTTGAAAGAGCTGAGAAAACTCATGGTTATTTCCTCCCTTCGCTGATTGCGTACCGCAATCTGGAAAGCGTGTCCGTCATGCTGCGAACGAGATACTGATACTGGATTTGAGCTTTGGCCAAATCGATATTCTCCACATCCAGATTCACGTTGTTCCCGTCTGCCCGTTCAGCGCCCTTGACATCCACCGTTGTGCGGATCTTCATTTGCTCGATCTCCCTGCGCGCCCGAAGCGGATCGTATGCTGAATGAGAAATATTTTTTTCCATTTCGCTTTTCATCGCCGCTTCGAAAGAAACTTTTTTCGCTTTATAGCCCGGTGTTTCATAATTGGCAATGTTGCCGGAGATTGCTTTTTGCCTTTGCCAGACGCCATCCAGCGCTTTGTTTACGATTGCGCTCGTCAGAGAATTGCCGATCATTGGAAGCCTCCTAAGCCTTAATTTTAAAGGTTTTTGCCGATTTTTACGGAAATTGCCGTATAAAAAAACCAAGGTCATATCATCTTTGTGATCGATTCTATGGCCTTGGTGCCTTCCTATTTTTGCGCATAAAAAAACCCCCTCCTACGATAGCCAGGCTGCCACGCACTTCCGTGCAAGGCCCTATAGCTTTGCGTCCCATCCTTTCGGGTGGTTTGCCATTGTCACTGACAAGTTTTTGATTTTGCCAATTTCCAACGTGGTTATCAACTTATTTCTATGCCGTTCAAAACCCGCACCTTGATAATAACTTCTCACCCTTTGCCTGTCAACCGAATATTTCAAAAAGCAGAATATTTTTTTCGATATTTGCTAAAGTTATTGATTTAATGGCCGATATATACTATTTGTCAATGAATATTCTACTCTTTCCCTTTTCGAAAAAAAATGGGCAGAGAGCACAAAACTCAGTTATAATGGACTAAAGTTTTTTCACTTTCGGTCGAAATGAGAGATAACAATCATTTCACAATGGATGGGAGGGTATTCAAAATGGAAATTTCCTTTCTGAATAAAAGCAAAAGCATACAACCGCAAAAGGTGAATGATTCCGCGACAGACCCGGCTAAGAAAATCAGCACGGAGGAAAACAGCAAATATGTCGCAAAGAATCAGGTGGACTCTTCGGAAATATCCGAAAGCCATTCCGGCAGCTTTGAGGATAAAAAGATCATGGTAGCCAAGTCTGCGATCTTGTACGAAGTATCCGTCAACACTTCGGCGAAAACCATCGAAGAACTGAAAGAAGCCGTTAAAAACGGCACCTACGACATTTCCGCCGAAGATCTGGCAGAAGCTATTTTAAAAAAGTAGCGCCCGGAAATATTGAGAAACGGAGCAGCCATGCAGGAAGCCCTTGCGTACAACGATATCATCGACTCTTTCTACCGCAAGCTTGTGGATTTGCTCAGGCTGCACAAGAGCATCGTGCCCGTGTTAAAAGATGAACTGAACAGCATCATCAGCGCAGACACCGGAGCTCTGGATGAATGCCTTCGGGAGTTGCAGGCGCTGACGCTTCAAATCAGAGCTCTCGAGAAGGAATCCGAGGAGATACTGCTGGCAAACGGGATCTCTACCGTCAATCTTTCCGACTTTTGCCGGCAGCTGCCGGCAAAAGAACAAACCCGTTTTCTTTCCTTGAAAGACCAGTTTGCCGGCTGTGTGCGGGAAATTACATTTTATAAGGACAAGTGCGCAGTTATGCTGAAAACCAAGTTGTTTCGTTTGGAAAAGAAGCAGTCAGGCGCAGCGCAGAATGAAAATACCGATTCCAAGGAGCTCGTCGACGAAGCCACACCCCCGTCGAAAGCCTTCGAAGTTACCGTTTAGCCCCACGAGGAGGTCAACGCTTTGATACCTACATTTATGGCCTATCAAATTGCCGGAAGAGCAATGTCTTCGAGCCGCGCAAATATCGATGTGACCGGAAACAACATCGCAAATGTCAATACACCGGGCTATACGAGACAGCGGGTCGACTTGAACTCGATCTCAAGCAGCGGCTATACGGAAAAGTACTCGATCCCCAAAACAACGACCGGGTTTGGGGTGGAGATTCAGAATATCTCGCAGATCAGGGACCCCTTCCTGGACATCCGCTTCAGAAGCCAGAATGCGGAAAACGGCACGTATGATGTCCTGCTGGCAGGCTTGTCCGATCTGGAGAATATCTTCGATGAAGCAGACACAGAAGGTCTCCAGAGCGAATTGTCCAATTTTCAAGAGCAGCTTCAAATCTTTTCCCAGACACCCACCAGCAAGGATGTTTCGCTGATCGTCCGGACTGCGGCGCAAAAAGTAACCCAGATCATGAACGTCTATGCCCGGCAGACAGAAGAAGTCAGAGCCCAGCAGATATACGACCTGGATCATGTCATTATTCAAAACAGCTTCAATGCCAAGGTCAAAAACATTGCAGATCTGAATTTGCAGATTCGAGACGAACTCATTCACGGAAACACACCCAATGAGCTGTTTGATCAAAGGAATATACTGATCGATGAGCTTTCCGGCTTGGTGAATATCAAAGTAACTGCCCTTCCGGAAAAAATCTCTGAGAACTTGACAATAGAAAATCTCAACATATCCATTTACGATTCGGCAACCAGCGGTTACCTGGGGATCGTCAGCAACGGCCAGTATAACACCTTATCGGTTGCAGACACAGGCGATTCCGTGGAAATCCGCATGAGCAGCAGCTTTGGACCCTTCGACGGCAAGGATATTTCGGCCAATTTTTCCGAAGGTTCCATCAAAGGATATTTAGACCTGATCAACGGGAAAGGCTCCTATGCCGATCCTCTGGCAAACGAAAACACCTTCCGCGGCACAATGTATTACAAAAGTGTCACGGATACGCTGGCCACGAATTTCGCATCGCTTTTCAACGATCTGAACACCGATGCCGCCGGTACCGTCAAGCCACTCTTTGTCGCAGCGGAAGGCACGGCCATCACAGCAGGGAACATTCGTATATCCGATGCATGGCTTTCCGATTCGGCTTATATCACCACTACGACTTCAGATCTTACGGGAACCGGAGGAGAAGGCGACAATATTTTAAGGATGATATCCGGAATGAATTCCGACATCGCATTTACTTCAGATCCCACGGATCCGACGAGCCAAGTTTTCTTTACCGGAACCTTTGCCGAATACACCTCCGGATTGATTGCCGAACTCTCTTTGGAAGTCGAGCTGAACCAGAATTTTTCCGAGACGGCCGCCACAGTCCTGTCGAACCTGTCTTTCTCCAGAGAATCCATATCCGGCGTCTCTTTGGATGAAGAGGGCATCAACCTGATGGCCTACCAAAAATCCTATCAGGCTGCCGCCCGTTACTTTACGGCACTGGATGAAGCCGTGGACATCATCATCAACAAAATGGGCCTGGTCGGCCGGTAATCCCAAAGGAGGATCCTTTCCATGCGTATCACAAACAACATGATCACAGCCAAATATATCCGCTCCCTGGGAACACTTTCGTACGATTTAGACAGATTAAACACCCAGGTCGCCTCCGGCCGGAGCTTTATGAAGTCTTCCGAAAATACTTCAGCTGCCGTGAAAGCTTATCGGGTTCGCAGAGATTTGTCCAAAGCGGAAAGCTACCAATCCAATATCGACCATGCCGAGTCCTTTCTTACGAATACAGAGTCCTCCCTTTTTCATATGAATGAATTGGTCCAGACGGCCAAAGAGCGG
Source organism: Eubacteriales bacterium (assembly GCA_028692535.1). Taxonomy (GTDB): domain Bacteria; phylum Bacillota; class Clostridia; order Peptostreptococcales; family Anaerovoracaceae; genus UBA10908. The sequence continues at coordinate 3,576 of JAQUXD010000060.1, read as the reverse complement.
ATCTCGGTAGGGCTCAACGGCACCACGACTAAGAATGAAAGAATCATCGTCGCAACGGAAATCCGTAATCTGCAAAACCAGCTTTTGCAGACGCTGAACACGAACGCCTCGGAAATCCATCTCTTTGGAGGCACCAATACCGATCTTCCGCCTTTCGAGGTGTCCGGAGGCAAGCTGCTCTATAATACCATCGATCTGGATACGCTCGTGCCGGGTTCGGCGCAGGAAGCAGAACTTCTGGGGGACTCCCTTTATGTGGACATCGGACTCAATGCGCAGTTTGATCCTCTGACGGGACAAGCAGACAAGAGCACTGTTTTTGAGTACTCGATCCCGGGTCTCCGAATCACCGGAAGCGGGACAACCTCGATCAATGGTACGGATACCAGCAATAATCTGTACAACTTGCTTGGAGAAATCGCAACGGAATTCGAATCCGACACCTTTTCGACAACTCGAATGAATGATCTTTTCGGACATTTCAGCGATGTTTCCGTCAACGTCATCAACACCCTTACAATCGTAGGTTCGAAAACCTCCTATTTGGAGTTTATGACCGAACGCCTGGAAACACGGACATTGAATCTGCAAGAAAACCAGTTGGCGCTGGAAGCAGCGGATCCGGCCAAAGCGATTATCCATTTTGAATCTCAAAAGATGGCCTACACAGCTGCCCTGAAAATGGGGACCAGCATCATACAGCCGTCCATATTCGATTATATCATGTGATCTGATCTTTATTCTTAGGAGGTGAAGACAGTGGAACCGCTTATCACCATTGAGACGGTACCTATATCGATTGAATATGTGGAAAGGAAGTCCACCTGTTCTTCCGCCGGGCAGCTGGCAGAATTGTACATCTCAAAACAAGAAAATCGGATGACGATCCAGAGTCAACCGATCACCATCCGGATGCGGGATACTTATGAACCCGGACCGGCTCCGAACTGGAACAATCTCACTTATACTGCTTCTGCAAGGTTTTCGGAAGACGGAAATCTAAAAATGGACGTCCGCATGGGCGACGCTCACGGGGACGATTTCCTCTTTCAACAATTTGGGCGGGGAATCGAAAACATTATGGACTTTCTCCCCAAATCCGCTGACAGCAATATTGACGTCTCAGGAAACATGCAGATCCATTTCAATCTAAACCAGTTGCCCGGAGGCATGCCCACTGTCAACAACATCGACACCAGCTTTCTTCCGCCCGACTTGGAAATCAGAGTCGTCGAACGGCCAAAGGTCATCATTAAGTATGTAGGCGACCCACTCTACATTCCGAAAAGCTCCGATCCGGACTATGTGCCTCCCGAAACGGAGGAGCCGTATCAGGGCGCAGAACCGGATTTTAATGCAATCGCTTAAGGGAGCACAGACAGTTATGGAAATCAATACGAGAGATTTTGGAGCGATCCAGGTGGACGCTGATGCAATCTACGAGTTTTCAGAAGGCCTCTACGGCTTTGAAGAGGATAAGGAATTCGCTGTCTTCCCCAAAGTATTTGATGATGTTTCGCTTCTTTATCTGCAATCCACAAAAAATGCTACGCCTTGCTTTCTCGTCTTCGAGCCATGGGATCTGCATCCCGGCTACGATCCGATTCTGTCGGCGGAAGATTTGGACCGGTGCGGCGCAAAAACAGTTGATGACCTGATTTTTCTGGTGATCGCAACGGTTCGCGAAACCGTCGAAGAGCTGACGATCAATGTCAAAAGCCCTATTGTGTTGAACCCCAAAACCAAGAAAGCGATGCAGGTGATCTTGCAGAATCCGGATTATTCCGTCCGCTACCGCCCTTTTCAAAAAACGGAGGAGGCGAATAGCTCATGTTAGTGATCAGCCGAAAGACCGGAGAGTCTTTGACGATTTCCGACAATATCAAAATTACCGTCGTCTCCATGGGAAACGACAAAGTCGTACTGGGCATCGATGCCCCCAAAGAAATCAAGATCATGCGGGAAGAGCTACTGGAAACGATCCAGGCAAACCAAGCGGCCACCCAGACCCACGGAGCCGATGATTTGAATAAAATCGCCTCGTTCATAAAAAGAAATAAAAACGATTAAAAACCCCTAAAGTATATCCGGCTTCTGCCGATATATAGAGAAAGCTTTTGAAACCGGGTTTCTTTCGCGTACGGAAGGAAGCTCACCTACACGACAAGGCTGAGAAGGATCTCGGCTGATACTTTCAAGGAGGAAAAACCATGAGAATCAATCATAATATCACGGCATTAAACACCTACAACAAGTTGACCATGAACACGACCGCCACATCGAAATCGCTGGCGAAACTGTCATCCGGTCTCAGCATCAATAAAGCCGGCGACAATGCTGCCGGACTGGCCATCAGCGAAAAGATGCGCGGACAGATCCGAGGTCTGGATCAAGCTGCAAGAAATGCGGCAGACGGCATCTCGATGATCTCCACGGCAGAAGGCGCATTGACCGAAACTCACAGCATTCTTCAGCGTATGCGCGAGCTGGCCGTACAAGCCGGAAATGAAACTCTGGAAGCACAGGACAGAACCGCTATCGGAACAGAACTCAAAGAGTTGTCGATCGAAATCGACAGAATTGCCGATTCCACTCAATTCAACGGCAAGTTCCTGTTGAACGGCGACCTGGCCGGCGCACAGCTGGATACCACCGGCGGCATCAAAGTCGGTACCACGTTGGCAACCACAGCGGCTGCTGCGGTCACCAGGATCGACGTCAGCGGCGGCAAATCCGACGAAACCTATACCTTTACAGCATCCGGTACCGCAGGGAACCTGATCCTGACCAGAGGATCCGACTCCGTTTCCCAGGAAATCACACTGGATGCCACCATCGGCGCAGACGGCGCGATGCAGCTGAACTTCGACAAACTGGGCATCAGTCTCACCGTAAGCGGAGACGCGGCAAAAACGGCAGCCGACATCCGGACCGACCTGGCAACTGCGGCTACGATCAAGACTCTTGCCGGAAGCTCTTCCGCCGAGCTCCTGATCGGCGCGCAATCCAATCAGACCATCACCGTGTCCTTTGGCGATATGAATACTGAGGAACTGGGAACCAACCCGGGAACCAGCGACCTCAACGCCTTGGTTAAGGCTCTGGACAGCGATCAGATCGTTAGCACCGTAACAAAAGCAAACACACTCCTGGACGAGCTGGACAAAGCCATCGAGCAGGTTTCCACACAGAGAAGCAAGTTCGGTGCGGTTCAAAACCGTTTGGAGCACACGATCAACAACCTGGGTACTTCCTCCGAAAACCTGAGCGCAGCCGAATCCCGTATCAGAGACGTGGATATGGCCGCCGAAATGATGGAATTTACGAAGAACAACATTCTGTCTCAGGCAGCACAGGCAATGCTTGCACAGGCCAATCAGCAGCCGCAGAGCGTTCTCCAACTGCTGCAGTAAAGCACGGAAAAACAACTCCTGCGTCAAACACAAAAAAGGCCGCCCTCGGGCGGCCTTTCACTTTCTCTGTTCCGCCAGATCCAAAAGGTAAAGGTAGATGTTTACAACGACTTGATACAACTCCGGAGGAATTTCCTGCCCCTGATCCAGCTTTGACAGAAGC
>JAQUXD010000059.1 GCA_028692535.1 Eubacteriales bacterium | reverse complement strand
TGGAGCTACTGAGCGGATTCGAACCGCTGACCTGCTGATTACGAATCAGCTGCTCTACCGACTGAGCCACAGTAGCATGTAGTTTGTTATTTTGCGAACCGGACTATATATTACCACAAGCCCCTATCTCATGCAATGAAAAATATTTTTGCTTTTTTGAAAAAAAGTGTACTTTTTGCAGTATATGTGATACTGTAATACCAATGTGAGTCCTATGCTCGAAATTGCATGAGTATAGGGTTTTTTACAGAACATGCAGAAAGCAGGTAAGAACAATGACAGGTAAAGTAAAATGGTTTAACAGAGCCAAAGGTTACGGTTTCATCGAAAGAGAAGACGGCGACGATGTGTTCGTTCATTTCTCCGGACTGACCGGAGTTCCCAAGAGGGACGGTCAGCTGTTCCTCGAAGATGGCGAAGAAGTCAGCTTCGAGATCAGTGACGGAGCCAAAGGGCCCCAAGCGACCAATGTCGAATTGATATAAAATCCAAAAGATTATTAATATCAGTTACGCAAAGAGACGGCTGAGTAAGCCGTCTCTTTGCTTTTTATTTATTTGCTTAGTCTTGCTTCTCAGATCACAGAAGCTGCAAGCTCGGAGGGAATGTCGATGCCCAAGGCTTCGGCGACTGTTCCGTTGATGTGGTACAAGAATTCGGCGGAAGACCGGACGGGCATGGTAGCGGGATTTCCGCCCTCCTTAATGATTTCCACCGCCATCAGCCCTGTTTGATATCCCAGGCTGGAATAATCGACGGAGGCCGTTGCCAGGCCGCCGCTTTCCACCATTGCTTTCGAGCTGACGATCACAGGAATGCCGGCTTTTGCGGCTGCCCCGTACACTTTGTCTATGACTGATCGGAGCTGCTCGTCTTCCGGAATATAAAGAGCATCACACGAAGACAGGATCTCCGCCAGGATCCCGTCGATATCGCCGGCGTTTTCCACCGATGCTTCGATGGGCTCCAAGCCGGCTTCTCCTGCGGCTCTTCTGAAGTGCTCGGCTTGCAATACTGAATACGCCTCCCCTTCCGTATAGAGGATTCCGGCGGAAGCAGCAGCGGGCACCAGTGTTTTCAGCAAGCTGATCTGAGCTTCCACAGGATTCCTGTCTGTCGTGCCGGAAACGTTTCCCCCGGGCGCCTGTTCCGACGTGATCAGGCCGTCAGCCACGTAGTCCGGGACGGCAGCGCCCAGGACCGGCACATCGGATACCGTTGCTGCGGCCGCCCGGGTCGCACCGGGACCCACCGCCATCACCAGATCCATCTCGTCTTCCACGTATTTTTGTGCGATCTCTTCGTACATGGCGGATTGCCCCGCGGCGTCATTCTCCACAAAGATCACTGTTTGATTGCTGATATAGCCGCTTTCCGAAACCGCCAGAATAAAACCTGTTACAATCTCTTCGGAAGCAGAATGTGCCGAATCGCTCAGAATGCCGATTCTGGGCGGGATGGCACCGCCGCCTGTTCCTGTTCCTCCTCCGCAACCCGTCGCGAAGATGAGGACGGCCGCCATGGCAATTAGCGCTGTTTTTTTCATAATATCTCGCATGGATAGTTCCTCCTTTTCAGTGTAGCCGGGTCTCCCGGAAAAATAAAAACACCCTCCAACCTGCACTTTCGGCGCGGAGGGCGTTTGGGTGTTCTTCAAGTTTTGCAGCTCTGTAGCACATCAAGGCAAATTCTATGTCTTGCCAAATAAAAATGTTCCCCTAAAACGCCCGTACCGAGCCCGGCCTTTCGGGAAACAATTTCGGGAACGATTGATGTCTCATCGCTGCATCTGTTTCCCGATTTTCTTGTTCTTTCATGATATCGCATTCTGGGGTTTTGTCAAGGAAAATTCTTCCATCCATAGTGCTCGAATCGTCTCTGATTATAGGATTTCCAACAGCTCTCCCGGTTTTTCGATAAAATGATCCGGCTTGTAGATCCCTTCCTTTTGCTCTTCTGTGACACAGATACTCCAGCCCACCAGCACGGATTGGACGCCGGCATTTCTGGCACAGAGCACATCGAACTTGCTGTCTCCCACGAACAGAGCTTCGTGAGGTTTCATCCCCAGCTTTTCCAGGCAGATCAGGCAAGGAGTCGGGTCGGGTTTATGCACAGTGGTATCTTCGGCAGACACCACTGCATCAAAGAGGTGGGCAATGTCGAACTTATACAGTCCTTGTGTCGTGGATTCCCAAAGCCGGGATGTAACGATCCCCATGAGGTAGCCCCGGGTCTTCAGTTCTGAGATTAATTCCGCAACTCCGGGAAACATATGTATTTTTTCCTTGTAGACCTTCCGCTGGTATTCCCTGTAGGTATTGACCATCTCTTCGGTATCCCGGTCGGGAAACAGCTTGGACATGGTCAGGGACAGGGGTTCACCAAAGGAAGGTGTTATGGCGGACAAAGGACGTTCCGCCCCCTCCACCGCCCGGAAGGTATGTTGCCAGGATTGGATGATGATGTCGTTGGTGTCCATGATGGTGCCGTCAAAATCGAACAGCACTGCTTTGTATTTTTGCTTCATTACTCTTCACTTTCTTTGTCGGGGATGATCTTCTCTCTGTTGCGTTCATTGTCCGTACGCTGCTTCTTTTTCTTGTTCATTGCGGCATCGACCCGTGCTCTGCGCGCACGTTGCTCAGCCATTTCCTTTTCTTTTCGGGCCTTTTTTTTCAGTTTCGCCCGGCGCTTCAGTTCAAAAAATCCCGGATCTTCGGTCTGCAAAGCATAAGAGCTGTTGAACACGTGGATCCTTCCGCTGTCGTTGAGTCGCTTCACAACGATCAGGGTAAACGGCATAATGAGAAGCCCCAGGGGACCGAATATGGATACGCCAAGAAAAATGCTCATGAGCATGATCACAGGATGCAATCCGATGGAATCCCCCACGATCTTGGGTTCCAGAAAATTCCGCACGACTGTCACGAACGCATATAAGATGAACAGCTGGATGGCAAAGGTGTAGTCTTGATTGATCACTTCGATAATGACCCAGGGGATCATGATCCCGCCGGTACCCAGAGCCGGAAGAATGTCAAACATGGCGATCAGCAAGGACAGCACTATGGCGTCGTCTATACCGATGGCCATAAACCCGATGTACAGCTCCGTCATGGTGATAAACATGATCGCAGCATAGGAAGTGATGATTTTTCCAAAGGTTTGAACCACATATTTCTTGGATTCCAGCAGGATGCGCTGATGTTCATAAGAAAACTGCTCCAATATAAAGTGTTTGATCGAAGGGAAGTCCAAAGACATGAACACGGTAGCCACGATGCAGAATATGGATCCGATCACAAATTTAGGGATGCTGAAGGCCAAATTCTGAGCCATTTTGACCGCCTGTTCGGAAACATAAATGATGATTTCCGAAGTCTTGGCCAGGATATCGTTGGAAAGCTGATCGATGTATTCCAAGCGATTGGGGGAAAGGCTTTCAGCTTGCTGCTCATACCAATTCAGGATATTCTCTATCGCCGGCTCGATGGAATCCGCATAGCGGGAGGGAATCTCACCCAGCCAATTGAACAGCGCCCACAACAGGTGGGTAAAAGCCCAGGTCATGAATATGCTCAGCACCACATAAAATATCAGAACGACCATTCCGGCCGTCCCCCTTCGGGGCAGATTGAAAGACCGGGACAAACCATCGATGGGCCTTTTCAGCATAAAAGTGATCAAAGCGGCGATCACAAAGGGGGTAACCGCATAAATCACATAGCGGAACACCACATAGATCGCGGCAAGGATCAACATGTAATAGGCCGCATTGATCAGAAATCGGTACTTTCTCTCCAGATCTTGATCCATAGCTACTCTCCTCTCTTAAGAGCGTTGAGGGATGCGTTGATGAAGGGATCCAGATCTCCGTCCATGACGCTTTGCACGTTGCCGGTCTCCACGCCTGTGCGATGGTCCTTGACCATCGTATAAGGCTGGAACACATAGGACCGGATCTGGTTTCCCCAGGTGATCTGGCCGTAGTCTCCTGTCAGTTCGGATATTCTGTCTTTGTTTTCCTGTTTGGCCAATTCATAGAGCTTAGCATACAGCATGCGCATGGCGTATTCTTTGTTCTGATGCTGGGAACGCTCGTTCTGGCAGCTGACCACGATGTTTGTGGGCAGATGGGTGATGCGCACGGCGGAATCGGTTTTGTTCACGTGCTGGCCGCCGGCGCCGGAGGACCGGTAGGTGTCGATCCGCAGGTCGTCCATGGAGATCTCCACTACGGTATCTTCGGAGAGCTCCGGCGTCACATCCACGGATGCGAAGGAAGTGTGACGTCTGCCGGCGGTATCAAAGGGCGAGATCCGCACCAGTCTGTGCACACCTCGCTCGGTCTTCAAATAACCGTAGGCATTGTCTCCCTGGATCAGAAGCGTCACATTCTTGATGCCGCCTTCCGTATCCCGCTGAAAGTCGATATAGGTCACTTTGTAGTCTTTGCTTTCCGCCCAGCGGGTATACATGCGGAGCAGCATTTCTGCCCAATCCTGGGCATCCAGGCCGCCGGACCCCGGGTGGATGGAAAAAATCGCATTGCTCAGGTCATATTCCTCGGTCAACAGGGCTTCCAGTGTAAGAGCCTCCACTTTTTCAAGAAACCGCTGATGCGTTTCCTCTGCCTCCCGGCCCAACTCCTCATCGCCGGATTCCTCCGCCATCTCTATCAGAGTCTCTACGTCCGAGAGAAGTCTTTCTGTTTCCGCATAATCGCCCAGTTTGTTCTCAATGCGCTTCTTTTCCTTCATCACCTTCTGCGCAAGTTGCGGATCATCCCAAAATCCCGGGATCTCCGTCTCGACAGTCAGATCTTCCAGCTTACTTTCCAGAGCTGCCTTGTCAAAGAGACTCTCCGAGCTTGATCAGGGCCTCACGGTCCTGGGGAATGTTGTTTTTTATGGTATCGTTCATGAACATATCTGCACCTCTCGATCATTCTTTGCACAGTGTGGCTTCGGTCTAGTTTCGGCCACAGCAATTCTTGTATTTCTTACCGCTGCCACAGGGGCAAGGCTCGTTCCGCCCCGGCGCCTTATCCACTTTGATCGGCTGCGGCTTCGCCTGCTGCGAGGGCTGGGGCGTCGGCGCTGCGCCGGCAGAAGGTGATCCGTGGAGGCCGCCGCTGATGGTATACACCGGCGATCCTGCCTGGGGCGAGGACGGCTTCCCCTCCTGAAGAGCTGAAATGACTTCGTCCTTGCGACCCGTCCCGCTGCCCAGAATCTCCCTGCGTTGCGCCTGGGTCTGAACCGTCACGTTGAAGCAGAAGTGGATCATTTCATCATTGATGGACCGTACCATATATTCAAACATATCGAAGCCTTCGTTGGCATACGCCGCCGCCGGATCCTGCTGGCCCAAAGATCTCAGCCCGATCCCGGTCTTCAGCTGATCCATGGCGTCGATGTGGTCCATCCACTTGTTGTCTACGATGCGCAGCAGGATCATCCGCTCCAACTCCCGCATCCGCTCCGGACCGATCTCTTGCTCCTTCGCTCGGTAAGCGGTATCAAAGAGCTCCATGATGTCCGAGGCCAGGATTTCCCGGTCCAGTATCTGCAGCTGCTCCTGGGTATAGTGAAGTTCCGGCAGGCTTTGAGAGACAGCCTTGAGTTTCCGGTTCAAATCTTCAAAATCCCACTCCTCGGCGTATTTGGAGATTGCCGAACAGAAATCGGCCAATTCGTCGGCGTGATCCTGCATCATGGATAGGATGTGTTCCCTCAGATCTTCACCCATGAGCACTTTGTTGCGCTGGCTGTAAATGATGCTGCGCTGGCGGTTCATCACATCATCATACTGGAGAACGTATTTTCGAATGCCGTAATTTCGGCCTTCCACTTTTTTCTGAGCGTTTTCAATGGACTTCGTCAGCAGTCCGGCTTCAATAGCCTCGCCTTCCTCCACGCCCAATTTGCTGATGACATTCTGTATCTTTTCACCGCCGAACAGTCGCATCAGGTCATCGTCCAGACCGATGAAAAACTGAGTGGATCCCGGATCTCCCTGCCGTCCGGAACGACCGCGCAGCTGATTGTCGATTCTTCGGGCTTCATGGCGCTCCGTGCCGATGATGTGCAGCCCGCCCAGAGCGCGAACCTGCTCTTGTTCATCTCTTCGTTCTTCCGTAAACTTCTGCAGCAGCTCGTGATACACTTTTCTGGCATCCAAAAGCTCCGGTTCTTTGAGCGGAACAAAGCTGGACGCAAAGGAAATCGCTTCTTCTTCGTATCCCAGCTTTCGCATTTCCTTACGTGCTTCAAATTCGGGATTGCCGCCCAGGATGATGTCTGTGCCCCGGCCTGCCATGTTCGTGGCAATGGTCACGGCATTCAGTCGTCCGGCTTCGGCAATGATCTCCGCTTCCCGTTGATGCTGCTTGGCATTCAGTACGTTGTGATGTACTCCTCTCTTTTTCAAAAGCTCGCTGATCTGCTCGGACTTTTCGATGGAGATGGTGCCCACCAGAATGGGCTGCCCTGATTGGTGGCGCTCGGCGATCTCTTCGACGATGGCAGCCAGCTTGCCGCGCTGGCTCGTATAGATGGAATCCTGATAGTCGTCCCGGGCGATGGGTTGATTGGTGGGAATCATCACAACCTGCATGTTATAGATATCGGTGAACTCCAACTCTTCCGTCTTGGCCGTCCCGGTCATGCCGGCCAGCTTCCGATACATGCGGAAGTAGTTTTGCAACGTGATCGTTGCAAGGGTTTTGGACTCCCTGCGGACCTCGATGCCTTCCTTGGCTTCAATGGCCTGGTGAAGACCGTCGCTGTAGCGCCGACCGAACATAAGCCGGCCGGTAAACTCGTCCACGATGACGATCTCGCCCTCTTTTTCGATATAATCCACGTCGCGCCGCATCAGGCTGTGCGCCTTAAGGGCAATCTGCACGTGATGGTTGATCTCCATGTTTTCGGGATCAGAGAAATTTTCGATCCCGAAGTACTTTTCACATTTCTCGACGCCTTCTTCGGTAATGGAAACGGATTTATCCTTTTCCTCGACAGTGAAATCCTCTTCGATCCGAAGCGTACGGACAAAGCGATCGGCCATTTTATAAAGGTCTGTGGATTTGGCGCCCTGCCCCGATATGATCAGTGGAGTACGCGCTTCGTCGATGAGGATCGAGTCCACTTCGTCCACAATGGCGAAGTTCAGCGGACGCTGCATCTGGTCTTCCTTGTAGATGACCATGTTGTCCCGCAGATAATCGAAGCCGAACTCGTTGTTCGTTCCATAGGTGACGTCGGCCAGATAGGCCTGCCGGCGTTCTTCGGTGGTGATGCCGTGGACCACGCAGCCCACGGAAAGGCCCAGGAACGTATAGAGCTTGCCCATCCATTCCATGTCTCTTTTGGCCAGATAGTCGTTTACCGTAACAACGTGAACGCCTTGCCCTGACAGTGCGTTCAAATAAACCGGCAACGTAGCCACCAGGGTCTTGCCTTCGCCGGTCTTCATTTCGGCGATGTTTCCTTCGTGAAGCACGATGCCGCCGATGAGCTGCACACGGAAGTGCTTCATGCCCAGGCTCCGCCATGCCGCTTCGCGGCATACAGCGAACGCTTCGGGCAGGATGTCGTCCAAGCCTTCGCCGTCGGCAAGACGCTCCTTGAACGCATCGGTCTTGCCGCGGAGCTCCTCGTCGCTCAGCTGCTGCATCTCCCGGTCCAAAACCTCGATCCGATCCGCGATCTTTTCAATTCTCTTGATTTCCTTGGCATTCCAATCGCCAAAGACCTTCTCCAAAAATCCCATATTTACCCTTTCCTGCGCGCTCCCGTTTCCCCTACAGGCCGACGCTGCGGATCCGTTCCATCGCATCGGTCAGCTCTTCGACGCTTTTCGTACACGCGATCCGAACATATCCTTCTCCGGCCGCTCCGAAAGCAGTTCCCGGCATCACCAGCACATGGGCTTTCTCCAGCACCTTATAGACAAACTCATCCGAAGAGAGTCCCGTTTCTTTGATATTCACAAACAGATAAAAAGTACCCATGGGAGGCAGCACTGAAAGATGCGGAATGCTGTTGATCTTTTCTGCCGTTCTGAACACACGCTCCTTAAACTCTTCCATATAGGCCGGCATCAACTCGCTCCGGTGGGCCAGCGCGTACCGCGCTGCCCGCTGAGAGGGCGCCGGCGCGGTGAACACCATCATATCGTTGGTCTTGCGCAGAGCGTCGGCCAGATAAGCCGGCGCGATCGCCCAGCCAAGCCGGTAACCGGTCATTACAAAATTTTTGGATGTGCTGTTGATCGTAATGGTCCGTTCCTTCATGCCCGGCAGTGAAATGATCGGGACAAAAGGCTCCTGGTAACTCATGCCTGTATAAATGTCGTCGGAAATCACCAGAAGATCAAATTCTTTGGCAAAATCGGCGATCTCCTGCATGTCACTCAGGTTCATGCAAGCGCCCGTGGGATTGCATGGCGTGTTGATGATCAGCGCCTTCGTTTTATCCGTCACATATTCCCTGGCGCGTTGGGGATTGAAGCGAAAGCGCTCCTCCTCGTAGGTAGGCACCGGAACGGCTGTGGCCCGGCAGAAGCGAAGCTGCTCGTTGTACACCGGGAAGCAAGGATCCGGAATCAGCACTTCATCCCCCGGGTTCAGGCAAGTGAACAGGGCAACATACATGCCCATGTTCGCCGACGTCACGACAAAGACTTCTTCGTCGATAATATCAACATCGTATTCTTCCTTATAGTATTTCACAATCTCTGAACGAAGCTCCGGATCTCCCCGGAAAGCGGTGTAATGGGTATGCCCGTCCAGAGAGTCTTTGTAACTGGCCTCGATGATGGGCGCAGGCGTCGTCATGTCCGGGTCTCCAACGGACAGGTCGATCACATCCTCATACACTGCAAGCAATTCCTCGGTCTGAGCCAGCATGTTCAGTTCCTGACCTTTATGCAAGTCTGCGATAAATTTGTCCTTCATTTCCGCCCTCCGATGAATGCTCCGTAAATGGCTCGTATCGCTTTTTCAAAATCCCGGTTGAGCACACCGACAATGATATTCATTTCGCTGCTCCCCTGGTCGATCAAGCGAATGTTGATATCCGCTTCGGCCAAGGCTGTGAACAGCGATGCCGATACGCCCTTCCGACTGGACATGCCCTTGCCCACTGTGGCGATCAGCGCAATGTCTTCGTTTACTTCGATGTTGTCCGGTTCCAGTTTCTTTTCGATATCCGCAACGATATCGGGCAGCCGATCCGCAACCTTCTCGTTGGACAGAACCAGCGACATGGTATCGATTCCCGTGGGCAGGTGCTCAAAGCCCAAATCGTAGTCCTCCAGAATACCGAACAGCCTGCGGACGAAACCGCGGTCCTTGTTCATCCTGTGCTTATACAACGCAATAACCGTAAAATCCTTGCTGCCGGCGATCCCGGTAACGATCTTCTCCGGATCCCTGGGCACATCGGCAAGGATCGTGGTGCCCGGATGGTCCGCGTCATTGGTGTTGCGGATATTGATGGGAATATTGGTCTCGCGCACAGGGAAAATAGCGTCCTCGTGCAGCACGCTGGCGCCCATGTAAGAAAGCTCCCTGAGCTCCTGATACGTGATGTAGTCGATGGGCTGGGGGTCCTTGACGATTCCGGGATCCGCCACCAGAAATCCGTGGACGTCGGTCCAGTTTTCGTAGACATCAGCGTGAAGCGCTCTGGCTACCAGCGATCCGGTGATATCGGAGCCCCCTCTGCTGAAGGTCTTGATCCGTCCTCCGGGCATACTTCCGTAAAATCCGGGAATGACAGCACCCTTATGCTTTTTCAGTCGGGTCCGAAGGGCCTCATCTGTTTCTTCCGCCAGAAAATGGCCTCGCTCATCAAAGAGGATCAAGCCTGCGGCATCTACGAATTCAAAGTCCAAAAAACGGGCCATGAGAAGCGCGTTCAGATACTCTCCGCGGCTGGCAATGTAGTCTGCGCCGGCTCCGCCGTTCAAGTCGCGCTTAATGGTCTCGAATTCTTTTTCCAGATTCAGCTGGCTGCTTCCCAGGCCCAGACTCATAGCCATGGCCGTAAAACGGTCACAGACCACCTGGAACAACTGATCCCAAGGGAGGTTGTGCTCTACGTGGGTCTGACATAGATAGAGCAGATCCGTCAGCTTCGTATCGTTTGGATACCGTTTCCCCGGTGCTGAAACCACCACCACGGTACGGGATGGATCGGTCTGGACGATGCTTCTGACTTTCTTGAACTGTATGACGTCCGCCACGGAGCTGCCGCCGAATTTTGCTACTTTCAAACCCATAGAATGCCTCCTAATAACAGGAGGTTCGACCGATGGCAGAACCTCCCTTCTTTGCCATTTTACATGGCATATATTATATCATACTACACTACAGTTGTGCGTCTTTTTTCAA
>JAQUXD010000002.1 GCA_028692535.1 Eubacteriales bacterium | reverse complement strand
CTACTGGAGCGTACGGCCATCGGAGACATCCATCTCGGCCGGCTGAAGCAAGGTCATTATCGCAAGCTTACCCGACAGGAAATCGATTATCTCAAAAACTGCTAAAGAGCAGCCGAAAGGCTGCTCTTTTCTATGCGCTGATCTCATTTTCCTTCTACAGATCCAGCAGCTGATCCAGGGCGTAGGCCACCCCGTCCTCTGCGTTGCTTCGCGTGATCACATCAGCCATTTCTTTCAGATCCTCCACGGCATTGCCCATGGCGACAGCTACTTGGGCAGCCGCCAGCATTTCGGCGTCGTTGGTGCTGTCACCGAAGGACATGATATTATCGTGGCTCAGACCCAACATCTCCGCCAGAGCCTTCAGCGCCGTGGCCTTAGAGGTGGTGGCGCCTCCCAGCTCAATGTTGTAGGGCATGGAACTAACCACCGTCAGGCCTTTGACGCCCCTTAATTCCTGCCAGTAGCGAAGCCGCTTCTCCCGATCCGGAAACAACAAGTTGATATTCTCCAGCTGATCGGCGTATTCCCGGATCAGCGCCACGGCATCCTCCACCGGCTTGCGGGTCGCCAACACATAGTTCTGACTCTTTTCCGTCAGCACGCCATAACGGGGAAGATTTTCCATGCAATGCCTGTCCGCATAGACCTGATGGTGGAAAAACACCTCTCGCATCAGGTCCGGGTCGGCAATCCAGGGCATGGCAGCTTCTACCGCATCCCGTGTAAGCAGGTTGGAATAAATGGTTTCACGGGTATGCTGATCCACGATGTGCGCCCCGTTGGAAGAGATCATATAGCGGATTCCCTCCATGTTCAACACCTCTTGGGGAAAGGCTGAATATCCCCTTCCCGTGGCGATGACAATATGATATCCCTTTTCCATGGCCCTCAGGATACAGGCTTCGTTGGCCGGCGAAAGCATTCCCTTCTCGTCCAACAGTGTTCCGTCCATGTCAAAAGCCAGGATCTTGATTTTTTCCAGTACTTCTTTTGTGATATTTCTCTTGATGATCATAGTTCCTCCAGAATCTCGCTGATTGCCTCCGGTTCTTTCTCCAATGTAAGCATGACGGCAGCGGACAGCACCAAACTCGCCCCCAGGAGGCTCCGCAGACCAAAGGGCTCATGCAAGATCAGCACGCTCAGTAAAACCGAAATCACCGGCTCCAGGATCCCAAAGATCCCCGCCACTGTAGGCCCGACATATCTTACGGCTGTCGGCACCATGGCGTTGGCCAGGGCAGAGACCAGTACCGCGCCGATGATCACATAGAACCAACCGATGGGCATCATGCCGCCGGAAAGATCGTATCCGGCCAAAAGTCCGTAAATCGTCAGCGCTGTGCCGGAAAAAATGCAGCCGTAAAAAGATATCACAAAACCGTTCAAAGACTTCAGCCCCAGCTTGTCCATCACTGTCAGAAATATCGCGTTGCTTACGCCCGATGCGAAAGCCAGCGCCAATCCTTTCGGATCGACGACCGCATTGCTCTCCAAAAAAAACCAGACACCGGCGAAGGCCAGCAAGAGAGCAAGTGTCTTGGTGCGGCTCAGCTTTTCCTTGAAAATAAATACGTAGATGCAGGCGACGATTACGGGGAAGCAAAAGTGCGTGCAGGTGGCCAGTCCTACGGAAATGTATTGAAACGAAGAATACATCAGCATCGCCGTAAGAAATCCGCCCTGAACACCGAGATACGCCAGCCCGGCCAACTGTTTCTTTGTCACGCGAATAGGAATATGCCTGGCGTTCAGGATCAGGAACAGCAACAGAACCGAAATCATATTCCGATAGACTAAAATGGAGACCGTGTTACCGCCGCCGCCGTACGCCAGCTTGCCGGTGATACCGGAAATGCCATAACAGATCGCCGCTCCTGCAGCAAAAAGCATGCCTATTTTTTTGTGATTGATGCTGCTCATGCCGTTTCCCCGCTATTCAGCCTGCTCTTTGGGTCTTTTTCCAGTCCCAGCAGAATCGCCGCCGTCAAAACACAAGCGGCGCCAACAATGCTTCGGAAGCCGAAAGGTTCTCCCAGAAGAAGCACCCCCAGCAATACCGAAGTGACCGGCTCCAAGATCCCGGCAATTCCGGTAACGGTGGCGCCTACGTTCCGAACAGCTACAGGTATCATGGTATTTCCCAGCACGGAAACCAGCACGGCAGTTGCCGTAATGTACATCCATGCGTTGGAGTCCAATACGCCCTGAAACGGATATCCCCGAACCGTCCCGAAGAAGCCAAGCCATAAAGAGGAAAAGAGGCAGCAATAAAACGACAACTTATACCCATCCATGGATTTGAGTCCCCGGCGATCCATCACGATCAGATACGCCGCATAGGTGACACCGGACAGCAGCGCAGTCAGGATTCCCAGAGAGTTGATTCGGGCATCGCTTTCCACAAAGAACCAGACACCGGCAATACCGAGCACCAGGGCGAGGATCTTGATGCGACTGAATTTTTCATGGTAGAACAGTGCGTATATCACGGCCAGGATGACAGGAAAGCTAAAATGCAAGCAAGTCGACAACCCTACAGAGATCAGCGTATAGGAGATATAGAGAAGAACACCGGTCACAAAGCCCCCCAGCAAGCCCAGCCAGGCCAGCCCTGCGCATTCTCGCCGAGTAACGGACAGATCTGTTTTTCTGAGCCTCAGGACAGCAAAGAGCAAGGGCACGGAAATCAGATTGCGGTAAAACGAAAGCGCTACGGGATTTCCCCCGCCCACGTAGGACATTTTTCCGGTGATGGTGGAAACGCCGTAGAAAAAGGCGGCGCCCATGGCAAAGATCAACCCGGTCCGCTTGCTCATTCGTCTTCTTCCTTGCGATCCTCTTCCAACGATATGGAAATCTGCTGTGCTGTCAGTTCGTCGGAAAATTCGTAGCTGTCCGACAGAACCAGGGTCCCGATATCTTCGATCTGCGGCAGATCTCCCAGAGATTCAAACCCGAACTGGGCAAGAAAACCTGAAGTGGTTCCGTAGAGGATCGGCCGCCCTATGGCCGTGCTCCTGCCGCATTCCGCCACCAATTCCCTGCGCATCAACCCCTCCAGCACGCGGTCGCTGCGAACACCTCGGATGGAATCGATCTCTCCCTTGGTAACCGGCTGCCGATATGCGATGATCGCCAACACTTCCAGCGCGGCCTGGGTGAGACGCTTTTCTTTGACCGGCGTGCAGAGACGTTGAATGTAATCATCATTTTCCGGGTTGGTGCACAGCTGAAAACGGTGGTCCATCTCCCGGATCCGGATCCCGCTCCCCCGCTCTTCGTAATCGCCCATCAGATCCCGAAAGCAATCGACGATCTCCTGAACCGATAGATTGAACAGCTCTGCGCAGACCTTCGCTTCCAAGGGGTCTCCCCAAACGAACAGAAGAGATTCCAGAGCGGATTTGATTTTTTGATTAGCGGACATACACCCTCCTGTTTCAACGGCCGGGAACTTTTTCTTCTCGAAGCGCGATTTCGATATCGCCGAACTGCTTCGGCTGACGAACTCGTATGGCGGCCTGCTTGATCAATTCCAGTATGGAAACAAAGGTAAGCACCACGTCGTATCGGTCGCTCTCCCTTGCGATCAGTTCCGAGAATCGGACCTTGGATTTTCGACGGAAGAAGGCGCGGATCTGTCCGATCTTATGTTCTATGCTCATGCGCTGGCGTTCCACCCGTTCATAGTTGTGCCGGATCTCTTCCATCTTCTGCTTCCGAAACAGAAACGCGCGGAAAGCCCGGGCAAACTGATCGATATCTGTGCGAAGAAACTCTTCCGTCGGGCCTGTATACGGCGTCAGATCTTCCCGGGGCTTGGTGTGGATGTGGGTGATGATTTCTTCCTGCTGGCCGAAAAAGTCCGCCATCTCCTTAAAGCGTTTATACTCCAGAAGCTGGGCCACCAGATCTCTTCTGGGATCCTCTTCGCCCTCCGGGATCCCTTCCTCTTCGGAACCGGGCAGAAGCATTCTGGATTTCAACTCGATCAGCGCAGCAGCAAGCACCATAAATTCCTGGGCCACCGCCACGTCCTGTTTTTTCATTTCGCGGATGTATCCCAGATATTGCGTTGTGATCTCCGATACACGGATGTCATAGATGCTCATGCGGGCGTGCTCGATCAGATAGACGAGCAGATCGAAGGGCCCCTCGAAAACATCCAGTTTGACTTTATAGGCCATACCTACCTCTTCTGCTTGGAATTACCACAATATATTGTACCATAGAACATCTTTACTCACAATCAAAAGGCGGCTCCGGGGCCGCCTGTTTCATCAAATTCCACGCCGAAGAATCAATCTGCTTCCGCTGCAGATGCCCGTACGGCATCGGCGGCCAGGCGGGTCTCAAATGCGTGGCTGTAGCCACGATTGGACAGCCATCCTTCTAAAACGCCCCGATTATAGATGCACTTTTCCGCATAGCCGGTCTTGTATTCCCCACTGCTCACAATAACGACGCCCTGATTATAGGCTGAAAGCGCTTTGATCACGTCCCCTTTGAAAATCCACAGCCGGTCACGAACATACATCGCGCCGAATTCCACATTGATGTGCGGGTCCTTCAGCTGTTCGACGGAGATGCCGTATGCTCTGGCGGTCCTTGGCATGATCTGCATCATACCGATGGAGCCGAAAGTCGCTACGATTCCTGCCTGAAACGAAGATTCCGTTCGAGAGACCGCCATCAGAAGATCTTGGTCTACATCATATACGTTGGCTTCGTGACGAAACAAATACTCATAATAATACGATTCCGATACACTCAACTCCGGACGAACGCCTCGGATATACGCCGCGCGGCCCTCGATGTAAGAGGCATTGGTCGCGCTGTAGTAGCTTTTCGCCGGAATCGCCGCATCGGTGCTGATGTACAGTCCCGTCACAGCGTCGTAGTGCGCATCCCAGCCGAACATGGCGCTGTTGCGGAATGCGGATAACGGAAGATAGGGAACTTCCCCCACAAAAAGAATCTCGGTTTCACCGAGGGAAAAGAACTCCGTCGCAGGAGTGAATGCAGCGGTTTGGTTGGCCACAGCCTCCAGCAACCCGGACAATGACCAGATGACCGGATCGACAATCTGCCTCCATTTGGCAGATAGAGCCGCGGCTTCCGTATGATCGAACTCCTCTACGGCCGCTACCACATAATCGTATCCCGGCAGTCCTGTCTGGTTTTCCAGATTGCATCCCAGGTCGGCCTCCTTGACAGTCTGACCACTGGGCGCAACGGGCCGAAGCTGGATCAGGCGATGTTCCTTGTCCAAACGCATCTGAAAACCCAAGGCCGCTCCCAGTGCCGGTGTTAAAGGCACGTAGGTGCTTCCCTGTCGTATCACAAAAGGCTGGACCAGTTCGTAATTATTGACCAATATCCCGTTTATATAGATGTCGCGGGCGATAAATGACAGATGTGCTTCTTCTTCTGCTGCGATGGGTATATAAGAAAAGAGCCATACGGCAAGAGCGGTCGTTAGAGCCAGGCTTCTCCGCAGCAATTTGTTATGAAACATGCGTTATCCTTCCTTTCGTTGGAGAAGTAGGGCTATTTTACCACATCCGCACACTTTTGGCTAACTTTTGTATGACATTTATGTTATAAATAGATGACAAACAGAAAAGGAGAATTGGTATGCTTCACATTTTAGTCGTATTATCCATGGACAAAAAACAGAAGGCATTGCTCGAAAGCAAAGCTCCGGGTGCTGTCTTTTTGTATCGGGACCAGAAGACCGTGCCGGAGGAAGATGTCAAAAACGCCGATATCATCCTGGGCAACGTGCCCGAAGCTTATCTGAACAATGCCTCGAAGCTGCGCTGGTTGCAGCTGGATTCCGCTGGCTCGGATAAATATGCCGCTCTGCCCCTCTTTCGCGAAGAACACGCACGCCTGACCAACGCTTCGGGCTGTTATGGCCTGCTGATTTCCGAATACATGGTCGGCGCCGCCCTTTTGCTCTGCGTGGGTTTTCACAAGTACAGAGATCAGCAGACCGCCCATGTCTGGAAGGACGGTGATCAGGCAAAGACCGTCAGCGGATCCCGCACACTGGTAGTGGGATTGGGAGATATCGGCAGTCATTTTGCTCAAAGCATGCACGCCCTGGGCAGCGCAGTAACGGCCATACGCCGGACAGGGGGATCCAAGCCGCCTTTCGTGGAATCCGTCCACACCCTGGAAGATCTTCCGACGCTGCTGCAGGAAGCCGACATCGTGGGCGTTTGTCTTCCCCAGTCGCCCGAAACAATGAACGTTTTCGATGCCCAAGCGTTTGCCGCCATGAAGCCCGGCGCCTTCCTGATCAACGTGGGAAGAGGATCGGCCGTAGATGCCGACGCGCTGACGGAAGCCCTCCGCAGCGGCCATCTGGGCGGCGCCGTGCTGGATGTGTTCCAGCCCGAACCGCTGCCGGCGGATCATCCCCTTTGGGATCAGCCCGGCGCCTTGATCACGCCGCACATCGCCGGATTGGATGAACAACCCGACGCCCACGGAAAGATCATCGCTTTGTGTACTCGCAATCTGGAACATTTCATGAACGGGGAAGCGCTGGAAAGCCAGGTGGATCTGGAAACGGGATATCGAAAAAAATAGAAAAAGCCGCCCGGTGAACCCGGGCGGCTTTTTTTGTGTACCTTTAAAGTTCCTGCCAGCCGGGATCCTTCGGATCCTCGGCAAAGCGCAGGACCTGCTTCGCGCCCCGCTCGTCCACGTAGCCGTATTCCACGGCCACCTCAAGCAGCGCTTCCAGATCCGTCAGGGAATAATTCTCCAAGCCGGCGGCCTTCAGCGTCTCTTTTCCGGTTTTCATATTGTAAGTAAAAATGGAAGCGACACCCAAAACCCGGCAGCCGGCAGCCCTTAATGCATCCGCTGATTCCACACAGCTTTTGCCCGTGGAGATCAGATCCTCGATCACAACGACTTTCTGTCCGGGCTCGCACTTTCCTTCGATCCGGTTGGTCCGGCCGTGATCCTTGGCGCTGCCCCGGACATAGCCCATGGGCCAGCCCAGGATCTGAGCCGTCAGCGCCGCGTGGGCGATGCCGGCAGTAGCGGTTCCGAAGAGGCCCTCTCCCTCGGGGAAACGCTGCCGGACCAGCTCCGCCAGGCTTTCCTCCACATCTTTGCGTATGATCGGATAGGACAAGATCAACCGATTGTCGCAATAGATCGGGCTCCGGATGCCCGAGGCCCAAGTGAAAGGTTCCCGGGGGCGGAGAAAAACAGCGCCGATCCGAAGCAAATGCCCTGCGATAAGTTCACGCTGTGTACGCATGGATACCTCCCATAAACTCTTTTTTAAACCGAAGATAGGTTTCCAGAGGATCCGGCGCGGAAGTAATGGGCCGGCCTACTACGATATAGTCCGCTCCGCTTCTGGCGGCCTGCCCCGGCGTCGTGATCCGCACTTGGTCATCAGCCTTCTGATCCTCAGCAAAGCGAACACCCGGCGTCACCGTTAAAAAGGCGTCTCCCAGTTCTCGTTTGATCAGGGAAACTTCCAGCGGAGAACAGACCACGCCATCCAGTCCCGCAGCACTTGCATTCCGCGCGTAGTGGAGCACCGCTTCCTCCACTGTTCCGTGGATCAGGAGTTGTTCATTCATCATCTCCTGTCCGGTGCTCGTCAGCTGGGTAACGGCAATGATCAAAGGACGTTGTGTGCCGGATGTTTCGGCTGCTTCCCGGGCCGCCTCCATCATGGCAATGCCTCCGGACGCATGGATGTTCACGATATCCGTGCCCAGCCTGACTACGCTACCCACTGCGCCCCGGACCGTATTGGGAATGTCATGAAGCTTCAGATCCAAAAATATTCGGTGTCCCCTTTCTTTCAATTCCCGGACGATTCCGGGGCCTTCCGCATAAAACAATTCCATTCCGATCTTAACGAAGGGTCTGGCGCCGCCCAGGCGATCCAGAAACGTCAGCGCACTTTTTTTGTCCCGAAAATCCAGGGCAATGATTACATCTTTCATAGGAGCCTCCTTACTTACTGATCCGCATCGATGGTGGAAACGGGTATAGTCATATCTTCCAGTACGTTGAGCAGCACGTTGACGGTAGAAAGACTTGTGAATATGCCGATGTTGTTTTCCACGGCCGTGCGCCGGATCATAAAGCCGTCTTCGTGGGTCCCCGCCGTGATATCCTGAGTGTTGATCACATAGGTCACATGGCCCCGGGTGAGACTTCTGAGGATATCGTCGCTGCCTTCACTGATTTTCCTCTTAAGCCGGGTTTTGATCCCGCTGCGCTTCAGAAAGTTCGCCGTTCCTTCCGTCGCCTCGATGTTGAACCCCAGATTGTAAAAACGGCGGATGAGGGGCAGCGCCTTTTGCTTGTCTTTATCGGCCAGTGTCACGAAAACGGTCCCGTAATTCTCTACTTTGATGCCGGAAGCCTGGAGCGCTTTAAACAGTGCCCGGTTCAAGCTCACATCGTAGCCTATGGCTTCTCCTGTAGACTTCATTTCCGGCGAAAGATACGCATCCAGCCCCCGGATCTTGGAGAAGGAAAATGTGGGGGCTTTGACATACCAGCGCCGGCGATCCTCCTGCAGGAACGTGCCGTATCCCAATTCTTTGAGTGTCTGGCCAAGCATCACTTTTGTAGCCACATCAGCCAGTGGGATTCCCGTGGCTTTAGATAAGAACGGAACGGTCCGGGAAGATCTGGGATTGACCTCGATCACATAGACATTTTCCTGTTCATCAACGATGAACTGGATGTTGAAAAGGCCCCGGATCCCGATACCCAGACCCAGCTTGTTCGTATACTCCACCAGAGTATGTTTCACCTTTTCCGATACGGTAAAAGCAGGATAGACACTGATGGAATCGCCGGAGTGGACACCGGTTTCCTCCACGTGCTCCATCAGGCCGGGGATGTACACATCCTTTCCGTCACAGATGGCGTCAGTCTCCAATTCCTTCCCGGCAATGTATTTGTCCACAAGCACCGGCCGGTCTCGATCCACTTCTACCGCGGTGTTCAGATAAACCAGAAGATCCTGGTCACTGCGAACGATCTGCATGGCCCGTCCGCCCAAAACATAAGAAGGCCTTACCAGCACCGGATAACCAATCCCGGCCGCCACCGCCAACCCGTCTTCCACGTTGGTCACGGCGGTGCCCAGAGGCTCGGGGATCTCCAGCTGATGCATCAATGCTTCAAAGCGATTTCTGTCCTCTGCGCGTTCGATGGCCTCTACGCCGGTACCGATGATGGGCACGCCCAGATCGTAAAGCTGCCGGGCTACATTGATAGAGGTCTGTCCTCCCAGAGAAACAATAACCCCTTCCGGGTTTTCAAGCCATACCACGTTCATGACATCCTCTACGGTAATAGGCTCAAAATACAACTTATCCGCCGTGGTGTAATCCGTGGACACCGTCTCCGGATTGTTATTGATGATAATGGCTTCGTATCCGCATTCCTTGATCGCCCAGACCGCATGGACCGTGGAATAGTCAAATTCCACGCCCTGCCCGATCCGGATGGGACCGGAACCCAGGACCAAGACTTTTTTCTTGGGCGTGATCACGCTCTCGTTTTCACCCTCGTAAGAAGAATAGAAATAGGGAACGTAATCCTGTTGAACCTTGACATTATCCACGATGCGGTAGACCGGCAGGATCTCCTGCTCGCGGCGGAATGCCAGCACATCGTTCAGCGTAAGACCCCAGCTTCGGGCAATATAACTGTCTGAAAAACCCATTTGCTTGGCCTTACGCAAAATCCGGGCATCTCTCGGGTGTGCCCGAAGCACCTCTTCGAAAGCCACCACCTCTGCAAACACGTTCACAAAGGGGATCACGATGCCGGTGGCTTCGCTGACCTCCCGACAGGACGCGCCTTTTCGAAGCGCCTCGCACAGGGCAAAGATCCGTTCGTCCGTGGGCGTGGCGATGCTCTGCAACAATTCTTCCCGGGTCTTGTCCCGGTAGGCCTTCAGTTCAAAATGGTCAGCCCCGATCTCCAGCCCCCGCACAGCCTTGAGCAAGACCTCCGACAGCGACCGACCCAGGCTCATCACTTCGCCGGTGGCCTTCATCTGGGTGGACAGCACTCTGGAGGCAGATTGGAACTTGTCGAAAGGAAACCGGGCCATCTTCGCCACGATATAATCGATGGCCGGCTCTACGGAAGCGGGAATGCCGCTTACGGAAATCTCATCCAGCGTGAGCCCCACGGCGATCTTAGCTGTGACCCGGGCGATGGGATAGGCCGTGGCCTTGGAGGCCAGGGCTGAGGAGCGACTGACACGAGGATTAATCTCGATAAGAAAATACCGCTCCGTGCCTTCCTCCAGGGCAAACTGAATATTGCAGCCGCCCTCGATCTTCAGATGCCGTAATATTTTCAGAGCAGAGGCCCGCAGGATGGAAAGCTGCTGCTCAGACAAGGTTTGACAGGGAGCAAACACGATGCTGTCTCCCGTGTGGACCCCCACAGGATCGAAATTTTCCATATGGCAGACCACGATGGCTTGATCCTGACCGTCCCGCATCACTTCAAATTCGATCTCTTGATATCCCTTGACACTCTTTTCGATGAGCACCTGGCGAACCGGCGACAGTCCCAGCGCATGCTCCATCATGGAGAGAAACTCCTCCTCACTTTCCGCAAAACCGCCTCCGGTGCCGCCCAGTGTATAAGCCGGCCGCAGAACTACCGGATAACCGATGTCCCGGGCGGCTGCCAGACCCTCTTCGATGGTATGTACGATATGAGATGCGATCACAGGCTCTCCGATCTCTTCGCACATTCTTTTAAAAAGTTCACGGTCCTCGGCGCTTTTAATGGAATGGATGCTCGTCCCCAGAACCTCCACCTGACATTCTTCCAGGATGCCTTTTTCCGCCAGCTGAACACACAGGTTCAAACCGGTCTGTCCGCCCAACCCCGGCACGATGGCGTCGGGCCGCTCGAAGCGGATGATCCGGGCCACATACTCCAGGGTCAAAGGCTCCATGTACACTTTGTCGGCCATTTGCGTGTCGGTCATGATCGTAGCCGGATTGGAATTGATCAGGACGACCTGATACCCTTCCTCCTTCAAAGCGATGCACGCCTGGGTGCCGGCATAATCAAATTCGGCGGCCTGGCCGATGACGATGGGCCCCGAACCGATTACCAGTATTTTTTTGATGTCATTTCTCTTTGGCATTTGTTCCTCTTTTCCAGTGTCTCATGCACTTAGTTAAAAAGCAGTATTCCGATACACGATGGATCCATCGTATATTGTCAATAGAATGTCGCCGTACAATGTACAGCCGTCGAAGGGAGTCGCCCGGCCTTTGGATTCAAAGCGCGACGGATCGACGAAAATCTCCCGGTCCGGATCCACGATCACCAGATCCGCAGGATGCCCCATATGGATGCCGGCAGGCAGCCCCAGCAATCTTCTGGGATTGAGACTCATCAGCTCCACAAGGCGCTCCAAATCGATGTGCCCGGCCTTGCAGAGATAGGTGTTTGCCGCTGCGAAGCTAATCTCCAATCCGACGACGCCCATGAGGCTCTCCCGTAGATTCCGGGATTTTTCTTCCGCGCTGTGGGGCGCATGATCCGTGGCAATGATCTCCAGCGTGCCGTCTCGGATGCCACGAATCAATTCCGCCCGGTCCGATGGGCTGCGCAGGGGAGGATTCATTTTGAATCGACCTTCATCACGCAGATCTTCATCGCAAAAAGCCAGGTAGTGAGGCGCTGTTTCTCCGCTGACCGGCAGACCTTTCTTTTTAGCCTCCCGGATCGCCTGAACAGATTCCCGGCAGGAAACGTGACAAATATGATAACGGCAGCCTGTCTCTTCGACCAACGCGATATCTCGTCGGACCGGAGCATATTCCGAAGCGGAAGGGATCCCCGGCAGCCTGTTGGCTTTGGCATATTCTCCGTCGTGAATGCAGGCGCCGGCGGGAATCAGACTGTCATCCTCGCAGTGGGCGGCGATCAACTTGTTCAGGCGGCGGGCCTGATCCATGGCGCTGCGCATCACAGCCGGATCCCGGACGCCGCGACCGTCATCGGAAAACGCGACACATCGCTCTGCCAGCGCATCCATGTCCACCAGCGACTCTCCCTGCTGTCCCAGTGTGATAGCCGCATAAGGAAGCACTTTGATCCGAGCGCCCCGGTCGATCAGATCCTGCTCCATCGCCAGATGCGCCCCGCAGTCGGGCACGGGATCCAGATTGGGCATGGCGCACACCAGGGTAAAGCCGCCCCGGGCGGCGGCGGCAGTTCCCGTGGCGATGGTCTCCTTATAGGAAAAACCGGGCTCCCGAAGATGGACGTGAATATCGGCAAGACCCGGCAAAACATATCGATGCTCGGCATTCACGACCTCTGTTCCCTCAGAAGGCGTGATCTGATCCGCAACGGAATGCAGCACTCCGTTGCGGATCAGAAGATCCGCTCTTCGAAAACCGCCCTCTCTATAGACATTTCCGTTTTGAATCAGCAGATCTTTCATTCCGAAAACGCCCTTTCTATCACCGCCATCCGCACAAATACGCCGTTTCTGA
The DNA here is from genome assembly GCA_028692535.1 of Eubacteriales bacterium. Classification (GTDB taxonomy): domain Bacteria; phylum Bacillota; class Clostridia; order Peptostreptococcales; family Anaerovoracaceae; genus UBA10908. Next base: position 36,006 of record JAQUXD010000002.1, on the reverse strand, counting down.
TCTGCTTAAAGATCCGGGAACGCGGGCCTTCCACCACTTCGTCATCGATCTCCACGCCTCTGTTGAAGGGCGCCGGGTGCATGATGATAGCTCCGTCTTTCATTCGTCCGCAGCGGGAAAGACTCAAGCCGAAATCCCTGTTGTATTCTTCCGCAGTCGTCTGCATGCTTCCGGTCAGCCGTTCATGCTGAATACGCAGGAGCATCAGAATGTCCATCGTTTCCAAGGCTTTGGAAAATTCAATGAAATCGCAGCCTTCTTCTCTGAATTCTTCCGGCCCCGAAGTATAGACGTCCATGCCAAGCCGACGCATGATCTCGATATTGGTGTGGGCGACCCGGCTGTGAAGAATGTCTCCGACGATACAGATCCTTAGGCCTTCGAAGCCTCCGAACTCCTGTCGGATCGTCATCAGATCCAAAAGGCTCTGGGTGGGATGATTCCCCGTTCCGTCGCCGCCGGACAAGATGGGCACCTTTACACCGGTTAATTTTTTATAATACGCGTTTTCCTTATGGCGAATGATGAGGGCATCCGAACCGATCTCTTCGAACGTTCTGACCGTATCGTAAAACGTCTCTCCCTTTTGCATGGAAGAGCTGTCAGCGTTGAAGGTCAGCACTTTGGCGCCCAGCCTGCAAGCCGCCATGGAAAAAGATTGTTGCGTCCGGGTACTGGGCTCAAAAAAAAGGCTGGCAATGACTTTGTCCTCTGCCGCCCTGCTTTGTGCGCCGTCTAAAAACGCTTCCGCCCTGTTTAATATTTTATTGACCTCCGGGATACTCAGATCTGCCAGAGAAAACAAATTGGCCATACGCGTACCTCCTTCCCGCAATTTTTACCATTATAGCAAAAAGCCTTCGTCAACACAATCGATGCTCGGAAAAAAACTCAAAAAAAGACCTGCCTCCGGTCGAAGAAATCTCGCCCGGAGACAGGTATCTGATTCTTGATTAATGATACTCTTCCAATGCTTTTTCAGTCTCCTTCCGCCTTTCGATCAAAGCGGCTTGGACCATCATATCCTTCACCTTCATGAGCCGGGTCTGATTGCCCCGCTCGTTTTCGTCCAGCTTCATGCGTATATAGCGGATGGTCTCGGTAAGCCTGGGGATCATGACGTATTCCAGCGCGTTGACCCGGCGACGGGTCTTTTCGATTTCCTGGGCCATGAGATCCGCCTGCTTTTCCTTGCCTGCCAGTTCCAGCATCCTCGGAAATACGCGGCTAAGACTCTTGACAGCGCTGTCCAATTCGCCGGAGGTTCCGGCAAACCCGTAAGGGTAGATGTTGGCACCTTCGGCTTCTTCTGCCGTAAACGCGAAGACCGGTACGTTGACACTCATTACATTTTTACTGCTCACGTCGATATCCACACCCTGTGTGGGGTACATCAACGCCTCGGACATCAGCTGTGGACTCATGACCGCACTGGCAATGGCAAAGCTCCCATAAACTTCCATAAGCTCTTTTTCCACTGATTCCCGGAGAACTTTATTCTCCCTGGCCAGCTCCAGAAACTGCTTCATGAGTTCGTCCCGCTTGTCCTTCATGAGCTTGTGGCCGCGTTTGGCCACCGTCAGCTTTCTCTTGAGAGAAGTGAGGACCATCCGGGTGGGATTGACATTCATTCGTGCCATGCGCTATACCCCCTTTACTGGTCGTCTTCTTCGGAATCATCCCCGGACGTTTCTTCCGGAGAGGGTTCCTCCGAAGGACCGACAGGCAGATATCGATCCAGATATTCGTCCCGCACACGCTTCAGTTCTTCTCTGGGCAGGAGACCCAAAAGCTTCCATCCCAGATTCAGCGTCTCTTCGATATCTCTTTCTGCTTCAAAGCCCTGGGAGACATATTCTTTTTCAAATTCGTCTGCAAACTTCGCAAAGAGCAGATCCACTTCCGTCAGAGCCGCTTCGCCCAAGATCGCCATGAGCTCCTTGCTCTGCTTTCCGCTGGAATATGCTGCAAACAACTGATTCATGGTGTCGGCATGGTCCTCCCTGGTCTTGCCTCGTCCGATGCCCTTGTCCTTGAGTCTGGAAAGGGACGGCAGCACGTCGATGGGCGGCACAACGCCCTTCCGGTGCAATTCCCGGGACAGAATGATCTGGCCTTCCGTAATGTATCCGGTCAGGTCGGGGATGGGATGGGTCTTGTCGTCTTCGGGCATGGTCAGGATCGGGATCATGGTGATGGAACCCTGATGCTGCTTCTTTCTGCCGGCTCTCTCGTACAGCGTCGCCAGATCCGTATACATATAGCCAGGATAACCGCGACGGCCGGGCACTTCTTTTCTGGCAGCCGAGACCTCACGCAGGGCTTCTGCGTAATTCGTGATATCCGTCAGGATGACCAGTACGTGCATCCCTTTTTCAAAGGCCAGATATTCGGCCGCAGTCAGGGCAATACGCGGCGTGGCGATCCGTTCGATGGCCGGATCGTTGGCCAGATTGGTGAACAGGACCGTCCGGTCGATGGCGCCGGTCCGTCTGAAATCGCTGATAAAGAAATCTGCTTCTTCGAAAGTGATGCCGATGGCTGCGAAAACGACGGCAAACTTGCTGTCGCCGCCCAGCACTTTAGCCTGACGCGCGATCTGCGCGGCCAGATTGGCATGGGGCAGACCGGAGCCCGAGAAAATAGGCAGTTTCTGCCCACGGACCAAGGTATTGAGGCCGTCGATGGCCGACACGCCGGTCTGGATGAATTCTGCGGGATAGTCTCTGGCTGCCGGATTCATAGGCAATCCGTTGATGTCCAGATATTTTTCCGGTATGATGTCCGGACCATCGTCATTGGCCCGGCCCAGGCCGTCAAAAACCCGGCCCAGCATATCTTCGGAGACGCCCAGCTCGATGCCTTTGCCCAAAAACCGAACTCTGCTCTCGGCAAGATTGATTCCGGCTGCGCTTTCAAACAACTGCACCAATGCGTTGGCGCCGTTCACTTCCAGTACCTTGCACTGTCTTACGGTGCCGTCGGGGAGAATGATCTCGCCCAGTTCGTCATAGGTGACGCCTTCGACATCCTTTACGAGCATCAAGGGGCCCGCAACTTCCGAAATGCTTTTATACTCTTTAATCATTTGCATCTCCCCCTTTGCTGATCAATTCGCGGACGTCTTCTTCCAGCTCTTCCGCAATATGTTGATAATAGGTTTCCGCCTCGTCCTCCTTGACATACTTGAATCGCCCGATGGATTCCCGGACAGGCAGATGGATCAGCGCGTTGTAGCTGGCGCCCTGCTCGATGGCATCCCGGCTCAGCTCATAAAAATTGGTGATCAGTTTCAGCAGCATGTATTGCTTTTCCGGCGACGCATAGGTGTCGATCTCGTGGAATGCGTTCTGGTGCAGATAGTCCTCACGAATGGATTTGCAAGCCTCCAGTTTGAGTCGGTCGGCAAAGGACAGGGCGTCCTGGCCAACCAGCTGGACGATTTCCTGCAGCTCGGCTTCCTCCTGGAGCATGCGCATGGTCTTTTGCCGCAGCACCGGAAAGTCCTTGTTGACGTTTTCCGCGTACCAAGGCATCAACCGGTCGATGTACAGCGAATAGCTGGTCAGCCAGTTGATAGCCGGAAAATGACGGGCATAGGCCAGGGTCGAGTCCAGATTCCAAAATACTTTGACAATCCGCAGCGTGGCCTGAGATACCGGCTCGGAAATGTCGCCGCCCGGCGGAGATACAGCGCCGATGGCCGACAGAGCGCCCTCCCTGTCGTCCGATCCCAGGGCGATCACCCGGCCGGCTCTTTCGTAGAACTGGGCCAGACGGGAGGCCAGGTACGCCGGGTAGCCTTCTTCACCGGGCATCTCTTCCAGCCGGCCGGACATTTCCCGAAGCGCTTCCGCCCAACGGGAAGTGGAGTCGGCCATCAGAGCGACGGAATACCCCATATCCCGGAAATATTCTGCGATGGTAATCCCTGTGTATATGGAAGCTTCCCGGGCAGCCACAGGCATATCCGAGGTATTGGCGATCAACACGGTCCGTTTCATCAACGGCTCGCCGGATTTGGGATCTCTCAGTTCGGGGAATTCCATGAGCACGTCGGTCATCTCGTTGCCCCGTTCGCCGCAACCGATATAAACCACGATGTCTGCATCCGCCCACTTGGCCAACTGATGCTGAACGACGGTCTTTCCGCTTCCGAAAGGACCGGGCACTGCGGCTACGCCGCCTTTGGCGATGGGAAAAAGCGTATCGATGACCCGCTGACCCGTGATCAGCGGCATTTCCGGCACGAGTTTTTCTTTATATGGCCTGCCGCGCCGGACCGGCCATTTCTGCATCATCATCACATCCACAGAACGACCGTTGTCGTCCTCCAGGACGCACACTGTGTCCGTTACGGTAAAGCTTCCCTTTTTGATTTCGGTGACCTTTCCGCCCACGCCGATGGGGATCATGACACGATGAAGCACGGTGACAGTCTCCTGCACCGTTCCGATCACGTCGCCGGCCTGAAGCACATCTCCTTTTTTTACCGTCGGTTCGAAATCCCATTGCTTATCTCTGGGAAGCGCATCGACGCGGATGCCTCTGGTGATGTTGGGGCCCGCTTTTTCCAGCATGGCATTGAGCGGTCGCTGAATGCCGTCGTAAATATTCTCGATCAATCCCGGTCCCAATTCCACCGAGAGAGGCGCACCGGTAGTAACCACTTGCGCGCCGGGGCCCAGCCCGGCAGTCTCTTCGTATACCTGAATGGAAGCACGATCCTGGTGCATTTCTATGATCTCACCGATCAAACCGTCTTTTCCCACGCGCACCACATCGAACATGTCAGCGTCCTGCATACCGTCGGCGATGACCAAAGGTCCTGAGACCTTGACTACTTTCCCTTGTTTCACTGCTATTTTCACCTGCCTTTTCTACTCCTGGTTCCCGTAGATGATATCGACGCCAACGGCGCGTTCCACCGCTTTTTTAGATCGTCCCACTCCGACTCCGTAGCTGCCGTCCATTCCGGGAATGGGAATGATTGCCGGCAATTGCGAATCCTTATACTTTTCAAATTCCTGAGACATCTCTTTGCAATAGTTTTCTGTGATATATACGATAGCATATTCGTTTTTATCGATCAGCTTCTGAAGCGTCTCTTTGGCTTTTTCCAGGTCTTCACAGGGAAAAACCGAAAGACCCACGGCGAGAAAGCCCGAAACGCTCTGCTTGTCACCGATCACTCCGATCTTATACATAGGTCCTCCTTATCCTGGCATTCAGCTGGTCGGCGCTCAGATCCTGTTCCAAGGCGGCAATGATGATCCGTACCAGACGGATCTCGTTCTCCTTGGCGATCAGATAGGCAGCCGGAACCTCCAGCCCGTAAGGAACATACTTGGCCTTGGTGGCGAACTCCAGGATCGCATTGTCGCTCAGTCGCTCCAGTTCCGTAAAGCGTCCCGTATCCGACAGCTGCGTGCCGCCCCGCAGCATCACATCCTCGAAGGTGTGATAAGGAAGCAGCTTTTCCGCAAAGTGCATATAGTCTTCGTCGAAACCGTTGACGAAGAGACTTTCCGGAATGTTCCCGCCCGGCAGAAATACCCGGTTGAAAGCGACCCAGTCACCCTTCATCTCCCGAATTCGGGCGAAAGTCTTGACATTGATGGAATCGATGAGCAGCACGGCATACTCGGCCAAAAATCCGCAGCCGGACTCTTTTGCTTTTGCCTTCATTTCAAGATAACAGGCCCGGTCCAGGATAAAATCAATGTGCTGAGGATCCTTTGACTTCGCAAAGCTTTCCAGCGCATATTCGATGGCGCTTTTCATGGTGAAGGAAAGGGTCACGAAATCGCGTTCGCTCATGATATGGATCCACTGTTCCCGAGAAATCGTTCCGATATCCACCAAAGCGTCTTCGGGATCGGTTCCCGCCATTTCCGCTTTGATCAACGCCTTGATGTTATGATAATCGTAAATCAATAGCAAGGCGTCCAGCGCCCGGGGATCGGGAAGAATGGAAATCACTTCCTTGTAAGCGCCGCTGAGGGCCTGGTTGAGTAACGTGTCCAGCTGGCTCAGATCTCCGCCCCGGCAGGTATCCTCCACAGGATAGCCGTAGTCAGCCAAAACTCGCACCGCTTCCTGGGGAGATTTGGCCGAAGTCATCCTGGAGATTCCCTTCGCATCCAGAAGAAACCGTTCTTTGCCCCGGATGCACGAGGATACAAATATATAATCTTCCTTTTTATATTGCAAGATCTCGTCTCCTTTCCCAGAGGCGCCGGCAGTCTAGTCGAACAATGCTGAGACCACTTCCGGCATCACTGCTTCCCGCACGGAAGACACCATCATCTCCAGGGTGGAATCCAGTTCGATCCTGCCGATACGCAGAACAAAACCGCCCAGCGCATCCAGCGTATCCGAAGACAACACAAAATGCCGGCCGTCCCGGTTCACTTGCTCCAGCAGTTTTTCACCGATGGCGTCCCGGTCACTTTTGTTCAGTACGATCTCTCCCTCCCGGTAGTCCATCTCCTCCAGCTTGTGGGCCAGAAGCTGAAGATACCGGTCTTCGGGCAGTTTTCTCAATTCCGCAAGAGCTTCTTCGAAGCATGCCGAAATGACTTCCTGCTTCGTGGCAAGGTGCATTTTACGGGCTTCCAGATTCGCCATGGATTCTTTACGGGACTTCAGTCTCGTCGCATCTCCGATGGCTTTCTCCTTTGCTTCCCGAATCTTGATATCAGCAATGCGCTGCGCCTCGTAAACCTTTGCCCGGCTTTCCATTTTTGCCTTGTCAAAGATTCGTCGGGCATCCTGCTGCGCACTCTCTAATATTTTGTCTTTTATCTGCTCAATGCTCATTGCACCATATCCTTTTCTATAATTGGATCGAGTTCAGCATCAGGAAGGAAATCAGCAGGGCTAAAACCGCATAGGTCTCGACCATCGCCGTATAGACCATGCCTTTGGCCACTTCTTCGGGACGCTTGGAAATCAGCATGATCGCTGCCGCCGCAGCCTTGCCTTGGGCAGATCCGCTCACGATTCCCACCAGACCGACAGGAACGGCAGACGCCAGGATGTACAGGCCCTGAACCATGGTCAGATCCAGCGCGCCGCTTCCGCCAAGAAGACCGATCTTATTCATGATGACGAAAGCAATCAGCAGGCCGTAAATACCCTGCGTGCCCGGCAAAGCCTGAAGCAACAGCGCCTGACCGAATTTTTTTGGATCTTCGGACACGACGCCCGAAGCAGCCTGGCCGGCAATGCCGATTCCCATGGCGCTTCCGCAGCAGGCAAGCCCGGCGATCGCAGCGCCGACCATGGCAAAGAAGATGCCGTCAAAGGTAATCCCATTCATTTATAGTTCCTCCTTCAAAATAGTGACATATTTCGTATTTTCGCAGAACGGGCGGAACCCTTCTCCGCCGCCCTGGTAAAACCGTCCGAAAAACTCCACGTACTGGAGTCTGCAAGAGTGGACAAATGAGCCCAGCGCGTTGATCGCAATATTATAGGGATGGCCGATGCAAAAGGCCAGCAACATGACGAGCGCCCCCATGAGACCGCTGCCGGCCAGCGTTCCCAGTGTATTGAACACCGAAGAGATGACCCCGGTGGCCAGCCCCAGAGCCAAAATCCTTGAGTAAGACAGGACATCAGAGAGATAACCGGTGATGCCGTACAGCGATCCGAGACCGCCTACGATTTTTCCGATGATGCCTTTTTTCTGACGTCCGCCGGTGGCGACGATGCCAAGGGCCGAGCCCAAAGCAAGCCATTTGCACACCACGGGGAGCGCGGCGGGAGCACCTTCCACCATACCGCCGCCGAGATATCCGATCAGGCTGAGGATCAGGATGTACCAGAAGCCTGTGTCGAACAACGCGTCCATGGGCTGTCCGTCCCGTATGGCCATATATGCCGAAATGCCCATGGCCAGAAATACATGGATCAGGCCCAGGCCCAAAGAGAAAAACAACAGCTTCATCGGATCGTTGATGGGACTGAACCATAACGTGGGGAAATGGACGGCGTGGCCGAAGAAATTCGTCGACACCTGTGTAATGATGTCTCCGAAAAAGCTGCCGAACATGAGACCCCAGAATGTGGTGGATATACCACAGAAGAAGAACATGTCGACCAGTTGCTTGAGCATGCCCTCCAAATGATATTTCCGGCGGATCAAAAAGGTTCCCGCAGTGATAATGATACCGTAGGCGGCATCGGAAAGCATCATGCCGAAAAACAAGGCATAGAAAAACGAGAAAAAGGGTGTGGCGTCGATTCCGCGGGAGGCCGGGAGAGAGTAGAGCTTGGTGATGGCCTCAAAAGGCTGAACGATTCCTTTGTTCAGGAGCAGGACCGGCGTCTCTTCTTCCTTCCCGGGCTGCGTGATCTCGTAATAGCAGTTTCTATCCAGAAGCAGGGCTTCCACTTTCTTTCTGGCTATTTTCGGATACCAGCCTTCCAAATAAAACGTGCTGTCTGTCACGAGAAACTTTTCACGGATCACTGCGCGGTCTTTGCGCATGGCAATCTCGTCATAGTACATTTTAAGTGTGGGTTCAAAGGATTCAAAGGAGCGGACCTGCTCCACTATGGATTTTCTTTCGTCCCGAAGCGCATCCAGCTGCGCCTCTAATTCTTCGATCGCTTCTTTGACGGAACCGCTGTTGATGGGCAATGCGATCCGGTTGAAGCCCAGATCTCGAAGAACGCACTGCACCTCTTCGGCTGCAGGCTCATAGAAAACTACTGAAATGTAATGTTGTTCGTTATCGCTGTGCACCACTTCCGCATCAGCATAACCGGTCTTGTCTGTGAGTATTTTGAGGAAATCGGCAGAATCGTTCATGCCGGGAATGACGCCCTGCCACACCTGGGTGGACTGGGTCTTGTAGTCCTGCGCCGGAATGTCGTAGGACTGCCAGGGCAGAAGCGCCTGTCTGGCCGTGATCGCTTTATTCTCCCGAAGGAGCATATGACTGTACCGCCTGGAAAGCTTCGTGAGCCTAAGCATCTGCCGGCGGATCTCGTATTCATATTCCAGTGTGGAGTCGAACTCCCGCTCGCTGATTCTGGCGCGTTCCCGAATAAGAGGTGCTTTTCTGTCGATAAACCGATCCAGCAGGATAAGCGCATTTTCGATGCGGTCCAATTCGGCTTCCCATTTGGACACCCATTTGCCGGCGTCATCCTTTTGAATCAACCCATTCCACTTTTCGTCGCAGAGCTTGGATTCCTGAGCGTTGATCTGCACCACGCCCAGGCGCATGAGCTCTTCTATGAAAGCGCCTTGTTCACTGGAAAGCCCAATGACAGCCAGCTTTTCCATTTTAGCGATAGCCAACTAATTCACGATCCTTTCCATGATGACGGCAACGGCTTTTGCCTTTTTCTTTTCTGCCCGGGATTGAAGCAGCTCGCAATCCTTTTCCGCGCTTAAAAGAACGCTGTTGTAGATGATCTTTGCCTCGGATTCGGCCTTTGCCAGCTTATCTCTGAAAATATCAGCGATCTGATCTTCGCCTTTGGCCGCCACATCGATCAAGTCCTGCCGAGCTTCCTCCATGAGCTTTTTCGCCTGGTCTGTTGCATCCGCACGAATCTTTTGTGCTTCCGCTTCGACTTCTCTGATCTCCAAAACTTTTTCTATCGCCAATCGGATCTCCTCCTTCGCGCCCGAAAAATAAAACAGGATCGGACCCACTTTCGCTTGCGCCTCGCCGGTTTCTTCCTGTTCTGTTTTGCCTCCAGACTTGTGTAACTTTTGTTAAAATTATAGCAAGTATGGCTGCAACATGCAAGAAAACAACCCCTCGATTCGAAATTCCGATGATTTTCCACCCATATCGGAACAATTCCAAATGATCGAAAAGATATTTCTCAAGGGGTGGGATTTTTATCTCCTAATCGGCAATAAATCCAAAATATGCCTTATAAATTAATGCTCCCTTTCGCCAGGATCACCGCAGATCCTCCGACTTGTATCCTGAGACCGTCCGATCCTTCCGTGAGCCGGCTGAGGATCTTCGACGGACGATCCATGGCTTCGCCCTGAATAAAGAGGTTTTCGTCTCCGGCGCGGAGCAAGTCTTTTCTGTAGAGATAATAGGTAAGCGCACCGTTGGAAGTCCCCGTGGCCGCTTCTTCGTCGATGTCGTACAACGGCGCAAAATTCCGGCAGTGCACGCGGCCCGCGGCATCCGGAGCCGTAAACGCGTGGACGCCGGTAACGCCGTAGGCGTCCGACAGGGCCGACAAAGCCGGGAAATCCGGCCGAATCGCCGCCAGCGTCTCTTCATCTTTGACTGCAAGCATAATATCGGTCAGCCCTGTGGAAACCATTTCCGGATAAAGTGGCTGTCCCCCCGCAGAGGGGATTTCCGCCGCCAGCCCCATAACTCCGTAGAGCTCTTCCAGCTTATCCGTTTGATCGATAAGCCCGAAGGTTTTGGCTTCGCCCATATCCATGAATACCGATTCCGGTGAGATGCGGATCTCCAGGTCGCCGGCCAGGGTGTGTGCAATGCAGGTCTTGCCGCTTTCGATCAGACCTTCGCTTTGCAGCACACAGAAGGAAGCGATGGTCGCATGGCCGCACAGATCCACTTCTGCCGCCGGTGTAAAATACCGGAGGTGGAAGCGGTTTTCACCCAGCGCACGAATAAAAGCGGTCTCGGAGTAGCGCAGTTCCGCCGCCGTCTTGCGCATGATCTCCTCCGGAAGAAAATCCGCCCCCTCGGGAATCAGAACGACTCCGGCGGGATTGCCGCCAAAGAGTTGGTCGGTAAAAGCATCTGCAATATAGAATTTCATTATTCTCCTCCTTCATTCATCCCCTGGATCATATTTTTGAGCCACTTCCCGGATCGGTAACGTTTCTGCAGGATCAGTGACTTGATGAGACTTTCCGCCTGGACCATGAGCACGACCGTGTATACCGGCAAATCCAGGCACAGCGCCCCCAGAAAAGCCAGCGGCACACCGATGAACCACATGGTTCCCACCTCGCAAAACATGGCAAATTTCGTATCTCCGCCGGAACGCAGCGTGCCGGTGATGTGGATCACGATGTACATGGCAAGCGGTAAAAACAAACCTTTGATCAGTATGACCCGTTTGGCCAGGAAAATACCTTGGGCTGACAACTCGAAAAGCCCCAGGATCGGTCCGGACAACAGGATCATGAATCCTCCGAAAACCACACCCACGGTGATGCCTACACGGATCAGTTTTCCGGAAAGGATCATGGCCCCCTCTTTGTCGCCCCGGCCCAGCCGCTCGCCCACCAGGATCAGGGAGGCATCCCCTATGCTGAACGCCGCATACGCGAACAGATTCATGATGGTGCTGGATGCCTGCACCGCCGCATAAGCCGTGATGCCCAGGCGGCCATAGGCTGCATTGTAAGCCGCATCCGCCGCGCCCCACAGGCCTTCGTTGACAGTGGTGGGCATTGCATTTCGAAACACCCGGCGCACAAAGTTCAGATTGAAAGAAAAGAAATCCTTCAACTTGCCCGACAGAATATTTTTCCGGGACAGAATGATCGACAGCATCCATCCGCATTCCACCATCCTGGAGATCATCGTAGCCAGGGCCGCCCCGCTGATGCCCATGGCGGGAAATCCGAAATGGCCGAAGATCAGCACATAGTTCAGCAGCGTATTGAGCCCGAAGGCAAAGGACGAGACATACAGAGGGATTTTCGTCTGCTGTGTGGCCCGGAACGTTGCCGACAGAGGTTGCGTCACAGCGAGGAACAAAAAACTGGGCGCGGCCATGCGCACATAAAGGCTTCCTGTTTCCACGGCCTCCGGAATATCGGTAAAAATCCGAAGGACAAAGCCGGGAGCTGCCACGGCTACAAGAAAAAAGAAGGCGCTCACCGAGAGACAGGTGGTCATGCCCAACCCCGCCACCTTGCGGATACTTGGCACGTCCCGAACACCCCAGAACTGCGTGGTAAACGTAGAACAGCCTGTGCAAAAGCCAAAAAGGACCATCCACTGTACATGGAAGATCTGGATCGCCAACCCCACACTGCCCAGCGCGCTTTCGCCCAGCTGACCCACCATCAGATTGTCCACCAGTGTAAGCGAAGAAGAAATCAGGCTCTGCAAGGCAATGGGCAGGGCGACTGCGGCCAGTGTTTTGTAAAAATCCTTATCCGCACGCAATCTATTCATTCCGCATCGAACTCGCCTCTTTTAAGAACATCGATGATGCGGCGGCAGGCATGCCCGTCTCCGTATGGATTGACGGCTTTGGCCATAGCCTGATAAGCCGACGGATCGGTCAGCAATGTTCGCGCCATCTCGTAGATGGTTTCCCGTTCCACACCGGCCAGCTTCACTGTGCCGGCTTCCACCGCTTCGGGCCGTTCCGTTTCTCTGCGAACCACCAACACAGGTTTTCCCAGAGCAGGGGCTTCTTCCTGCATGCCGCCCGAATCGGTAATGACCAAATAAGACCCGGCCATAAGCCGCACAAACGGTTGATAGGTAAGCGGCTGTATCAGGTGTACGTTGGAAATCTTGCCCAAATGCCGCCGGGCGGCTTCCCGGACCTTGGGATTCAAATGAACAGGATACACGACCTCCACATCGGGAAATTCCCTGGCGATCTGCCCGATGGCGCCGAAGATGTTGTCCATGTATTCGCCCAGGTTTTCCCGGCGATGACAGGTAACGGTGATCACTCTTTTTGCTGCGAAATCGATCTTTGAAAGAACTTCATCCTGAAATTCATAAGGCTTGTCGGCGACCTGAAGAAGAGCGTCGATCACCGTGTTGCCGGTGACGAAGATCCGTTCTGCCGGAAGACCTTCCCGCAGCAGATTGTCCCGATTGCGGATGGTGGGCGCAAAATGAAGATCGGCGATATGGCCGGTGAGCACCCGATTGATTTCTTCGGGAAACGGAGAATATCGGTTGTGTGTCCGAAGCCCCGCCTCCACGTGCCCCACGGGGATCTGATGATAAAAACAGGACAGCGCCGTGGCAAATGTCGTGGAGGTGTCGCCATGAACCAGAACCAACTCCGGATGCTCCTTCTCCAGGATCCGGTCCATGCCGTTGAGCACGTGGGATGTGATCATGGAAATCGTCTGACCGGGCTGCATGATATCCAGGTCGTATTTCGGCGTCAACTCGAACAGGTTCAGCACCTGATCCAGCATGCTTCGGTGCTGGGCGGTGACGCACAGCACGGATTCGATCCCTTCTTCTCGTTCCAGGGCTTTGACCAGAGGTGCCATTTTAATAGCCTCGGGCCGAGTTCCGAATACCGTCATGATCTTCATCTGCAATCCTCTTTTTCTTTCGGAAGAACCACTTTTCTTTCTTTCGCTCGACCTGTGCTAACGTCCACGATGCCGATCCCGAGAAAGATCACGATCAGGCAGGAGGCGATCAAAAACAGCGCCATGGCTTCCAGCCTCATCTCCGAACTCCAAAGAATGCCGGCCACGCCCATGATCGCGCTGATGGAATACAGCGCCAGAACCGTCCTGCGCTGGCCGAAGCCCATGGCCATGATTCGGTGGTGAAGATGCCCTTTATCGGCCTGCATGATGGGCTTTTTGTTGACCATGCGCCGCACGATGGCAAAAAGAGTATCAAAGATTGGAAGCGCCAAAATCATCACGGGAAGTACGGTGGCGAACAACGTGGTTCCCTTGGTCGGCGTATCTCCGACCAGGGAAACACTGGCAAGCATAAAACCCAGAAGCATGGATCCGCCGTCTCCCATAAAAATCTTTGCCGGATAAAAGTTGAAGATAAGAAAGCCAAGAGTCGCGCCTGCCACGGCCAGAATGATATATGCGGTGCCCAGACGGCCGCTCATGGCCGAAGTATAGGCTACGGACAGACAGGCAATGCAGACGATGCCCGCCGCCAGACCGTCCAGGCCATCGACCAGATTCACGGTATTCGTTATGCCCACGACCCAGAATACCGTCACGATCAGGGAGAGCCACATCGGAAAGATCAAATAGTGCGGACCGATGGGCAGTATGTTGGTCATGCCTCGGATCTGCACGCTGAAAAAGAAGATGATCAGGGCGCATAGGATCTGTCCTGCCAGCTTCGCTTTCGGATTCAGGCATTTGATGTCATCGTAAATGCCGATGGCCAGCATGAGGGTGCCCCCCAGTACGATGCCAAAGATCTGTTCGCTCCAGGGCAGCAGCCGATAAAAAGAGACCAGAATCCCAAGATAAATGGCCAGGCCGCCTAAACGGGGAATCGGTTTTCCGTGGACCCGGCGGTTGTCTTTGGGCACGTCCATGGCTCCGATGAGCGGCGCCAGGCGTATGGCCAGCGGCGTGAACACGGCCGTCACCAGCGCAGCGATGATGAATACGTATAAAAGTTCGCTCATTCGAATCAGTCTCCCATGACGTCAACCCGGATGCCGGCCTCCCGAAACATCGCTTCGGCCAGCTCATCGGGGTAAGTCTCTTGTATAACAACACGTCGGATACCGGCGTTGATGATCATCTTTGCACAGATCACGCAGGGCTGCGTCGTGCAGTAGAGCGTAGCTCCGGCGATGCGCTGACCGAGGTACGCGGCTTGGATGATGGCGTTTTGCTCGGCGTGGAGGCCTCTGCACAATTCGTGACGTTCTCCGGAAGGCACTTGCAGCTCTTCCCGCAGGCAGCCCCGCGTTTCGCAGTGTTCGATCCCCACGGGGACACCGTTGTATCCGGTGGTCATAATTCGATGATCCATGACGATCACAGCGCCAACGGACCGGCGAAGGCAAGTCGAACGCTTGCGCACGACCTGGGCCATTTCCATAAAATACTCATCCCACGAGGGACGTCTGTCCTTTTCCATCGTTGTCCTTTCCTGTCAGTAAAACACTTCTTCCAAATACAACCCCTGAGGCGGCGCCGTATGACCGGACTTGGACCGGTCACGGCTTTCCAGGATCTGCTTCATCTGCTCCGGCGGTCGCTTGCCTGCGCCGATCTCCACCAAAGTGCCGGTGATGTTGCGTACCATGTGGTATAAGAACCCGCTTCCGGAAACGGTCAGGATGATTTCGTCATCCTGTTTTTCCACGCTGCAGCTGTCGATGCGTCGGACCGTGGTCTTTTGCGGATTCCCCCCGGCGGACAGAAAACAGCGAAAATCCTGTTCGCCTATCAGGAACGATGCGGCTTCCCTCATGGCTTCCGTATCCAACGATTCCGTCACCTGATAACAATAGTTGCGCAAAAAAAGATCTGCGCTGTCGGCATTTCGGATCCTGTATCGGTACCGTTTGCCTTTGGCGTCGTAGCGGGCGTGAAAACCCATGGGTTTTTCCAGGGCCGAAACGATCCGGATTTCTCCGATCCGCTCCAGGCGGTTTTGTGAAAGCGCATCGTTGACGGCCCTTACGATGCCCGAGGCCGGGATGCCCATCCTGCCCGAAAAACTGGCAGACTGCCCGCGGGCATGCACGCCCGCGTCGGTTCGGCTCGCGCCGAAAAGCTCCACGGGGATCCCGCAGACGGTCGACAAAAGACCTTCCAGTTCTCCGCACACCGTCCGCGCATGGGGCTGGCGTTGCCAGCCGGAAAAATCCGTTCCGTCATATGCGATTGTAAGCAGGATATTTTTCTCTTCAACCATATTAAAGTATTTTATCACATAAGCTTGCCTGCGTACAAGATGTCCGCCGCTTTCCGAATACGATAAAACGCGGCAGCCCACGGCTGCCGCGTTTTTCTGCTTTGCTCCGGATCCAAACATCAGACTGCTTTATTTTTCTTCGGATCAATCGAACAACTTTTCCAATTCTTTGTTGACCAGGTTCACCGGCTTCTTTCCCGTAAGGACCCGAACGATCTCGTCTGCGGGAGCAGACTGGAGGGTTTTCTGGGATTCATTGGAATGCCAGGCTCTGTGGGGCGTCAGCGAAACGTTTTCCATTTTCAGGATAGGATGCTCCTTATCCAGCGGCTCCTTTTCAAACACATCGATGCAAGCGTAGCCGATCTCTTTATTCTCCAGCGCCCAGACCAGATCATCCGTATCCACGATGGCCCCGCGGCCCACGTTGATGAGGGTGGCCGTGGGTTTCATCTTCTTAAATGCTTCTTTATTAAACATGTGGAATGTTTCGTCGGTCAGTGGAGCATGGATGATGATGTAATCGGCACCCGCCAGGATCTCTTCCGTGCTCTTGGGCTCCACGCCTTCTTTGCGCATCACTTCGTCGTCCACGTATTTGTCCACGGCCCAGATGTTCCGGCAGAAAGGACGCAGCTTTTCGGCAGTGGCTCTGGCGATCCGACCGAAGCTGATGAGCCCCACAGTGCTCTCCTGCAAGCTGGGAATCTCAATGCCAAGCTTATACCATTCTCCGCCCTTCAAACGTTGAGTCGTCTGGGTGATTCGCCGGTTGGCGTCCAGCAGGAACGCCATGGCGTGAGTAGAAACCTCGTCCCTGCAATAGTCGTTTACATTGCAGACGCAAATGTTCTTTGCGGTGGCCGCGGGGATGTCTGTTCCGTCGGTGCCGATGCCGTACCTGCAGATGACCTTGCACTTTTTCATGGCGTCGATCACGTTCGAAGTGATCTTGCCAAACTGGGCGATCAGCGCGTCGCAATCCTCCACGATCGGAAGAATGTCCGCTTCTTCCTTACAGAAATAGTCCAGCACTTCCACGTCGCCCAACTGTGCCAGGATCCGTCTTTCGTTGTCCAGATTGTCATATTCCGCCCAGTCGGTGACTACGATCTTATACTTTGCCATTGTTTCCTCCTCTACGCGAACTATACGATGGTAAATCCGTTTTTCATACCTGCTTTTCGCAGGGAATCGTCAAACTCTCTTTCCAGCTGTTCACGGAAATCCGGATGGGCGATATCGATCAGCGCTCTTGCCCGCTCCCGCAAAGTAAGGCCGAAGATCTCCGCGACTCCGTATTCCGTAACGATATAGTGAACCTCGTGTCTGCTGGCCGTCACAGGCGTGCCGGCCTCAAACTGCGCTACGATCCTGGAGACGGTTCCCTTTTTTGCCGTGGAGGGAAGCGCGATGATGGGCCGTCCGTTTTTCGCTTCTTCGGCGCCGCGCATGTAATCCAGCTGACCGCCTACACCGCTGAAGACCGTGGATCCCATGTAATCTGCGTTCACCTGTCCCATCAGGTCCACCTGGAGGGCGGAGCAGATGGCCACCATGTTGTCATTCTTGGAAATGATCCCTACGCTGTTGGTGTAGTCCACCGGGAAGAGACGGATCATATTGTTGTGATCGACAAAGTCGTAGAGATCGCGGGTGCCTTGGATAAAAGTGGCCACGATCTTCCGGTTGTGCAGCGTTTTGGCTGCGCCGTTGATGACGCCGGATTTGATCAGAGGCAGCACGTTGTCGGAAAACACTTCCGTGTGGATACCCAGATCCTTTTTGTCGGTCAGGAATTTCAGGATCGCGTTGGGGATCGTCCCCTGACCCATTTGAATGGTGTCCCCGTCCCGGATCAGCGTGGAAATATTGTAGCCGATCTGCTCTGCCACCGGATCGTCCCGATTCAGCAACGGGATCTGATAGGGCTCTTCGTCATAGTGGACGAAGCGATCGATCTCCGATACGTGGATCATCGTATCCCCGCAAACATAGGGCATACGCTCATTCACCTGTGCAATGGTCAGTTTCGCCTTCTCCACGATCACCCGGGTCTGATCGCAGGACAATCCCATGTTGACGTAGCCTGCTTCATCGGGAAGCGTGCAGGAGATCATAGCCACATCACATCCCACCTTTCCCTCCCGGATCGCCCGGGGTTGGGCATAAAAATGCATGGGAAGCAATGCGCCCCGTCCGGCCTGAAGGCATTCCCGGTTTCCGTTGGCCGCAAAAAATGTTTCCACGATGAAATGCCCTTCGTATTCGGGCGCCGCATAGGGCGCGTCGCCGATGTTCAAGCCCTGGACCAGTCGAACGCCTTGCAGTTCGTCCTTGCGCTCCAGCAGTTTTCGAACCAAATAACGTGGCTCTGCCGCAGCGTGCCCCAAAAATATTTCATCTCTTGACTGGATCATCCCCACGGCTTCCCGGGCTTCGACCGTCCTGTCCTGATAGATCTGTTTCCAATCCATGTTGTTGTTTCTCCTTTGATTTTGTAGTTTACTTGCTGCCGAGAACGCTCCGGATCCGTGCCAGCCCCGCTTCGATCGTCGCTTCTTCCTGGGCGAACACCAGTCTCAAATATCCTTCTCCGCAATCGCCGAAGGCATTGCCGGGCGTGGTGACTACCTGGACTTTTTCCAGCAACATGCGCGCCAGCGCGTCGGAAGTCATGCCGGTCTCCCGGATGTTCGCAAAAGCGTAGAAGGATCCGCCGGGCATCAGACAGGAGATTCCCTTGATGCTGTTGAGTCCGTCCACCAGAATATTTCTGCGCTTTTCATAGGCTCTGGCCATTTCCCAGACCGCATCCTGCGGACCATTGAGCGCTTCGGCAGCCGCCACCTGAACGGCGGAGGTAACGTTGGAGCCCATGGCTTCCTGCAATAAAGTCATCTGTTCCCGGACTGCCACGGGCGCGATGATATAGCCGATCCGCCAGCCGGTCATGGCGTAGGTCTTTGACAGGCTGTTTACCGTGATCGCATGATCGGCCATGCCCGGCAACGAAGCGATGCTGCAATGCTTCTTGCCGTCAAAAATGATGGTTTCATAAGGTTCGTCGGAAACGATCACCAGATCGTGCTTCAGGGCGACCTGGGCGATCTTTTCAAGATCTTCTTTTTCCAGGATCGCGCCGGTAGGATTACAAGGCGAATTGATCAGGATCGCGCGGGTCCGTGGTGTAATCGCTGCCTCCAGGGCCTGGGGCGTCACACGGAATCGATCCTTTTCGTACGTATTCACCACCACAGGCACGGCGCCGGTCATGCCGATGTACTGAAGATAATTGGGAAAACAGGGCGCATGGACGATCACTTCATCGCCCGGATCCACCAGGGTGAAAAACGTGAGCAACAGCCCGGCGCCGGCGCCGAAGGCGATATGCACATTTTCCCCGCTGCAGTCAATGCCGTTGAATTCCCTGGACTTTTTAGCCACTGCTTCCCGAAGCACATTGAGTCCCTGACAGGAAACATAATGGGTGTACCCATCTTCAAACGCCTGTTGCGCCGCCCGTATCACATTGGCAGGTGTTGGAAATGCTGTATCACCCAGGCCAAAGCTGATCACATCGTCATACTTTTCGGCCATGGCGAACATGGCCCGAATCCCCGATGGCGGCATGGACAGAATTTTATTGCTGACTTTCATAGGTTCCTCCTCCCGGATCCTCCGAGATGCAGCTGCATCCCTTTTCCATACTTAGTATATGATTTGCAAGTATCATGCCAGTCTTTCCGGGCGACCTCGCAGGCCTCTGCAAGGTCGAACAGGCGCTGAAGCCGGAAGTCCAGATGCATTATGCCATCAACATCAAGAATGCATCAATCTCCGTCGGCATCAAACGAAAAAAGAAGGCCACCGGCCTCCCGCTTTCGCCAGGGAGGTCTGCGGCCTTTCAGCTCTATCGTCAGCCTTTCTTCCAGGAACTCTTGAGTCCCACGATTTGATTGAATACCGGAGCGCCCTCTTTGCTGAGAACGGTATCGGCGATGTAATAACCGTTCCGGAAGAACTGAAAACGCTCTCCGGGCGCGGCTTTCTGGATGGAAGGTTCAGCTTTGGCGATCAAGTCCTGTCTGGATTCCGTATCAAAAACCTGCTTCCCCGTCTCTTCGTCGGGGTAGGACAGGTATCCGTATTGCCGGACAGGGATGTCCACAGCGCTCTTGGCATCCACCCAATGGATGGTGCCCTTGGGCTTTCTTTCCTCGAATCCGCTGCCGCTCTTGGTCGCCGGGTCGTAAGTGCAGAGGATCTCGGTGATGTTGCCGTTCTCATCCTTTACCACATCGTTGCAGGTGATGAAATAGGCACCTTTCAGCCGCACCTCGTTGCCGGGATACAAGCGGAAATATTTTTTCGGCGGAATCTCCATGAAATCTTCCCGTTCGATGTAGAGTTCGCGGGAGAAAGAAACTTCCCGCATGCCCATTTCCGGAACGGACATACTGTTTTCGATCGGCAACATTTCCTGTTGATCCTCCGGGTAGTTGGTAAGGATCACCTTAATCGGATCCAGCACCACCATGCGGCTCTCCACACGATCCTTCAGGTCGTCGCGGACGAAGTACTCCAGCATGGACATCTCCACCTGGCTGTTGGCCTTGGATACGCCGACCGCGTCGCAGAATGCGCGGATGGCCTCCGGGGTGTATCCCCGTCTGCGAATGCCGGCGATGGTACAGAGCCTGGGATCGTCCCACCCTTCCACTTCTCCTTCGCCCACCAGTCGCTTGATGTTGCGCTTGCTCATGATCGTATTGGACAGATTGAGCTTTGCAAATTCGATCTGCTGAGGCGGCTCGGGCCATTCCAGACTTTCCAGAACCCAGTCGTAGAACGGACGATGATCTTCGAATTCCAGCGTACAGATGGAATGGGTGATCCCCTCCACCGCATCCTCGATGGGATGGGCATAGTCGTACATGGGGTAGATGCACCACGCATCCCCCGTATTGTGATGTGTTGCGTGCAGCACCCGAAAGATGACCGGATCCCGCATGTTGATGTTGGGAGAGGCCATGTCAATTTTTGCTCGGAGCACCACGCTGCCGTCTTCGTATTTTCCGGCCCGCATATCCATAAACATCTGCAGGCTCTCTTCTGCGGGTCTGTCCCGGTATGGGCTGTTGCTCCCGGGTTCCGTGAGCGTTCCCCGAGTGGCTCGTATCTCGTCTGCCGTCAATTCGCAGACGTAGGCCTTGCCTTCTTTGATCAGTTTGACGGCGCCCTCGAACATGGTCTCGAAATAGTCCGACGCATACAACAGGTTATCCCATTGAAATCCCAACCATTTCACATCTTCCTCGATGGATCCCACAAACTCCTCGTCTTCCGTGACCGGGTTGGTATCGTCGTACCGAAGGTTGCAGCCGCCGCCGTATTTCAGCGCCGTTCCGAAATTGAGGCAGATGGATTTGGCGTGACCGATATGCAGATATCCGTTGGGCTCCGGCGGAAAACGCGTCATGACCTGCCGGCTGTATTTTTGTTGCTCCAGGTCTTTTTCGATGATCGCGTGTATAAAGTTCGTTCCGCCTTCTTTGGCCGGCATCGCTTCGCTCCCGGCCTTCTTGATATCGTCTGCCATGGTTTGCCTCCTCCTTGGTTGGAAACCGTAAATGTGAGTCTGGATAGTGAATAATATTATAGCTTAATTGCCCGTATAATGCAAAATGTTTTCACTTGATGAAAAATCTGTGCCGTTCCAAGCAATTTACCTTGATTTTTGCGAAATCTTTTGGTAAAGTAACGGTATATACAATGCTTTATCGGAAGAATCCCATTTTCATTTGGAATTATTTTTGCGAAAGAGGTGCAAATTATGTCTCTGGATATCATTGATGTAAAGATCCTGGAAGTTCTCCAGCAGAACTCCAGAGTTTCGATCTCCGAACTCTCAAAGCAGGTGAACCTTTCCCTGTCGGCTGTAAGCGAACGGCTGAAGAAGCTGGAAAACGGCGGAATCATCGAACAGTATACCGCCATCCTCAATGCGGCGGCCATGGAAAAGGAATTATCCGTGATCATGATGATCAGCCTGGAAACACCGGATCAGACGGAAGAATTCAACAGCTTCATCTCGGGAGCGGAAGAAATTCTGGAATGTCATTACATCACCGGCGAGTTTGACTATGTGTTGAAGATCACCACCCGAAACACCGCTTCGCTGGAACGGCTGATGAACAAGATCAAGGGGATCTCCTGTATTAAGCACACCCAGACCAACGTGATTCTCTCTAGTGTCAAACAGCGTTACAGCGTATCGCCGGTGGCTTCCAAATAGCTCCGGCAAGGCGATGACAGCAAAACGAAAAGAGGGCGCATGTGAAATGCACCCTCTTCTTTAAATATGTCACATAAGATTTTTATTGTAAGCCGCCGGGCAAGCCGCCTCAGCAGTCCAGAATGTCCAAGGCATACTTTTCCGAAAATGCCTTGAAGTTCTCTTCGAATTCCGGGTTCGTTCCGCTCTTGACCGCCTCGGTATACTCGTGGGCATCATAGCGCCCCAACGACATGTTGAGGACGGCAATGGCCAGGTTGGAACAGTGATCGGAGATCCGTTCCAGGTTGTTGATCAGATCCGCATGGGCAAATCCGAAGGTCAGGTTGCACTGACCGGCCTGAAGGCGTTCCACATGCCGCTTCTTGATGTCGACGATCATGATATCGATGACTTCTTCCAGAGGCTCCACCCGGATCGCAAGAGCCTGATCTCCCTCTTTGTAAGCTTTCATCGTAATGTCCAGGATCTCCTTGATGGCACTGATAAGGATCTCCAGCTCTTTGTTGGCTGCCAGGGAGAATACGATCTGTTTTTCATACAATTCCCGGGCGACGTCGACGATGTTCACCGCATGATCACCGATCCGTTCCAGGTCTCCGATGCCGTGGAGCAGTTTTCCTACATAGAGGCTGTCTTTATCCGAAAGATTCTTTGCGGCGATCTTGACCAGATAGGATCCCAGCTTATCTTCAGACTGGTCCAGCTTGTCCTCGTAATCTTCCACCAGATCAGCCTGGTCTTGCCTGTAATTATAGATCAGCGAGATAGACCGCAGCACGTTTTCGTGAGCCATGTCCGCCATCTTCATCACAAGGCTTTCGCACTCCTGTATGGCAAAGGAGGGAGACTGCAAAAGTCTTTCATCCAAAAACGCGTAGGTGTCCTGATCGTGATCCTCCCGGACCATGACCATGGCCAGCTTCTCCAATTGCTTGGGGAACGGCAGGAGCATAAGCGTGGTGATCACATTGAAGGCGCTGTGACAGATCGCGATCCCCAGGATCGTGATGGATTTGTCAAAAAAGGTGAAATGAAGAACGCTGTGCAAGCCGTAAAATACCATGAGACAAATGGCAGTGCCGATCAGATTAAAAGAAATATGCACAGCGGCCACGCGCTTGGCAGAGCGATTGACACCGATACTGGACAGCAGCGCCGTCACGCAGGTGCCGATGTTCTGCCCCATGATAATAGGTATGGCCATTCCGAAGGAAATGGCACCGGTAAGGGCCAAGGCCTGCAGAATACCCACAGAAGCCGCAGAGCTCTGGATCAGACCCGTGAACACAGCGCCGACGATCACGCCCAAAATGGGATTTTGAAAGGCGGTAAGCATCGAAGTGAATCCGGGCATATCCCCCAAAGGACTCACGGCTTCGCTCATGAGCTGCATGCCATACATCAACACGGAGAAACCCACCATAACGCCTCCGATGTCTTTGCGGCGGCTGCGCTTGGATACCATGATCAGGATAATGCCGATGAGCGCCACGATGGGGGCGAAATTCGTAGGCTTCAGCATCTTCATAAAGAAGTTGTCGCTTTCGATCCCCGCAAGGCTCAGGATCCAGGCGGTCAGTGTCGTTCCGATGTTGGAACCCATGATGACGCCCACGGTTTGACCCAATTCCATGATTCCGGAATTGACCAGGCCCACAAGCATGACGGTCATGGCCGACGAGCTCTGGATGGCAATGGTGATCCCGGCGCCGAGCAGCAAGCTCTTTAACGGATTGGATGTCATCCGCTTCAGCGTCTGTTCCAGCTTCCCGCCCGTCACCTTCGTAAGGCCCGAAGACATGACGTGCATGCCATACAGGAAAAAGGCCAATCCGCCACACAGTGTAATGATGTTAAAAATGTCCATGTTGTCTCCCGTAAAAATGACAGCCCGTTCGGGCTGCCATTTTTTGAGTGGCACCCCCAGGCGGAATCGAACCACCAACAAAGGTTTAGGAAACCTCCGTTATATCCGTTTAACTATGGGGGCCTGTCGTTTGTCAAAAGTGCGACTCCTTAAAGTATGGATTAGAAAAAGATTTGCGTCAAGAGAAATATCGGGTTGTTATTGTAGATCTGAATAGCATAGGTGGAACTGCTCAATTGTTCCAAAAGAACCTCGCTTTGGAAAAAATTGGACAGCGGCAGAATCAGGGCCAACAGGATGCAGATGAGCAGCAATCCTTTGACCGCGCCGAAGGCCAGTCCCAGTATCCCGTCGGAAAAAGCGATGATTCCGCCCCGTTTCCGCTTGCTGAAAAGCAAGGTGATCAGAAAGAAGATCAGTTTGATGATCAGGATGATACACAGCAGCGCCAGGATCGTGATGATGATGTCGACAAGATTTTCCACGGTATTGCTTTGGATAACGCTCACCGCATCGGAAAAATAATCCGACAGGATCTCGGGAATCCCGCTCAGCAAACCTTCCTGTCCGGTGCCGCCGGTCCGGGCCAAACGTTCGTTGAAGATGACACGAAGGCTTTCTTCCATATTCGTATTGCCGCGTAAAAAAGCAGCTACCGCCGGTGTCCACACAAACCCCAATACGATGGCCAGAATCCAGCCGATCGTATGCAGAAAAGCTTCCGTAAACCCTTTGCGATACCCGACGATCACAGAAAGAAGAAGTATTATGCCAAGACCAATATCCAGTATCAATTCATTGCCCCCTACCTCCGACTACAATATGATTGTAGCAACGGAACCGGGAAATATCAACCCCATCGGCAGGAATTCACAAAACCGTTGAAAATGAACAGGCGCTATGATATTATGAGTAGTACATTTTGTCAGAAAACAGAGAGGTTGGCATGAATCAGCCCCGGCACTACATGGGCATTGCTTTGGAAGAAGCGCAGAAGGCTTTCGAAAAGGGTGAAGTCCCCGTGGGCGCAGTGGTCGTCAAAGGAGAGGACATCATCGGCAGGGGACACAATCTGGTGGAAAGCATCAAGGACCCCACCGCGCACGCCGAGATCCTGGCCATTCGCCAGGCAGCGGAAACGCTGGGCGGATGGCGACTGACCGGTTGCGATCTGTACGTTACGGTGGAGCCATGCGCGATGTGCGCCGGAGCCATTGTCCTGTCCCGGATCTCCCGGCTGTTCATCGGAACCCCGGACCCCAAAGCCGGCGCCTGCTTTTCCGTCAACAATCTGGTCACCGATTCCAGGCTCAACCATCAGGTTGAGCTTTCCGACGGCATTCTGGAAGAGGAGTGCCGGCAATTGATGCGGCAGTTTTTCCGGCAGCTGCGAAAATAGTACCCGACACATTGGAGGAACCCCTAGTATGAAACGTATCACCGCTTTAATCAGCCTGATCCTGATCCTGACCGTCTTTACCGGCACCACGATCTTCGCATCCGGACTCGTCGTAACGGACATAACGCCCAAGGACGGAGAGACGGGCAAGCAACCCCAGAATATGGCTGTAAAGGTCACGTTCAGCCAGGATATGATGGACGAGACAGCTATCGCAGCAAACAAGCATTTTTTCAAGATCAAGGATGCCCAGGGCGTCGACCAACCTTTTGAAATCATGTACAGCGCCGATAAATATCCCAATCAGCTCTGGCTGGTTCTGGAACAGACGCTGGAGTCCGATTCCGAATACAGCGTAGAGATCCTGCCCGGCGTGATTTCCGCCGAAGGCGGCACCCTGGACGAAGGAATGACCACCACGTTCAAAATCAGAAATACCGCCACTGACGCAAAGGTGAGCATGGGGCTCATGGCAGTCATGATGATCTTTATGTTCTCCGCCACGTCCAAAGCGGCAAAGAAAACCGCTGAAAAGCAAAGCTTCGAAGCTTCCGGAAAAATCAAGGAAGAAAATCTGAATCCCTACAAGATTTCCAAGATCAAAGGCATATCCCTGGAAGAGGCTACAGCTTACGTAGAAAAAGAAAAGGCCAAGATCGCAAAAAAAGAGCAGAAGCTGGAAGAAGAACGGCTTCGGATCGAGGCGGAAAAGGCAGCTGAAATGGAAGCCATCGAAGCCGAGCTTCAAGCCGCAGAGCGCAGCGAAGGCAGGTTCCGGGTTGCCGGTCCCCATTCTGTCAAGGACGGCGGCGGAAGAGTGCCCCGTTCGGTGGTCAAGAACAACAAGGCCCGAAGAGAAGCGAAAAAAGCGGCAGAAAAAGCCAGAAACAGCAGCAAAAATAAAAAGAAAAAATAGCACTGAAAAAGGCAGGATCCGCTGGATCCTGCCTTTTTATTATGTTTTCACCGGCCGTTTATTCCAGATAGAGGTATGGCAATCTGGCGTCGCAGCCACAGGTAATATTGTTGGCAATAGTGCCCACGCCTCCGGCGATATCTTCGGCGCCGATGAACAGGTCGCCGCTGCGGCCCATCACCACCACCTCGTCTCCCAATTGAACATTAGGGACATCCGTCACATCCAGCATGCATTGATCCATGCAGATCACCCCAGCGAAAGGCGCGTACTGCCCCTTGACGATCACTTTTCCTTTTTCCCACCAGGGCCTTGGAATACCGTCGGCATAGCCCATCGCCAGCGTAGCGATGGTGCTGGGCCGCTTTGTGATCAGGCTGCGTTCGTAGCTGACGGAAAAGCCTTCGGGCACGTTTTTGAGCTGCACGATATTGGCCTTGACGGACATGACAGGCCGGATGCCCGGCACCAGGGTAACACCACTCTGATAGCGCCCGTAGAAAATCCCGCCTGGCCGACAGAGATCAAAATGGGAGCTGGGCCGGTCCATGGTGGCAGGACTGTTGGCCAGAGAGCACAGGTAAAAGGATAATCCTTTTTCCATCAGCGCCTCCCGAATGTGATTGAAACGCCGCTCCTGTTTATCCGCATAGCTGCGGTCTTCAAAATCCGATGTGGAAAAATGGGAGAAAATCCCTGCAAGCTTCAGCCCGGGGAGCTTGGAGGCCGCATAAATTTCTTCCACCGCCTGAGGATCCTTGGCCTGGTAGCCGATCCTGCCCATTCCGGTGTCCACAATACCCCACACTTCCACTGTTTTTCCACGCTTGACGGCTTCCTCGGAGAGCGCTTTTGCATACGAGATATCCGCAAATCCGGTCATGATGTTATGTTCGACCACCGTGTCCACATACATTTCCGGCGTGAGGCCCAGCATAATAATCCGGCCGCTGACCCCGGCCTCCCGAAGCTGGATCGCTTCCGCCAGAGTGGAGATCCCGAAGGTCCGGATCCCATTTCTCTCCATAACCCTGACGCATTCCAAAACACCGTGACCATAGGCGTTGGCTTTGACGATGCCACAGACCTCGGATCCGGGAGAAACTCGGGATTGGATGATCTTTATGTTGTTGTCCAACGCTTTCAGATCGATTTCCACCCATGCAGGGCGAAGGCCTTCCTTAAACATTCACGCACCTCCTCGTGCTTTTATGCTAATCTTCCAGAAATTATCACTCCTTTTTCAGTATACCGCCGCAAAAAAGAGAATGCAAGACGAAACAGGAAGCCCTGTGATACAATAATAACGGAAAATCTCAGTCAAATTCGCCAAGGAAAGGCGGAAAAGGAGACAAGCATGAACCAGACTACCTTGATCAGCGGTGCAAGCGGAGGTATCGGCAGCGCATGCGCCTTGGCGCTGGCCCGGCGGGGGGATCGGATCGCTGTCCACTGCCATCGGCACCCGGAAGCAGCAGAAGCGCTGGTTTGCCGGATCCGGTCCCTGGGCGGCCGGGCCGGTCTCTATCGGGCCGACCTGACCCGGCAGAAAGAAGTGGAAGCGCTTTGCCGGGACATCGCCGGAGAACTGGGCTCCATCGATGTGTTGGTGAACAACGCCGGCGCAGCCGGCTTCGCTCAGTTTCAGGATATCCAGGAACGCGACTGGGATCATATCCTGGACACGAACCTAAAAAGCGCCTATCTGCTGACTCGAGCAGTTTTGCCTGACATGATCGCCCAAAAGAAAGGTTGCATCGTGAACATCGCCTCCATGTGGGGTCAGGTGGGCGGTTCCTGTGAAGCGCACTACTCCGCGGCCAAAGGAGGTTTGATCGCCATGACCAAAGCCCTGGCCAAGGAAGCAGGTCCATCGGGGATCCGGATCAACTGCGTGGCGCCCGGCGTGATCGATACAGCTATGATCGGTAATCTGGACGAGGATGCACGCCGCGCCCTGGCTGCGGAAACGCCTCTGCGCCGCCTGGGCGAGCCACGGGACGTGGCCGGCGCCGTACTGTTTCTGACCGGAGAAGACGCTTCCTTTATTACCGGGCAGATTCTGGGCGTCAACGGCGGCCTGGTCATATAACTAAAAAGAGCGGCGCTCGCAACAGCGAGCGCCGCTCAGTATGTCAGCCTTACGATTGCAGACTGGCCCTGACCAATTCCCGAAAGAGAGGATGCGCCCGGTTCGGTCTGCTTTTGAATTCCGGGTGATACTGCACGCCCACGAAAAATCGATTGGCGGGAATCTCGATCGATTCCACCAACTGCCCGTCAGGAGAAGCGCCGCTAATCATCAGGCCGGCATTTTGGACTTCTTCACGATATGCGTTGTTGAATTCATAGCGATGACGATGCCGTTCCCATATCACGTCCTCGCCATAGGCCTGGTGCATCCTGCTGCCCTTTCGGATATGGCAGGGATAAGAGCCCAAGCGCATAGTTCCGCCTTTGGGAATATTGCCCATCTGGTCGGGCATCAGCGCAATGATGGAATGGGATCCTTCCGGCTCGAACTCACTGGAGTTGGCCATGGGATAGTCCAATACATTTCGGGCAAATTCGATACAGGCGATCTGCATGCCCAGGCAGAGACCCAAATAAGGAATATCCCGCTCTCTGGCATAGCGGGCCGCCTCGATTTTGCCCGGGATTCCCCGGGTCCCGAACCCGCCGGGGATCACGATCCCGTCCACGTCCCCCAGACGATCCTCCACGCTTTCCGGTGTGATCTCCTCGGAATCGATCCAGCGGATTTCCACCTCCGCGCCGTTTTCGAAGCCAGCGTGATGAAGGGATTCGGCCACGGACAAATAGGCATCGTGAAGCTTGATATACTTCCCCACCAGCGCGATCGTCACCTTCCGCTGCCTGCTGTCGATGCGAGACACCAAGTCTTCCCACTCCTTCATATCGCAAACCCCCGGATCCAGCTCCAGCTCTCGGCAGACGACAGCGGAAAAGCCTTGGGCTTCCAACTCCAGCGGCACTTTGTATAAACTGTCCGCCGTTACGTTTTGAATAATACAATCCCGCTTGACGTCGCAGAAGAGGGCGATCTTGTCGATGGTTTCATCCTGGATAAAGCCTTTGGACCGGGTGACAATGATGTCGGGAAGCAGCCCCGATGCCCGCAGATCCCGAACAGAGTGTTGCGTGGGTTTGGACTTGTACTCTCCAGATCCTTCCAGCTCCGGCACCAGCGTCACGTGAATCAACAGGCTGTTGCCCCGTCCCGCCTCCCGTTGAATCTGGCGGACCGCTTCCAGAAAAGGCTGGCTCTCGATGTCACCCACGGTGCCGCCGATTTCGGTGATCACCACCTGCGCCTCGCTCTTTTTGCCGGCGCCGCGAATAAACGCCTTGATTTCGTCGGTGATGTGCGGGATCACCTGAACCGTCTGTCCGAGAAATGCACCGGAACGCTCCTTGTTCAGCACTTCCCGATAGACGCTGCCGGTGGTCAAATTGGCATATCGATCTACGTTTTCGTCCATAAATCGTTCATAGTGGCCCAGGTCCAAATCGGTCTCGCAGCCGTCCTCGGTCACAAATACTTCACCATGCTGATAGGGGCTCATGGTGCCCGGATCTACGTTGATGTAAGGATCCAGCTTCTGAGCGGCGACACGCAACCCCCGCTGCTTCAGCAGTCTGCCCAGTGATGCCGCCGTGATCCCCTTTCCCAGGCCTGAAACCACGCCTCCTGTAACGAAAATGTACTTGGTCATCGTAATCGCCTCCTTCAGCTGATTTTTTGAAACACGCAAAAACGGCCGTTTGAAGAGTGTAGGATACAGAGTACTACACCTCCAACGACCGCCCGATACGTGTTTCACTATTCAATTACATGGTACAGGATATTCTGCAAAACGAGTGTTGTCAAGAAAAAATACGCCGCAATCAAAATATTTTGGATATTGTTTCGAAAACGGAAATGCAAATCAGAAAAGCGATCTGGGTTGCCTCGCAAAGCAGACCTAAAATATCACCGGTGATTCCCTCCAAGATCCGCCGGATTCTTAGCGTGAGAGCTGCGGCAAAGGTCAGCGAGAATATCGCAGGAAGAAGCAGCGTTCGATCCGTCAGTCCCAACACGAGAAGGACGAGCCCGGCGCCCAGGACAGCACAGGAACGGGAGCAGTGCGCCGCAAACAAACGGGCCATTCCTTCGGGTCGAATATAGGGGGAAAGATTCACTGCTATAGACGGTATACATTTGCCGAGCACCGGGAAGAAAAAAAGCGCCGCCGGCGAAGCGTCCGGCAGGAGCACCACATAAAATGCCGCCGCGACGATCAGTCCCAGCACGCCGAAGCTGCCGCTGCGGCTGTCCTTCATGATCTCCAGCATGGTCTCCCGGTCCCGGCCGCTGAACAGAGCGTCGCAACTGTCCGCCAACCCGTCCAAATGGAGACCGCCGGTGATGAGCAAATACAAAAGAAACAGGAGAACACCGAAAAGAGACTCGGACAAATAAGGCCGCACAAAGGAAGCTCCATACAAAAGAGCGCCTGTCACCGCGCCCACCAGAGGAAGGAGCGGGATACCACGAATATACCGTTCTTCTGTGTAGGTGATGCAGGGTAGCGGCAAGCGCGTAAAAAATGCCAGCATCAAAAAAAAGGATTTCATCGCGACTCCTTCAGCACCAGAGGAAGTCCGCAAGTCATAAGTACCACCCGGTCGGCCAGGTGCGCTGTCAGGCAGTTGATCCGCCCCAAGGCATCCCGATACATCCTGGACACCGGTGTTTCAGGAATCAGACCGTCGCCCACTTCGTTGGTGATGAGAATCAGCTCTTTGCTGTTTTCTCTGCACAGCGAGATGAGATCTCGGAGATCCGAGGACACGGCTTCTTCCGCCGCCTGGGCCTGTGCTGCGTCGGGACGGTCCCAATCGGACAGTCTGTGGTACAAGGCGCTGTTCAGCGCAAAGCCGACACAATCCAGAAGAACCGCGCCGGCATTTTGAAAGTGCTCAGAGTCGGACAGGGAATCAAATCCTTCCGCGCGTTCCTCCGTGATCCATGCCGCCGGGCGCCGAGCCTGATGCGCCAGGATCCGCTCCTCCATCTCCGGATCGGTGGCCACTGCCGTCGCTATGTAGAGAACTGCCGTTCCGCCCAGAGAAAGGGCCAAATTTTCACCGTAAGCGCTCTTTCCGCTTCTGGCGCCGCCGGTGATCAGTGTGACAGCACTCATGGTCTGTCGTCCCGGATATCGATACGGTAGCTCTGGTCCAGCTGTGCCTGTGCAAACGTATGCATATCCGCCAGCATGCTGCAGGCAGCACCGATGATGGGAAAAGCCAAAGCGCAGCCCGTGCCCTCTCCCAAACGCATGTCCAGGTCGATGCAGGGGGCCAATCCCAACTCTCGGACGATCCGTCCATAGGAGGGTTCTTCGGAACGGTGGGATGCAAACATGTAATCAGCGGAAGCCGGTGCAAGCCGAAAGGCAACCAGCGCCGCCAGTGCAGAGATCGCGCCGTCGATCACAATGGGCAATCGATATCGGGCCGCGCCCAGATAACAGCCCGCCAAACCGGCGATATCCAGTCCGCCAACCTTCGTCAATACATCCAAAGGGTCTTCGGAATCCGGCTTGTGAAGTGCAAGCGCGGCTCGAATCACTTCCTTTTTATGATCCAGACCCCGGTCAGTGAGACCGCCGCCCTTGCCCACAGCCTCATCGGCGGACAGTCCCGTCAACGCCATAACACAGGCGCTGGTGGTGCTGGTATTGCCGATCCCCATCTCGCCGGTGCCCAGGATCTCATATCCCGCCTCTGCAGCTTCCCGCGCCAGTTCCACGCCGATCAGAATGGCGTCCTCTGCCTCTTGACGGCGCATAGCTGGCTCTCGGGCAAAATTGGCCGTGCCGCTACGGATTTTACGGGAAATAACAAGCTCGCATTCCGGATCTCCCTTGATCCCGATATCTACGACCTTCAAATCCGCATGGGCATACCTCGCAAGCACGCCGACACCGGACACGCCGCCGGCAATGTTGGCAATATGCCACCGCGTCATGTCCTGGGGCGTTCCGGCCACGTCCTCCTCGCAAATGCCGTTGTCGGCGGCCATCACGATCAAGCATCGCTTTTCCGCCCGATTGCATACCTGCCCGGTGATGCCGGCCATGCGAATGGCGATTTTTTCCAAGCGGCCCAGGCTGCCCAGAGGTTTCAGCAGATTATCGTTATGGGCAGAAGCCTGCTCCATGGCCGCTCGGTCTGCGGGAACGATTTGGCTGATTATCTCCTGCAGGCTCATTCGATCTCCTCTTTGCTCTCTTCTTTGATCTCTTCTTTGATCTCATTCGTTTGACTCTGCTCCGGTTCGATCGTCGTTCCGCCGCTTGTGTTTTGACGCGCCGGCATGCGGATGCTGCTCATGGCCACCATCAACAGCAATGCGAGTCCTCCTCCGACAGATCCTTGCAAAATGTTCCAGGGGATCGACACGATGGGGGCAACTTTGTTTCCCGTCAAGATCCATTCGGCAAAGTAATAGCCGCCGGCCATCAGAAGCGTTGCCAAAGCGATGCCCAATACTCTGGAGAACGGGACCTTTCTGCTTTCCGGTTTTACTTTTCCGGCCGACAGGATCAGGAAACTTCCGAAGATAAACGCCATCCCGGCTTTGATCACCAGCGTAAAAGGCGCAAAAGAAGCGTAGCTCAGCAGGATGTCCGCCAGGCCCGAACCCAACCCGGCGGCAATGGCGCCGTTCTTGCGTCCCAGCAGAAAGGCGCCCAGGAAAACCGCAGCGTCTCCCAGGTTTACATAGCCCTGCGTCAGAGGGATCGGAATGACAATGGACATGGTAACCACTGTGACTACAGCGATCCACAGTCCGGTAAAAATCATATTTTTCACATTGATGTCGTCTTTTCTCATCGCTCACTCTCCATTATATTCGGGCGACGCCCGATGCTCTTGCTGCTTTGGCAACCGCCATCGCCACCGTTTTGCCCACCCGTGGATCAAAGGCCTGGGGAATGATCCAGTCCGCCGAAAGTTCTTCCGGAGCGACCAGATCGGCCAGCGCATACGCAGCAGCCAGCTTCATTTCCTGATTGATCCGGCTGGCCCGAACGTCAAAAGCGCCACGGAACACACCGGGAAAGGCCAGCACATTGTTGATTTGATTCGGATAGTCGCTTCGCCCCGTGGCCACAACGACCGCTCCGCCGGCACGAGCTTCCGGAGGATCGATTTCGGGCACCGGATTGGCGCAGGCAAATACGATCGCGCCGGGGCTCATCCTGCGGACATCTTCCCGGGTCAAAATACCGGGCGCGGAAACGCCGATAAAGACATCCGCTCCGTCCAGCACATCCGTCAGGCTTCCCTGCAGCCGCCGGCGGTTCGTTCGCTCTGCCATAGCCTGCTTGTAAAAATTCAGGTCCTTGCGTCCGTCATACATGGCGCCCTTGCTGTCGCACAGTACCAGATCGGTGAATCCTTCCGCCAGCAAAAGATCTGCGATGGACAACGCCGCGGCGCCTGCGCCGCTGAGCACGACACGCGCATCCTCTTTCTTTTTCCCAACGACCTTCAGAGCGTTGAGCAGGCCGGCCAACGTGATGATGGCCGTTCCGTGCTGATCGTCGTGGAACACCGGAATGTCCACCTGCTCCTGAAGTTTTTCTTCGATCTCAAAGCACCGGGGCGCAGAGATGTCTTCCAGATTAATGCCTCCGAAGCTTCCGGCGATCAGTGTGATCGTTTCCACGATCCGGTCCACGTTGTGGCTCCGAATGCACAGGGGAAACGCATCCACCCCGCCGAAGGCTTTGAATAGCACGCATTTGCCTTCCATGACCGGCATGCCCGCTTCCGGTCCGATGTCTCCCAGACCCAGCACTGCTGAGCCGTCTGTCACAACCAGACACAGGTTGTGCCTTCTTGTGTACAAGTAGCTCTTCTCTAAATCCTTTTGGATCTCCAGACAGGGCTCTGCCACACCGGGCGTATAGGCCAAAGCCAGATCTTCTTTACTGCGCACCTCCACGGTGGGCGTCACTTCGATCTTGCCTTTCCATTCTCCGTGAAGCCGGAGTGATTCTTTTCGATAATCCATGTTGCATTCTCCTTTGTTGCATTATATCAGCATCATCTGCTTCAGTGCAAATATCCACAGAAACATTGTGACGATTGATGCGGCTGAAGTAACAACGACGATCTCGCCTGCCAGATCCGCATCGCAGCCCATGGCTTTGGCCATGGGGAATGAGGATACCGCCGTCGGCGTACCGAAGGAGATCAGAATCGCACCCAACACAGGGCCGGTCCAGCCCCAGAGGATCGGAAGCAGAAGAAACAGAATTGGGTTGACGACCAGCTTCATGGAAGAAGCCAGCAAGATCGAGCGCTTGTCTTCCATGGCAGAGGAAAGATTAAAGGCAGCGCCCAGCATCACAAAAGCCATAGGCGTCACAACGCCGGCGATACCGCTCATGGTTTTTTCAATATATACAGGAAATGCGATACCGGATAGGTTGGCGAGAATCCCCAGGATCACCGCGTGGATCAGCGGATTTTTGCAGATGCTAAGACCCACATTCTTCCAATTGAAAGATCCCAGCGAGAGCTTCACTCTGGGATCGTCGGAAGCGGCGGCCTGGCCGCAGATCTCCAGCACCAGCACAGACAGTACATTGTAGATCGGTATGATCGCCGCCAGTACGATGGCGATCTCCGCAGTATTCCCTTCGCCGAATATGGATAGGGCGATGGGAAGACCGTAGAGAATGGAGTTGCCGCGGAAAGCGCCCTGGATCAGGGCGCCCCGCTTGGCCGGATTTTTTTCCAGCTTAGTAAAAAGTGTAAACAATACCAGGAAACTCAGCACCGTGCCACCCATGGCATAGGGAATAAATGCCGCCTGGCCGAAGCCCGAAAGGTCGTCTTTATAAAGCGTATTGAACATCAGGACCGGCAGGAACATGGCAAACATCAGCTGATTCACCCCGTCGTTGAGGCTTTTGGGCAGCAGACCTCTCTTCTTTGCGATATAACCCACCAGCATATAGAGAAACAGGGGCATGATGATCTGAAACGATATTCTGAGATTTTCCATGATCAGCCCTTCGCCAGCCTTTGGTAATTAGCCAGCCGCTCTTCCGCATCGGTCCGGGCTTTTTCAAACAGGATCTCGGCCTGCTCGGGAAAGGTGCGTTCCAATGAAGCATAGCGATTTTCTCCGCGCAGGAAGGAAACCAGTTCCTTTGTAGGTTGCTTGGAATCCATGAGGAAGGGGTTCTTTCCTTGTTTCTTCAGCTCGGGATTATAGCGATACAGATGCCAATAGCCCGACTCCACGGCGTCTTTCATTTCCTGCTGACTCTTTCCCATGCCGCATTTGGGCCCGTGTTCGATGCAGGGGCAATAGGCGATGATCAGAGAGGGACCGTCGTAGGCTTCGGCTTCCCGCATAGCCGTCAGCACCTGGTTTTGATCGTATCCCATGGCGACCTGGGCCACATAGACATATCCGTAGCTCATGGCCATCATGCCCAGATCTTTTTTCTTCGTCTTCTTGCCGTCCGCCGCAAACTTGGCCACGGCGCCGGCAGCGGTGGCTTTGGAGGATTGTCCGCCGGTGTTGGAGTACACTTCCGTATCCAGCACGAGAACGTTGATGTTCTTCCCGGACGCAAGGACATGGTCCAGGCCGCCGTACCCGATGTCGTAGGCCCAGCCGTCACCACCGAACGCCCAGTAGGATTTTTTACGGAGATAGTCCCGATTCGTCAGGATGAAATCCCTGGCTTCCTTCTGCTTGTCATTTTTCGGTTTGAAGGCCTCCAATGCCGCGATCAGTTCCGAAGAGACCGCTCTTGTGCGCGCGGAATCATCACGGCCTTCCAAATAAGCCTTGACCGCGTTCTCCGCCGATGTGCCCATCAG
>JAQUXD010000058.1 GCA_028692535.1 Eubacteriales bacterium | reverse complement strand
ATAAACTCCTTCGGAAAACCGTCGGGATAGGTCTTGAAAGGCTCTTCCGTCAGGATCCCGGCGATCTCCCAGTGCCCGGTGATGGTATCCTTTCCTTTGGAAGCTTCCCTTAACCGTCCGAAGGCTCCTGCAGGCACGGGAACCCTTTTTACGCCTTCCACGCCGGCGATATTTCCCAGCCCCATATCCACAAGGTTTGGGATCTGAAAGGGATCCTTCGCTTTCGCAAGACTTCTCAGTGTGTTGCTTCCTTCGTCTCCGTACTGCGCCGCATCGGGCAGCGCGCCGATCCCCAGGCTGTCCAGTACGATGATGATTGCTCTTTTCATGATTTCACTCCACGATCAATTTCGGTTCCCCGTTCAGTTTGTCCAGTGAGCACAACAGATACTCTACGCCGTCATGCATACCCTGAGGACCGCTGTAGTAGGCCGTCTCTCCGTGCAGGTGACCGTAGACCACTCGAACGGCGCCGGTCTGTGCGAAGGCTTCGGTAAAGCCCGAAGGCTGCTTGCGTTCGTTCATAGGCGGGAAATGCATCGTGCCGATCAGCTGCTTATGGATTCCGTTCTCCTCCGCACGCTTTCGGGCCGCCAATGCATCCTTGAGGGAAAGATCCAATCGGATCAACTCCCGCTCATAGATCTTCCTGTCCGTATCTTCCGTAAAATCCTTGTCTCCCGGACAAAGCCACCCCCGGGAGCCGGCGATGATGAAATCATCTCCTTCATAGCAGTTGTTTTGCAGAAAGAACAGCGAATCGTGAATGTCGGCCATCTTCTTGAGCGAGCCCCACCACAGGTCGTGATTTCCCCGCAGAAGCACCTTCGTGCCCGGCAGTTCCGCGATCCAAAGAAGATCCGGGATCGCATCCCGCAGATGCATGGCCCAGGAGATATCCCCGGGGATGAGCACCGTGTCTTCCGGCCGGATCAGCTCCCGCCATCGCTCCTGCAGTTTTTCTGTATGGCGCACCCAGGGGCCGCCGTAGATATCCATGGGCTTATCCACCTGTCCCCCGAAGGTGAGATGGAGATCCCCGATCGCATATAAACTCATTCTTCCCTTTGTATTTCCCCGGCCAGGTCCTGAACGCTGCGCAGCGTCCGCTGAATGCTGCGCGTTCTGGTCCCCACCAGTTTATCCAACTCTTCGTTGGCCTGATTCAGGCGCTGCTGGGTCGCGGCCAGCACATCGCCGAACTTGTCGAATTCACTCTTGACGGCGCCCAGTATGTTCCACACCTGTCCCGAATGCTTCTGGATGGCCAGGGTCTTGAACCCCATCTGCAGACTGTTCAGCAGAGCCGCCATGGTGGCCGGTCCGGCTACCATCACCTTGTTTTCTCTTTGAAGCGTCTCCATGGCGCCCAGATTCACCGCTTCGGCGTACAAGCCCTCGAAAGGCAGGAACAGCACGGCAAAATCCGTGGTGCCCGGCGGATCGATATACTTGTCATGGATGTCTTTGGCGGATTTGCGCAGGGCATCCACGAGCATGCGGCGGGTCTGAACGATGGCCTGCTGATCGCCTGTTTCGTAGGCGTTCATCAGATTGGCATAGGTATCGCCGTGAAATTTTGCGTCGATGGGCAGCCAAATAGTCTGGCCTCCGTCTCCGGGCATCTTAACGGCAAACTCCACCCGCTCGTTGCCCTCCCGGCGGGTACAGACGTTCTCCTCGTACTGCTCCTTCGACAGGATCTGTTCCAGGATGGCGCCTAATTGTATTTCTCCCAGGATCCCCCGGGTCTTGACGTTGGACAGCACCTTTTTCAGGTCGCCCACGCCGGAGGCCAGTGTTTGCATCTCACCCAGTCCCCTATAGACCTCTTCCAGGCTTTTACGCACGGATTCGAAGGATTTGCTGATCCGTTCTTCCAGGGTCTGCTGAAGCTTTTCATCCACAGTCTGACGCATGCGCTCCAGCTGCTGATGATTGTCCTGCTGCAGGAAAGAAAGGCGGTTTTCCATGGTCACCCGTATGTTTTCCAGTTTCTGTTCGTTTTGCATCGCCCCTTCCGTCATGGTCTGATGGAGGGTCTGGAAGCTCATCTGCATATAGGAAGTCAATTCCTTCCGGTTTTCCCGCAATTCACGCCGAAAAACGGATACCATCCAAAGGAGTATCATAATAAGTATTATGGCAACTCCCAGAGTGACGGCCATTGCAAGGTTTTCTGTCATAGCTTCCTCCCTTTCCGCATCGATATATTATATCACATGAGAAAGCTTGCCGCCAATATGACAGCAAGCTTTCCGAACGTTTTCAGATCACGGCAGCCTATGCCCCTGCAGGCCTGTGTTTTCTGGTCCGCATCAACTGCAAGGCGATCATGAGACCGACGACGGCCAGTCCCACCACATCGGTCATAGTGCCCGGAATGATCATGCCCAGGCCGGCGGCAATAAAGATGATCCGCTCATACCATGTACAATGATCCTGAACGTAGCCGGCCAGTCCGCCGGACAGCGAATACATGCCAAGCAGTGCGGTCCCTACGTTTTGCGCCACAGCGAAGAATGTGGTGTCGATCATGAGCATGGAAGGATTAAGTACAAAGATATAGGGTACGATAAACGCGCCGATGGCGATTCGTGTGGCGGTCACCCCCGTCTTAAAAGGTTCTCCCTTGGCAATCGCCGAGCCGGCCATGGCCGCCAGCGCCACCGGCGGTGTGATATCCGCCACGATCCCGAAATAGAACACGAACAAATGGGCGCTCATGACGATGGCCATCGTTGAGGTTTCCAGTCCGTTCATCGTCGTAAGGAGCCCGATCAGCGCCGGCGCGCAAATCGTGGATGTGATCAGATAGTTGGCCGTGGTGGGCACCCCCATGCCCAGGACGATGGACGATATCATGGTAAAGAACATCAGCAGATAAATGTTGTTGCCTGCCAGGCTGGCCAGTCCGGTAGCGAACTTCAGGCCCAGACCGGTGAGCGTGACCGTTCCCACGATCATGCCCGCCATAGCGCAGGCTACGGCCACCGTCAGGACGTTTCGGGCGCCTTTCTGCAGCGCATCCACCAGATCCATCGGATCAAAGCCCAGTTTTTCGGCCAGTGTAGTCCCCTTCCGTCCGTTGATGGCAAAACACAAGATCAGCCACAGCAGGATCGCCCAGGGGGCATACCTGGTAAAGATGATATCGAAGTTCATGGCGCCGACCATGGCCGCCACGGGAATCACAGCCCACCAGTTGATGCTGTAGGCCATCAGGGAGGTGAGGATCGCTCCCAGCGCGGCATAAGAAGGCGTTACCTTGCTGGCCAGCATGTAGATCATGAACGCCAAGGGCAACAGCAAGTGCCCCCGTTCCCGCATCACCTGACCGGCATTTGGAATATCTGCGTCATCCATCCCTTTGAGTCCGATTTTCCGAGCCTCGTGGTGGACACTGATCAGAATACCGGAAAAGTACAGAAGCGCCGGGATGATGGCCGACTTGACCACCGAAGCGTAAGCAAATCCTGTAGATTCGGCCATCAGGAAAGCTGCCGCGCCCATGATGGGAGGCATCAGCTGTCCGCCGGTGGAAGCCGCCGCTTCCACGGCCCCGGCGAACTCAGGCTTGTATCCCAACTTCTTCATGGCCGGTATGGTAAACGATCCGGTGCTGACAGTGTTGGCCACGGAACTGCCGGAAACCGTGCCCTGCAATGCCGAAGAAATGACCGCCACTTTTGCGGGGCCGCCGATCCTCCGTCCGGCAATGGCATTGGCCAGATCGATGAAAAGTCGTCCCACACCCGTTTTTTCCAGGAATGCACCAAAGAGAATGAACAGGAAGATAAAGGTCGCCGACACCCCCAGCGGCGTGCCGAAGACACCGGAGGTGGTGAAATACATGTGATTGATGATTTGTTTGATGGTGTAACCCCGATGGCCGAACGTACCCGGAATGTTCTCCCCGAGCAATGCGTACAGCAAAAACCCCGAAACGATGATCAGGATCGGCAGACCCACCACCCGCCGGCAGGCCTCCATCAGCAGGAGGATCCCCACGACGCCGACTGCGATATCCGTAGGAGTATAATTCCCTACATTCTGGATCACGTATTCGTAATTGAACGGAATATACAACGCGCAGCCCAGCGCCATAAAGGCGAAGATCGCATCATACCAGGGGATTCGATCCTTTTTCAGCCACCGGGCCGCGGGATACAACAAAAACACCAGCAGCAGCGTAAAGGCCAAATGAATGGGGCGCAGCTTCTGGATCGGGATCGTCCAGATGGTGGTATAGAGCTGAAACAGCGAAAAAAGGATCAGGATCGCCGAAATGGCTTTGGTCACATTTGCAGGCAGCTTGTTTCGAAAGGCAGATTCTTTATCATATTTTTGCAGGACCGCCTCCGCTTCCAGCCGGGCGACCTCTTCTTCGGACAGACCTTTCCGGTCTATATCGTCTCGTTTATCCTGAATGGTACGATCCTTTCGAATCTTCTTTTGAAACAATTTCATGAAATACCTCCTGCGTTTACAGATAGGGGGCGATAGAACGGACAGACAGCATCCTGAGCAGCGAAATACGCCGGATGCCGATATGAATAAGGCTTCCCGATCCGGCCAGCTCCAGCAGGCGAATGGGTGTTTGCCGATAATACAATGTGTGGTCGGGCACGGTCTGAAGCTGGATCGGTATATCTGCTCTCGGCAAATCGATCCCGGTAATCTCAAAACCCTCCGGCGTGCTTTGGAAACCTGTTCCAAGCCCGTCGTCCAAAATCGGGATGCCTGCGCCGTAAGTCTGAAAAACAGTAGAGCGCAAAATCAGCTCATCTCCGCGGATTTCATAACAGTCCCACACCGGTGAAAGGTTGACTGAATGGGTGAACCCGATCCGGATCCGCTCTCCCTCTTCAACAGGAAGCGCCGCCAGAAGCCGCGCAGTATCATCCAGTTCCACGACAAGCCGCCGGGTAGCGGGCACCGTTAAAAATGCGGTACACAGAACCAGTACCGCTGCCAGGAAGAGCAGCGCGGGCGATCGGCCCGCACGCTCATCCTTCTCTCTCGATGGTTTTTGCCTTGTAAAAAAGGCATGCATCATTTAAATTCCCTGTTCCTCGTAGTACTTAAGAGCACCGGGGTGGAAATCGACGGTGACGCCGTCTTTGGCTTTTTCAAGATCGATGTCATTGCCTCTGGAGTGACCGGCAATCAGGTC
This sequence comes from Eubacteriales bacterium, assembly GCA_028692535.1. Lineage (GTDB taxonomy): Bacteria > Bacillota > Clostridia > Peptostreptococcales > Anaerovoracaceae > UBA10908. Next base: position 5,507 of record JAQUXD010000058.1, on the reverse strand, counting down.
TTCCTTGGCTTCAAACAGGTTTTTGGTGATATTGTAGACCAGATCTTCGGACATATCTTCGGTGCATACCAGCGTTGCCAGCATGGCAACGGTTCCGGCTCCGGGGACATTGTAAATGTCGTCGCTGATCATCGTCGCCGCGTAGAACGGATACCGTTCGATCAAAGCAGCGGCTCCTTCGCCGTCAATGGGAACGACTACGATATCTTTCATGGTAGACAGTTCAACGATGGCGTTGTTGGGCAGAGCAGAGGTTGCAAACGCCGCATCCACTGTGCCGTTCTGCATGGCGGTGGACGCCTCGGAGAAGGACAGATACTGGACGTCGAAATCGTCGTAGGTCAGACCGTAAGCTTCCAATACCTGCTTGGCATTGGTTTCAGAACCGGAGCCCTGATCGCCCACACAAACCTTTTTGCCGGCCAGATCCTGAACCGATGTGATTCCGGAACTCTCCAGCGCTACGAGCTGAACCGCTTCGGGATACATGGATGCAATGGCTTTCAGCTTGGGCATTGCGCCGTCTGCCGCCATGGTTTCCGTGCCGGTGACCGCATAGCCCAGCACATCGTTCTGCATGATGGCCAGATCCGCCTCCCCGTTGTTCAGGGAACGACAATTGGCTGCAGAAGCGCCGGAAGTAACAGCTGTGATTTCGAGATTCTCTACTTTGGATGAGAGAACGCTGGCAATGACGCCGCCGAACGCATAATATGTGCCTGAATCTCCGCCGGTGACCATGGTCAATCTGGTGACTTCGGGCACATCCTCGCCGCCGCCTCCGCAGGCTGCCAGGCCCAGCGCCATGATCAGAATCAATAAAACAGCGATTATTTTCTTCATAATCTTACCTCCAATAAACTTGTTTGTTCAATGACAAGCAGGCAATATTGCCATACCACTCCCGTACATTTTAATACAATCGATCCCAGATATCAAGGAAATTTGACAGTTATAGTTAATTGACGTAGTAATAGACAGATTTCATCTGCCAATATACGATTGCATAACTGGCTTAATTGTACACCAGTGTGCATTTTGTGTGCAGATCCGGGCGTTTGCATCCTTGTGTGACGGGCGATTTTCCTTTATAATGACCCTAACAATAATCAGGGGGATTTGGGGATGACAGGACTTTTTTTCAGCATAAAATTAAGACGAGCCGCCGTGTGCACAGTACTGACGGTTCTTTTTGCGACTTTTATATGGAGCGGAACGGTACATGCAGCCGGCGAGGGATATGAGCCCTTTGCGATCTTGTACAACGGAACAACGGTCGCAGGCACCGGTTATCTTCACAGAGGAACGCCCTACATTCCCATGAACGTTCTGCTTCAGCGCGGCAACGGCAATGTTTTCGATCCGGATACGACGGACCCGAAGAAGGCACGTTTGAATTTAGATCTCAGCCGTCTGAATATTTATATCGGTGACGGTGCAACGACGCAGTTTATCAAAAACAATGCAGGCATCGTCTATATTCCGCTCAGGAACATCGACGGCGCGCTCTATGCCCCCCTGAACACCACGGCCCAATTCGCGGGTCTGGGCTATTCGCTTTACCAGGACACCTTATATTTGACCAATCTGGACAGCCAGTCCTGGGCCGGACGCGTTCTGTCGGACGAAACACCGGCCGTAGATTCTCTTATGGAGAGCGACGGACACAGCCTGTCGCTGGCCAAAGACGAAGTCGTGCTGATCCAGCGGGAAACTACCACATATTATCAAATCGAATCTCTAACGGGTGAGTCCGCATACATCATGAAGAGCGATATTCGGATCGCCGACAGCGATGAGCGCTTGTTGGATTACCAGTATATTCCGAGGGAAAAGCCGAATTTTGCCGACCGCAAGATCAACCTGGTGTGGCAGTATGCGGGCAATATCTCCCCGGCGGCGCCGGAGGCCAGCAACGGCATCGATATTTTGGCCCCCACCTGGTTCGATCAAATTGTCGAAGGAGACGGAAACATCGAAAACAGCGGGGATCTCGGCTACACAAGAACAGCCCGGGAAAACGGCGCCTACGTATGGGCGACCATCACCAACAACATGAGTCTGGCAGGATCCACAAACTACACGACCAAAGTGCTTGCGGATACAGCCCTGCGCAACAAGACCATCGCTCAGTATCTCTTTTACGCTTGCTTATACGAAGTAGACGGCATCAACATCGACTACGAGGATGTCAAAGACGCCGACAGAGACAATCTGACAGCCTTCGTGCGAGAAATGAGAAAGCACACGGAAAAACTCGGATTGACACTTTCCATCGACACGCTGATTCCCAAGCCCTGGACCGTGGAATACGACTATGCGGCCTTGGGAAAAGCGGTGGATTACATCGCCGTGATGACCTACGATGAGCACTATGCCACCAGCCCGTCCGCCGGCTCGGTCTCTTCTCTGCCCTGGGCGGACAAAGCCATACAGGATCTCCTGACCTACGTGGAAGGGCGAAAGATCCTCATGGGCATTCCTTTGTACGCTCGCCTGTGGACCGTTGCGCCTACCGGCAAACCGGCCGGAAATCGTGCCGTGACCATGACGGCTGCCCGTGAACTCGTCCAAAGCAAAGGCCTTACGCCGCTCTGGCTGTCGGAAACCGGACAATATTACGCAGAATATGCCAACGGCAGCAACACGGATAAAATTTGGCTGGAGGATCCCCGTTCGATCGCAGGACGGCTGGCCCTGGTCTATACCTACGGTCTGGCCGGCTCGGCCTGCTGGCAGTACTCTCAGGGAGAAGATGCGGTCTGGGACGTGTTTGAAGCGGTTTTCAAGCGCGGCGTTTCACCCGGCGCATTCAACGATCCTTATTAGGAGGAGAGCGATAGTGCAGAAGGTTCGATACATCAATCTGGAAAGAGGATTTCCCACAGTGGACCTTGCCGTGCGGGACATGGTCGGGCAACTCGGAACCTATAAAAGAATGGGCTATAGGGCTTTGGTGTTCATCCATGGCTGGGGCTCCTCCGGCACCGGCGGCGGCATCCGTAACGGAGTGCGAAAAAAGCTCCGGGAGAGGAGCTTATCCGGCCTGGTGCAGGATTTTTGCAGCGGAGACGAATGGGTGGAACGGAGAGCCGAATTTATCGATTACTGCAGTCAACTGAAACAGTTCGACCGGGATATCGCAGAGAACAAGGGCGTCACCGTAGTGCTTCTTAAATAGAGCAGGCCGCGATCTTCACGATCACAGCCTGCTTTTTGATTGCCTTCTTCTCTGAGTTCAACGCTGGACCCGACCCGAGGCGTCCCCGCCGGCCAAGGCTTCCACTTCGGCAACAGAAACCAAATTATAGTCGCCTTCGATGGAGTGCTTCAGGCAGGAGGCGGCCACGGCAAACTCCAGAGCCTCCCGATCCGATTTGCCGCTCAGGCAGCCATAGATGAGACCGGCGCCGAAGCTGTCTCCGCCGCCCACGCGATCCACGATCTTAATATTGTATTCTTTGGAAAAATAAGAAGCTCCATTCATGTAGATCATGGCGGCCCAGTTGTTTTCGCTGGCGGAGATCGATCCCCGCAGCGTAATAGCCACCTTTTGAAAGCCGAAGCGTTCTGTCAGGCGAGCCGCTACAGATTCGTACCCTTTTCTGTTGAGCTTTCCTCCGGTGATATCATTCCCTTCGGGCTCGATGCCGAATACATCCTTTGCGTCTTCTTCATTGGCGATGCACACATCCACATAGCCGCATAGCGCAGCCATGGTTTTCCCCGCCTCTTCCCGGCTCCAAAGCTTCTTGCGATAGTTCAGGTCGCAGGATACAGTCAGCCCTCGGGCTTTCGCTGCGATGCAGGCTTCTTCGCATGCAGCCGCAAGCTCAGGTCCCAAGGCCGGGGTGATCCCTGTAAAGTGGAACCAGTGGGCTCCTTCAAAAATCCGATCCCAGTCGAAATCCTTTCGATTGGCCGCTGCGACAGAAGATCCCGCCCGGTCGTAGATCACTTTGGAAGGTCTTTGAGAAGCGCCTTTTTCAAGGAAATAAATCCCGACCCTTTCGCCGCCGCGGACGATCATGGACGTATCCACACCAAAACTGCGCAAGGTGTTCACCGCAGCTTGACCGATCTCGTGGGCAGGCAATTTGGTCACATAGCGGGAGTCCAAGCCGTAATTGGCCAATGAAATGGCCACGTTGGCTTCTCCGCCGCCATAGATCGCGCCGAATGACGATGCCTGAACGAATCGGTAATACCCTTCGGGAGCCAGCCGAAGCATAATTTCGCCGAAGGTTACGACTCTTTTGTTCATTTTAAGCCTCCTTCTTTTCTGCAGCGCCGAACCAAATCAACAGCTTCCGCCGCCAGTCTGGTGATCGTCTCAAAGTCTTTTGCGGAAATTCGGTCCGGCGGAACCATCCAGGAACCGCCACAGGCAACAACGCTTTTTATTTTCAGATAAGCCGCGATGTTTTCAGGGTTGATACCGCCGGTAGGCATAAAGCGCAAATTGGGATACGGACCGCCCACGGCTTTGAGAAATGCTGTGCCGCCGGCTGCTTCCGCCGGGAAAAACTTCACGGTATCCAGGCCTAATTCCATCGCCTGTTCCATTTCTCCGGGCGTGCAGGTCCCGGGGAAAATGGAAATACCCCTTTCGATGCAGTAGCGCACGATCCGGCCATTGAATCCCGGGCTCACCAGAAAGGCAGCACCGGCTTCCATCGCAGCGTCCACCTGCTCAGTGGTCGTAACGGTGCCGGCGCCGACCAACATATTCGGACAGCCGGCGGTGATGTTGCGGATGGCCTGAGCCGCCGCAGAAGTCCGGAACGTCACCTCGGCCAGCGGCAAGCCTCCGGCCTCCAGAGCTTTCGCCAGCGGCAATGCCTGCTCGGAATCGTCGATCTTGATCACCGGTACGATGCCGAGTCGGCGAATGGTTTCTGTAATCTTGTTCATTGGATCATCTCCTTGTTTTTACCGTTCTTGATTATAGCCTCCCAAAGACCGCTGATGTACATGGCGCCCAGGGCCCGGTCATACAGACCGTAGCCGGCCCTTCCGGTTTCGCCGAAGATCATGCGGCCGTGATCGGGGCGCACCGTTCCGTCAAAGCCCACATCGTAATAGGCTTTAACGATCTCATACAGGTCCAGACTGCCGTCATCGGAGTAGTGCGCCGCTTCTTCAAAATGACCGAATCCGTAATGCTTCACGTTGCGGATATGCGCAAAGTGGATACGCTTTCGACCGCCGAAGGTTCGGATCAAGGCGGGCAGATCATTGTTCGGATCGGAGCCCAGAGAACCGGCGCACAGCGTCAGTCCGTTGAAAGGGCTGTCAACCAGAGAAAGCACCCGCTCCAAACTCTCCCTGCCGGTGATGATCCGGGGCAGCCCAAAGATATCCCAAGGCGGATCGTCCGGATGGATGGCCATGGAAACACCGTACTCTTCGCAGACCGGGATCACGGCCTTTAAAAAATATTCCAGGTTTTGAAACAGATCGCTGTGCGACACTCCGCGATACAAGCCGAACAACCGCTTCACCTC
>JAQUXD010000057.1:7900-10718 GCA_028692535.1 Eubacteriales bacterium | reverse complement strand
CGATCATCTCTTCCGCGGTTTTTCGGTCCCTGATCCCGCCGGAAGCCTTGACTTTGACATTGGAGCTCACCGATTTCCGCATGAGCGCCACATGATGAGCGGATGCGCCTCCGGTGGAGAAGCCGGTAGACGTTTTAACAAAGGCAGCGCCCGCCGCTTCCGACAGCTTGCAAGCGCGCACGATCTCTTCATCTGTTAAAAGGCAGGTCTCCAGAATCACTTTTACGATGGCCCCAAAGGCTTCCGCAGCGTCCACGACAGCCCTTATCTCCTGCAGGACTTCATCGTCGGCACCTTCCTTCAGGGCTCCGATGCTCAGGACCATATCGATCTCATGAGCGCCTTCACGGCAGGCATACACCGCCTCGCACACCTTCGCCTCCGTAGCGCAGGCGCCCAGGGGAAAACCTACGACACAGGCAATTTTCACATCGTTGTGCTCCAGCTGTTTCCGGGCAAGGGAAACGAAGCGAGAATTGACGCAAACCGCATAAAATCCATACTCTGCCGCTTCCCGGCAGAGCCGGATCACATCTTCGCTGCCGGCTTGGGGGGCCAGCAGCGTATGATCGATGGTGGATGCCAGATTTTTCATGGCTTACACCAAAATCTCTACTTCCATGCCGTTGTTGAGTCCGGCGGCATTGGCTTCGTCGGTATCCAGATGAACCTCTTTTTCGTGTCCCGGGCCGGAACGAACCAGCACGTTGTCAAAGATCAATCCTCTTTCACCCGGCACTTTCAGACTGACCATCTGCTTGTCTGTCACGCCGGCTTCCTTCGCCTGTTCGGGAGAAAGATGCACGTGGCGCAAGGCAGCAATCGCCCCTGCCGGGATATCTACCGTTCCGGCAGGCCCCACCAGGCGTATGCCGGGTGTGCTGTCCAACTTCCCGCTCTCTTTGACCGGAACGCTGACACCAATGGTCCTGGCATCGGTAAAGGCCAGTTCCACCTGGGTCTGAGGCCGGACGGGTCCCAGGACGCGGACCCCTTTCAATGAGCCCTTCGGCCCCACGATATCCACTTTTTCTTCTGCAGCATACTGCCCCGGCTGCTTCAAATCCTTGGATGGATGCAATTCGAAACCCGGTCCGAAGAGCTTCTCCAGATCCTCCTGACTCACATGCAAATGCTTGTTGGATATTCCTACCGGAACCATATAACCCATGATCATTCTCCTTTTCTTCCAAACGGTGCAACTTCTGTTTTTTCTATTCTTCCTTTATCCATGAGATGAAGGGCAGGTTGCGATATCGCTGATCCACATCCAGTCCGTAGCCTACGATGAACCGGTCCTCCACCTGAAATCCCACATAATCGCCCCGGATGTCCACCTTCCTTCTGGAAGGCTTGTCCAAAAGGGTGCAGATCTTGAGCGAATTGGGGTTTCTGCCCATAAAGTATTCTTTTAAATACGCCAGCGTCAGGCCGGTGTCGATGATGTCTTCGACGATGATCACATCTTTACTTTTAATATCGGAATCCAAGTCCTTCAGGATCCGAACGACGCCGCTGCTTTTCGTGGAGCGACCGTAGCTGGAAACCGAAATATAATCCACTTCCAGGTCGTCCAGTTTGATATGGCGCATCAGATCGGCGATAAAAGGGATCGATCCTTTCAGGATACCGATCAGTACGATGGATCTTCCTTCGTAGTCTTTGGTGATCTCTGCGCCCAGCTCAGCGATACGCTTCGCCAGGGTCTTTTCGTCGATCAGCACTTCCGACAGGTCATAATGCTTTTTGCTCTGGGCCGCTGTCATACTATCTCCTTATGTGTGCAGGTTGACTGTTGTGATAAGTTATTTCTTGATTTCTTCGTATGTTTCTTCTTCCACGGTGTAGTCCACATTATCCACGATGTTTTTACCCGAAAACTTCTCGGCAGGCGTTCCACCCGGCCGATTGTCGACCCAGTAACGATCCAGCTCATCCTTCAGGTATGAAATGATAAACCCCCAAAGAATGGCGTCATCGAAAAACCCAAACACCGGGATGATGGGCGGGATCAAGTCGAAAGGCAGAAACAAATAGACCAGTCCTGCCACCACCAGCGCTTTTTTCCAAGGAGAAACCGCCGGATCCTTCATCATCGGCTTGATCGCAAATATTCTTTTCTTTAAAATATATATACTCAGGAATCCCATTTTCTTTCCCTTTCTACCTTACTATTGTACAGTTTTATTCTATCAAAAGCAATGCATCCAATGTCTCCAGGATCTCTTCCACACCGGTGCGTTTTAATGTGGAGACCGGCAGAACCACGTCCTGATCGCCTAACTGCAGTTCATTGCGGATGACGGCGATGCTGCGGTTCAGCTCGTTTCTGGAGACCTTGTCCGCTTTCGTCGCGATCACGGTTCCGGACAATCCAAAGTGACGGAGCCATTCGTACATCTGACAATCCTGCAGGGATGGTTTGTGACGGATGTCCACCAGTTGGATCACCCGGACGAGATTTTCCCGGCCGGTCAGGTAATCCTCCATCATAGGGCCCCAATCCTCTGAAATGGATCTGGACACTTTCGCATAACCGTAGCCCGGAAGATCGACGATCCGGAACTCATCGTTGATGTTGTAGAAGTTCAGCGTCCGGGTCTTCCCGGGATTGCCGCTGACTCTGGCTAATTTTTTTCGATTGAGCAGCAAATTGATCAGCGAAGATTTTCCTACGTTTGAGCGGCCTGTAAAAGCGATTTCCTTTCGATCCTGGGGTGGGTACTGGTTCTTGCGAACCGCTACCGCTTCCAGTTCCGCTTTTCGGATGATCACAGCAATGCCTCCTTGATGGCGTCGTCTACTTTTTTGATCAGGA
>JAQUXD010000057.1:2923-7800 GCA_028692535.1 Eubacteriales bacterium | reverse complement strand
AAAAGCGATTTCCTTTCGATCCTGGGGTGGGTACTGGTTCTTGCGAACCGCTACCGCTTCCAGTTCCGCTTTTCGGATGATCACAGCAATGCCTCCTTGATGGCGTCGTCTACTTTTTTGATCAGGACGAACTCCACCTCTTCTTTTACGATAGCGGGAAGTTCTTCCAGATCCTGTGCGTTGTCCGCGGGGATCAGCACTTTTTTGATGCCCGCACGGTGCGCGGCCAGCATTTTCTCCTTGATCCCGCCCACAGGCAGTATTTTGCCTCGCAGTGTAATCTCCCCTGTCATGGCCACCTCCTTGCGGACCGGACGCCCGGTCAGCGCAGAAATGACAGAAAGACACATGGTGACACCTGCCGAAGGGCCGTCCTTGGGTGTCGCACCTTCGGGGATATGGATATGGATATCTTTTTCCTTGTAGAAATTCTTATCCAGTTTCAGGTGACCGCTCTTTGCCCGAATGTAGCTGATTGCGGCTTTTGCAGACTCCTGCATCACGTCGCCCAACTGGCCGGTGAGAGAGAGTTGACCTGTTCCGGGGAGCACCGCCGTTTCAATAAACAGCGTATCGCCGCCCACGACGGTCCAGGCCAAACCGGTGGTAACGCCCACCTCGTTTGAACCCTGCATCCTGTCGTAGCGAAAACGCTTTTTCCCAAGATACGTCTCCAGGGTTTTTGCAGTGATGCTGCTTTTTTCCTGATTGCCCTCCACGACCTTGCGGGCGACTTTCCGGCAAAGATTTGCGATCTCTTTTTCGAGATTTCGCACACCGGACTCCCGGGTGTAGTTGTTGATCAATCCGTGGATCGCGCTGTCAGCCAGCGCGATATTCTTTCGCGTAAGACCATGGGCTTTCAGCTGTTTGGGAATCAGATACTTCTTGGCGATCTGCACTTTTTCCTCTTCGGTATAACCGGAGATCCTGATGACTTCCATCCGATCCAGCAGCGGTCTTGGAATCGTGTCCACCGTATTGGCTGTGGTGATAAACATAACGCCGCTCAGGTCGAAAGGAATTTCCAGATAATGGTCCACAAACTCCTTGTTCTGCTCCGGATCCAGGACTTCCAGCAACGCAGAGGCCGGATCACCCCGGAAGTCCGCGCCGATCTTGTCCACTTCGTCAAACAGAAATACAGGGTTGTTGGTTCCGCATTCTTTGACGGCACTCATCACACGACCGGGGATCGCGCCGATATAAGTCCGGCGGTGACCTCTGATTTCGGCTTCGTCCCGCACACCGCCCAAAGACATGTGCGCGAATTTCCGCCCCATGGCCCGTGCGATGGATCGGGCGATAGACGTCTTTCCTACACCGGGAGGACCTACCAGACAAAGGATCGGCCCTTTCTGCGATTTGACTAACGACAACACTGCCAGATATTCCAGGATTCTTTCCTTCACCTTTTCCAGACCGTAATGATCCTGTTCCAGGATTCGATTGGCCTCCAGCAGGTCGATGTCCGACTTTGAAGCTTTGTTCCAGGGCAGGTCCAAAATCCATTCCACATAGGAGCGGATGACGCTGGCCTCGGGCATATTAGGCGCCATTTTAGACAGTCGTCCGATTTCTTTCTCCACCTTCTGGGTGACGACAGGAGACAGCTTCAGCTTTTTGAGCTGCTTCATCCAACTTTGGATTTCCGAATCCACCGATTCGTCCTGCCCCAGTTCTTCCTGGATCGCACGGAGCTGCTCCCTCAGATAGTATTCCCGCTGGGATTTGCTCATCTGCGTCTTGACTTTGCTGCTGATTTTGTCTTCCAGGCGTAGGATCTCGATCTCCCGCGTCAGGTACTCCATCACCAGCCGCAGCCGGACAGCCGGATCGATAGCCTCCAGAACCTTTTGGCTTTCCTCTGTTTTCAATTCCATATTGGAAGCGATGATGTCGGCCAATCTGCCGGGATCTTCCAACGCTTCCACACCGGAGATCACATCCAGCGACATTCTGGGATGACGGTTCAGATATTCCGAAAACAGATTGATTACCGTGCGCATCAATGCGATGATGTCCGGTGTTTTCGGGCCCGCTCCTTCTTCCTGGATTTTCTCTGTATCACAAAGAAAATAGGGAGTCTCCTGGACCACTGCGAGCATTTTTGCTCGATACTGCCCGTCCACGAGCACTCGAATGTTGTCACCGGGAAGCTTCAGCATTTGTTTGATCCGCGCTACCGTACCCATGTGATAAAAATCATCGGCTGTCGGCAAGTCGGTCTCCGCATCCTTCTGTGTCGTTAAAAATATAGATTGATTCAACATCATGGCTCGCTCCAGCGCCAAGATGGACTTTTCTCTTCCGATGTCAAAATGGAGGACCATGTTGGGAAACACCGTCAATCCCCGCAAAGGGATCAATGGCATCACTTCAGTCGTCTTCTGCTCCTGTCCGATCTGTTCGGACGATTTGATCGGTTCACCCATTTTATCCATTCTCCTTTCTTTTAAACAGGGGCGGCCATTGGCCGCCCCTGTTCGGTATTCAGGAGGCATCAGCCTCTTCTTTTTTTGTCTTTTCTTTTTCGGATAGCACCAGCGTGGGTTCTCCGCCTTCAATGGTCTTTTTCGTGACCACGACTTTCCGTATATCTTCCCTGGAGGGGATCTCGTACATGACATCCGTCATGACTTGTTCCAAAATGCTCCGGAGCCCTCTGGCGCCGGTTTTTCGCTCCTGGGCTTTTTCGGCCACACGTTTTACAGCGGCCGGCTCCACTTCCAATTCCACCCCGTCGATGTCAAACAACTTTTTGTATTGCTTGAGGATCGCGTTCTTCGGCTCGCTGATGATACGAACCAGAGCGTCTACAGTTAATTCCTGCAAAGTGACGATCACCGGCAGACGCCCGATGAATTCCGGGATCAACCCGTAGTGCAGCAGATCTTCGGCCTGGACCTTCTCCATCAGCTCCCGGCTGTTCTCTTTGGACAATACGCTCTGAGAGTTGAATCCGATGGTTTTTTCGCCGATCCGTCGCTGAATGATCTTGTCGAGTCCGTCAAAAGCGCCGCCGCAAATAAACAGTACATTCGTGGTGTCGAACTGCAGGAAGTCTTGATGGGGATGCTTCCGTCCGCCCTGAGGCGGAACGTTGGCCACGGTTCCTTCCAGGATTTTAAGCAACGCCTGCTGAACGCCTTCGCCGGAAACGTCCCGGGTGATCGACGGATTGTCGGTCTTGCGCGCCAGCTTGTCGATTTCATCCACATAAATGATGCCGCGCTGAGCCTTTTCGATGTCGTAATCCGCAGCCTGGATCAGCTTGAGCAGGATATTCTCCACATCCTCCCCCACATAGCCGGCTTCGGTCAGCGCTGTTGCATCAGCGATTGCAAAGGGCACGTCCAAAATCTTGGCCAGCGTCTGCGCCAACAGCGTCTTACCCGAACCGGTCGGTCCGATCATGACGATATTGCTCTTCTGGATCTCCACCTCTTCCTTCTGCTTATGCTCCTCGGCGTGTGCTCCGGAAGCAGGCTTGGACATGCTGTTGATCCTCTTGTAGTGATTGTACACTGCCACGGCCAAAACCTTCTTGGCCGGGTCCTGATCGATCACATAGTCTGACAAAACCCTGGATATGTCCTTGGGCTTTGGTACTCCGCCATCCGTATTTATTTTAGCCGATTCCGTCAGGGTCTGGAATTCCTCTTCGATGATTTCCCCGCACAAGCGGATGCATTCATCACAGATGTAGACATCCGGTCCTGCAATCAGCCGCCTGACCTGACTCTGCGGCTTGCCGCAGAAGGAACAAGTCAGCTCTTTTTGGTTATCGTATTTTCCCATTTTTACCTCTTTGATATCACTTTGTCGATGAGCCCGTATGCCATCGCTTGTTCCGCATCCAGGAAATTATCACGGTCGGTATCCTCCGCGATTTTATCCAGCGGTTGTCCGGTCCGGTCCGAAAGGATGCGGTTCAGTTTTTCTCTGGTCCGAAGAATATGTTCCGTGTGGATCCGCATATCTTCGGCCTGCCCGCGCATACCGCCCAGAGGCTGGTGGATCATCACTTCCGCATTGGGCAGCGCAAAGCGTTTTCCCTTCTCTCCGGCCGCCAGAAGAAATGCAGCCATGGAGGCGGCCATACCCACGCAGATGGTGGAAACATCCGGCTGGATGTACTGCATCGTATCGTAGATGGCCAGTCCGGCCGTAATCACTCCGCCGGGGCTGTTGATGTAGAGATTGATGTCCTTTTCCGGATCTTCGGATGCCAGGAACAACAACTGCGCTACCACAAGGCTGGCCGTATCGTCGTTGATCTCTTCTCCGATGAAAACGATCCGATCTTTCAGCAATCTGGAATAGATATCGTAGGAACGTTCCCCTCTCGAAGTCTGTTCCACCACCATTGGAATTAAGCTCATGGTTACCCCCTGATTATGACAGTGCTTTGCCTGTCTCTGTTCTTATTCTTGCGTCTCGTCTTTTGCGGCGGTATCCGGTTCTTTGATTTCCGCCTGGTCGTAAATAAAGTCAATCGCCTTGCGCATCCGGATGTCCTGGATCAAATATTTGCTGTTTTCCGCATCAAACAAGCTCTTGAGTTTGTCGACTTCCATATTATATTGCTTCGCCATGGCAGCCATCTCGCTGTCGATGTCTTCCGGTGTCGCCTGAATATCTTCCGCATCGGCAACAGCCTCGATGATAAGCCGAGATTTGACACGCTTTTCTGCGTCGGGCATCAGCTCTTTACGAAGGTCTTCCTCTGTTTTCTGGAGATACTGACAGTACATTTCCAGATTCATACCCTGCTGGGACAATTGCTGAGAAAATTCCTGCAACATCTGATCCGCCTGGTCTTCGATCATCACTTTCGGCACATCGAGTTCGTTTGCCGCATACACCTTTTCCAT
>JAQUXD010000057.1:0-2823 GCA_028692535.1 Eubacteriales bacterium | reverse complement strand
TTCAACTTTTTCTTCGCCAAAGTCCAGATTGGGTCTGTCCACAGGCTTTAATCCCAGCGCATCGATGGACTCGGGATAGTTCTTGCGAAACAATTCGTCCAGCGCGTCCTCGAAGAAGACTTCCTCGCCGTACTTCGCTTCGATGATCTTCCGGGGCGCCTTGCCCTTGCGAAAACCATCCACCACAAACTTATTCCGCTGCGCTTTATAAGCTTTCTGCAGCGCGTCCTCGAAGTCTTCTGCAGTAAAAGCCATCGTAAAAGTAGCTTCGTTATTTTCTTTGCGAACCAAAACTGGTGTCATGAATATTTCCTCCTAATTTGCCAAATGCGAGTCTATAGTTTATCACAAAACAATTATTCTGACAAGCAAATGCTGTCAATTATAGTACAATCCTCTGATATACGCGTTCTTCAAGCCCGTCCAGATGCTCCTGATTCGGATAAATCTTGATATCGACCGGCTTTTGCGCGCCCTCATATGTAATCCCGGCCTCTTTTATTGCAAACGGCCGCCCGTGACCCGGAACGATCACATCCGCCACGGCAGGAATCTTCCCATAGCTTTCCAATCCGATCTGCCCGTCGTAGATCGCATAGGGTGGGATGCCATGAGTATAGTCGTAAGCATTTTTCACCGCATCTCCGGTGAGGATCACTCTCTCTTTTTCAAGAATGAGACCCGAAATGCCTGGAGTATGTCCCGGCAGGGCCACGGTGGTGATTCCCGCTGCCAGCGCCTGACCTTCTTCGAAGGTTTTGAACCGCTGCTCGTAATATTTAATCATGCCGTAAGGAATATAGGGATCGCCGTACTTCTTAAACTCTCCGGAGATCACATATTCCAGTTCTCTGGCCGACACAAAGATCTCGGCATCTTCAAAGACTTCGATATTGCAGCAGTGATCATAATGCAAGTGCGAAAGGAAGATTGTATCGATCTCTTCGATCGCGATCTTCATTTTCTCCAGTTCTGCACAGAGCTCAGCCCTGTCGTCGTTGGAACCTGTATCAAACAGAATCGTCCTGTCTGCGGTGCGAATGACGCTGATGTTGCACCAGCCCATGGCCCCCCGATTGGAACTGGCTCCGATTGCCGGCAAAACGACCTCATACTTATTTTCTTTCATGTGGGATCCTCCTGATCGCGGTACAATTTATACATTAACATAAGCTCGTATTCTATTCAGTGAAAATATCACAAACCGTCGTGGGCGGCCAGCAGCTCATCGATGGCGCGAAGAAGCAAATCCTTCTGTTCGGGCAGGTTTCCTTGCAGCGTATAGGTATCCAGCACAGTTGTATCTTCGAAAATACAGTTCGTAACTGTCAGGTTCTGAAGGAGAAGCCGTAGCTCAGCCAGGACCTCTGACGGCGCCATGGGGTCGAAGCTTCCCGCTTTGCACTCCTGCGAAAGCGGCGTTCCTTCGAAAATCGCCAGCTTAAGGCACCAGATGCTCCGGGGATGGGTCTTGTTCAGGAGCCGGGCCGTCTCAATGGCGTGAAGGCGTGAATAGTCTTTCCCGCCCAGGCCCAACACCACAGTCAAGTGATAATCGATCCCGGCGATCTCCAGCAGCCGAAAAGCCTCCAGCATCTGTTGGGCTGTAAGTCCTTTTTTTCGTTCGGCAAGAATGGAATCCGAGCCGGACTCCACACCGATGTGCAGCGCATCCAGCCCGGCGCTGCGGAGTGCTTCCAGTTCGGCGGGATTCTTTGACAATACATCGTCGGCCCGCGCATACATGGCAAAGGTCTCCACCTTCGGCATTCTCTTTCGGACCTGAGCAAAGAGATCCAGCAAAGCATCTGCGGGAAGGACAAAGGCATTTTCACCCAAGAAAAACACGCGCTCCTTATTCGGGAACAGTCGCGACAGGCCTTCGATATTCTTCAGGATTTTGTCCCGGGGAAGAATACGGAAAGCATCCCGCGCAAAATCGCAAAAGGTGCATTGCCCCCAGCTGCAGCCAATCGCCACTTCCAAAGGCGCGCTCTCTTCTTCTCTGGGCGGAATATAGATCGTTTCGTGGGTATATATGCTCGGAGACAATCCGTTCTCCTTTCCGGCTTATATTGCAGTACGTCGGTTCACAGCGGTTTCCAGCCGCTTCACGGCCTCCCGAACCACCGCATGAGGGCAGGCCAGGTTCATGCGCATATGCGTCTGGTTTTCCGGATCGAATTCCGAGCCCTCGGACAGGTCAAGACGGGCTTCTCTGATCAGAAATTCTTTGAGTGCCGCACCGCGCAGTCCGGTTTCCGTAAAGTCCAGCCACAGGAGATACGTTCCCTCCGGGCATCGAGTCCGAACGCCCCGGATCCGCGTGTTCACCGCCTCGGCCGCATACTCCGCATTTTCTCGAAGGTATTCCACCACAGCCTCCAGCCAGGCCTCGCAGCCCGGATCGCTGTAGAGAGTCTCCACCGCAATGGTTCCGAATGTGGTGTCCAGATTCATGGCCCAGGTGCCCAGCACTTTGCGATAGCGGGCCATCAGCTCAGCGTTGGGGATGATCACAGAAGCTGTCATGAGACCGCCCACATTGAAGGTCTTGTTGGGAGACATAAGTGTGACACTGCTCTGCTCCATGCTTTTGATCTTTCCAAAGGGCGTGTGGACATGAGGTTTATACACCAGATCGCAATGAACTTCGTCGGAGATCACAGTAACACCGTATCGGGCGCAGAGCTCTCCCGTCCGCTCCAATTCCTCCCGGGTCCAAACCCGGCCGGAGGGGTTGTGCGGAGAGCAAAAGACCATCACCTTGATCTTGTATTCTCTCAACAGTTTTTCGAAAAGGTCGAAATCTATTCGGAATCC
>JAQUXD010000056.1 GCA_028692535.1 Eubacteriales bacterium | reverse complement strand
CACAGGTGCCATCCTGCCGTCGATCGGGGTGATCCTGATCGTTGCATCGGTGTTTTCCAGCGTCACGGAGCACCCGTGGGTCCAGGCTTTTTTCACCGGCGCAAGACCCGCAGTCTGCGCGCTTTTGCTGTACTCCATGGTTCGAATGGGGCGCTCCGCTCAATTAAAAAGGTGGTATAATGCGATTCTGGCTGTGGCGGCGCTTCTTGCGGTTCGCTTTCTTGGAGTCCCTCATGGCATCGCCATCCTTTCGGCTGCCGTAATCGGGGTTCTGGTCTGCCGCTTCAGGCCCGGTGAACAGGAGGAGGAGGAAGATGTACATGGACCTTCTCGGTAAACTCTGCCTGTTCTTTCTGAAAGCCGGCGCTTTTTCCTTCGGCGGCGGTTACGGTGTGTTGTATATGCTCCAAAGCGAGATCGTATACAAGAATCACTGGATCGCACCCGGGGAGTTCGTGGATGTGGTAGCCATTGCCGAGATGACACCGGGACCTATTGCCGTCAACGCATCCACCTTCGTCGGTTATAAACTCCTTGGACCTTTGGCCGGTATTCTGGTTACGTTGTGCATCGTGGCCGTCCCTTTCGCCCTGTCGTTGACCGTCAGCGTTTTTTATCAGAAATTCAAGAACAATTGTTATGTCAGAGGCGCGCTGAAAGGCATCCGGCCGGCTGTGGTCGGGCTGATTGCGGCGGTCAGTCTGGGGATCGCGGAAGTTTCTTTCCCGGACGGCCTGTCGGTAGGTATATTTATCCTGGCGGCAGCGCTACTCTTTAAATGGAAAGTGCATCCGATCCTTGTGATGCTGGTATCAGGCTTGACGGGAATCGTTTTATACGCAGGTGTCTTTGCATAGGCGCATATCAGCCGGGAGGAATGAAATGAGTTTGCTTGCTTCGCTGCCCAGGATCGTTGAAGATTGCCGTCTGGAATACGAAAGGTCGCTGTCCCTTGAAGAACCGGCGCTCTTTCACCTTCGGGATCAGATGGGCTCCGCCGGAGAAAATCAATTGATATTGGGCGACAACCTGGACTGGCTGCGTCACTTGGTCCGTCATAAGGAGGCTACGCAAAAAATTTCGCTGATCTATGTGGATCCGCCCTTCTATTCGGGCAGCAACTATCAGGCGGAAGTCCGGATTTCTTCACAAAAGCAGAAGATCAAGGGGATTAAAAGCAAAGCCTACGAGGACAAATGGGGATCCGGAATGGAGGGATTTCTGTCCATGCTCACCCTTCGGCTCCTGTATATGAAAGATTTGCTCGCCGACGACGGCGGGATCATCGTCCATTTGGACTGGCGCGCGGTGCATTACGTGAAAGTTATCATGGATGAATTGTATGGGCAGAAGCGATTTATAAATGAGATCATCTGGAACTACAAATCCGGCGGTGTATCCAGCAGGTCTTTTGCCAAAAAGCACGATACTCTTTTGTATTATGCAAGAGGGGACCGTCATTACTTTGATTCTGCGAAAGAGAAATCCTATAATCGTGCCTTTAAGCCCTATCGCTTCAAAGGTGTAAAGGAATATAAGGATGAGTTGGGTTGGTATACTATGGTCAACCGAAAAGACGTACTGGACGTGGATATGGTGGGGCGCACGTCCCGGGAGCGGACCGGCTACGCCACACAGAAGCCGGAGCGATTGATCGAGATCCTTCTGGAAAGTTGTACGAAGCCCGGAGATCTTTGCGCGGATTTCTTCGCGGGATCCGGAACGCTTCCGGCCGTGGCGCATAGGATGGGCCGCCGGTTTATGGCTTGCGACAACAGCCTTCTGGCCATGGCTGCGTGCCGAAAGAGACTCACAGCGATGGACGCTTCCTTTTCCTATCTTGTCTCTTCGAAAGCGAAAGACGATTCTTCGGCGAAGGTCAGAGCCGCGGTGGAAGTTCGTGCGAACGTGTCGACTGAAGTTTTGTGCAAAGTGACGCTCTTTGAATACATTCGGGATTGCGAAGATTTGCCTGTTTCCGCCGTTGAGCAAACCGAGCTCCGCAAACTGCTGGCTGCCGATCCGCTGGCACTGGTAGATTATTGGTGTGTCGATCGGAACTATGACGGGAAGAACTTTATTACGGAGCAGTGGTTTGCCAGAGAGAAAGCAGATCTGCCGGTGAATGCCGAGTTCCTTACCGGTCCAAACCGTCGTGCCGCGATCAAAGTCTATGATGTATTTGGCGGATTTGGAATTTTAGACATCCAAGTCTAAATTATATCTTGCATTCGGTGGATTCTTACGGTAGAATAACTACCAGACTGGGGAGGTTAGTTCAGCTGGTTAGAATGCTTGCTCGACAAGCAAGAGGTCGTTGGTTCGAGTCCAATACTTCCCACCAACCAAGGGCTTTTGCTCAATAGAGCGAAAGCCTTTTCTTTTTTTATCATTTCAGGGGTGGAACAAAGGGGTATATCTTGCGCAGAATCGTTAAAAGATGTCTATTTGCGGTTTTTTTTATCGCATGCATGTCTGCATCCGTCGCGGCCGGTGGAGACGTGACATTGCAATTGGACGGCGTGCAGGTTTTTTGCGACGCAGCGCCTGTCATCGTTGAAGGGCGGACTCTCGTACCGGTGCGTGCGTTGTTTGAAGCCGCAGGCGCAACCGTGGACTGGGATGGGGCGCAGAACAGAGTTTGTGTGTCTTACAGCGATATTGACGTGACACTCTTCGTAGGAAAGAAAACGGCGCAGGTGAATGGCCGGGAGGAAAGCATGGATGTTCCCGCAGAGATTCTTCCCGGAAACCGGACGTTTATACCGGTTCGTTTTGTAGCCCAAGCTCTGGGTTTTCTGGTAGATTGGGATCCGGACAGCCGGACCGTCATTCTGGATTCGCCGGAGGAATCCGGTATCGAAACAACCACAGTGGAAGCCATCGCACTTTCCGGGGCAGACGGCGTTATTCGGACAGAGATTACCTATACCGGCGCCGAGCCGGACTGCCGGACCTTCGCATACGAAGCGCCGGATCGCTTTGTGGTGGATATCCGCGGCGCAAGCATCCAATTGGCTGATATCGAAGGTGGCAGCGGAAGTATGCCTGCGGACAATGCCGTTTTTTCAAAAATCAGGTATTCCCAGTTTGAAGCTGATATCGTGCGGATCGTATTCGATCTGAACGACAGGCAAACCGGAGTGCTCACAACAGCGTCTGCGGAAGGAATACTTTATATCGATTTTGACGATCCAAGCGCACCGGATGAGCCTGCCGAAGAAACGCAGCCGGAAGAGGAAGCTTCTTCGGAGTCGAATATCCTGATCCCCTCTGCAGACTGGCGGATGACGGATCAACTGGTGGTGATCGACGCCGGACACGGCGGAAAAGATCCGGGCTGCCTGGTCTCCAGCGGCGGAACGACTTATTACGAAAAGGATTTCAACTTGGAGATCTCGCTGGCACTCGATCGCTATCTGCGGGAAGCTGGAGTTCAAACCCATATGCTTCGGACAACGGACCAGACCCTTGCGCTTCAGGAGCGGCCGGTTCTTGCCAATGACCTTGGCGCCGATCTCTATGTTTCCGTTCACAACAATTCTGCCGAGACATCCGTACCCAACGGGTCACAGGTATTCTACTACGAAAAGGCATCTGAAGCGGACTACGTCATCGGCAGCAAAGCCTTGGCGCGAAGCATTTTGGATGAGTTGCTGCAACAGATCGGTCTTGCGGATCGAGGCATTGTTTCCCAAGGCATGTATGCCGTATTGAATAAGACGTGCATGCCGGCAGTGATCGTAGAGGGCGGTTTCTTTTCCAATCCTCAGGATCGTGCCGTCATGCTGGGCGACGACTATACAGACTTGTATGCCCGCAGTGTCGCACGGGCGATCATTTTATCCCTGAACCGGGCTGCGGAGAACGGGCAAGGAGGGTCGTAAAAATGTTGATGGCAGTATTTGGCATGATCATGATCGCCGGCATCCTTGCGGGAGCCCGGCTGCCCTGGATCCCAAGTGAGAGCCGACTCAGGGACAATGTGCAGCGTGTTTTTCTTTATACGCTGCTTTTCGTGCTGGGTCATCAGCTGGGCAGTGACGACGCCGTAGTGGCGTCCCTTTCCCAAATGGGAATTTTGGGTGTAGCCCTGGCTGTCGCAGGCATGCTGGGCTCCTTCCTTTTTGTGCTGTTCCTTCGGATTCAATTCGAAAAACCCCGAAAGGATGCGGCAGATGATTAAGTATATGTTGCTTTGTGTGGGGGTCGGCTTTGCCGCCGGCCGCCTGGATTATTTTCAGGGGCTGGCTGCCGTGAGCACGGGGATCATTTTGGTCTGCCTGTGCCTGATGACTTTCATTGCCAGCATCGATATGGGCAAGAAGGATTTTCTGAAGGATTTGAAGAATGCCGGCTGGAAAATCATCGTTTATTCGTTTGCTACGATCATCGGGACGCTGATCATGGTTTGGATCGTTTCACCCATGCTTCCTCTGTCCTCAAAGGATGCTTTGGTTGCAGCCTCGGGCATGGGATGGTATTCCCTGGCGACCGGCCTGGTCTTTGACTATTCGCCCTCCCTGTCCGTTGTCACGTTTGTATATTGTCTGCTTCGGGAAATGACGGCCATGTTCTTGATGCCGCTTCTTTGGAAAAGATTCCAGGCACCGGAGTTGGTGAGCATTGCAGGCTCGGCTGCCATGAATCCGTCGATTGCGGCGGCCACTATTACCGGAGACCAGAGATTGGTTTTTTACGGAATGGTCAGTGGGAGTATCGTATCGGTATTTGTTCCGGTTTTGGTGCCTTTTATGATCGCTCTGTAAAGCGCGGAACAAACTGCAAAGAAAGAGAGGTACATTGTGAAAGAATTACAAGAGCAACGCCGGGATATCCTGGCGATCATCAAAGATCCGACATTGACTCACGAACAGACCATGATGGCACTGTCCTCCGCAGGCCGGGATATACTGGAGTTGCCGGGCGATGCGACCCGCCGGTTCTACGAATTGAAAGAAAAGGGCTGGCTTTGCGATCTGAACGAGGGGAGAGTGACCTACGTTCCCCGGTATATCCTTCCGGATTATCGAATCTACATGGAAAAAGGTTGTGCTTTTTTGAGATTGGATCCCCCGACGGATCTGTACGAAGCGACTATGGGGTTGCTTGCCATTTATCACCACGTGCCCTCCGTCACGCATTTTCCGGTATACATCGGACGGCTGGATCAGTTGCTGGAGCCTTTCGTGCTCAAAGAGATCCGGGAAAATGGGGAAGAGCGCGCCTATACGTTGATCAAAGGATTTCTGCGTCATATCGACCGAACGGTCACGGACAGCTTCTGCCATGCCAATATCGGACCGGAAGCAAGCCTGACCGCAGATTTGATCCTAAAGGCTGAACGGGAACTCCAGGATTCCACGCCTAACATCACGCTGCTCTATGACCCGGATAGAACCGATGAGGCTTTTGCGATTCGATGCGTGCAGGCTGCTCTGGACTGCGCCAAGCCCAGTTTTGCCAACCATCGGATGTTTCTTTCGGAGCTTGGCGAGGACTACGGGATCGCAAGCTGCTACAACGGCCTTCCTGTTGCCGGCGGCGCGTTCACACTCAGCCGGATCATTCTGGCCAGAGTTGCTTACGATTCAACCGACAAAGAAGAATTCATGCGTAAAAATCTGCCTGCGGCCATTGATGCCATGTTAGCCTTTATGGATGAAAAGATCCGCTTTCTTGTGGAAGACACACCATTCTTCTCCACCAGTTTTCTGGTGAAGGAAGGATGGATCCGTCCGGATCGCTTCAACGGACTCTTCGGTATGGTCGGTTTGGCTGAAGCGGTGAACGACCTCCTGGAAAAAGAGGGGACGCAAGCGCGCTTTGGGTCTGACGACAAAGCCGACGCGCTGGGACTGGAAATTATGGAGTTGATCTACAACAGAGTTCAGGCCCACGAAAACACGTACTGTCCTTTCTACGGCAACAGATTTATGCTCCACGCCCAAGTGGGAATCGACAGCGATACGGGCATCAGTCCCGGCACCCGGATTCCCATCGGCGAAGAGATCCCGCTGTATGAGCATCTGCGCCACAGCGGCAGGTTCCATAAGTACTTCCCTTCCGGCACCGGAGATATCTTTCCCTTCGACGTGACGGCTGAAAAAAATCCGCGGGCGGTGCTGGATATTTTCAAAGGAGCTTTGGATGTAGGCATGCGTTATATTTCCACATATACTTCGGACAGCGATGTGATTCGCATAACAGGATATCTGGTAAAGCGTTCAGATATCGAGGCACTGAAAAAAGAGCAGCAAGTGGTGAATGACACAGTAGTCCTGGGGATGCGTTCCGTGGAGAAGAGCCGTGTCGAAGAGCGAAAAGTCCGTAAGCTATAATTGTTTGACGTAAAACAGGAGATCAGAATGTTGACGGCACCGGTCGTTAAAATCATAGATTCCAGCGCGGTGGACGGGCCGGGGAACCGGTCGGCCGTTTTTCTGCAGGGCTGCAACTTCAACTGCGAGTATTGCCATAATCCGGAGACCATCGACCCGGAGGGACGACCCGAATCGCTGCGGTTTCTGACGGTAGAACAGGTGGTGGACCGGGTGGGCCGCAGTCTGCCGTTCATCAGAGGGCTTACGATCTCCGGTGGGGAGTGCATGCTCCACGAGGCATTCGTCTACGAGGTTTGCCTGGAGGCAAAGCGCCGGTACGGCCAGGACTTTTCCTGTCTTTTGGACAGCAACGGAAGCATTCCGTACGACAGGGTCCTGCCCGTGATCGACGGCGTTCTGCTGGATGTCAAGGCCGTCGACGAGAGCGCCCACAGGGCGCTCACCGGCGCCTCGGCTGCCCCTGTAATGGCTCAGGCGGCAGCGTTGGCCAAAGAAGGGAAGCTCACAGAGATCCGCACGGTGGTTTTGGGCAATTGCGATGAAGCGGAAAAATGTATCTTGCGTGTTGCTGAAAGGATCGTCGAGGCCGCGGGCGCCGACGCGCTGCGTAATATTTCATATAGGCTGATCAAGTATCGCCCCAAAGGAGTGCGCAAAGAGTATTTGAAGACGCTGAAAGTGCCTGGAGACAAAGAGATGGTACGACTGGAGCGTATTGCCTCTGATTGTGGATTTTCTCCTGTTGTAATCGTTTAGCGCTTCGAGCCGCATCAGAGCTCAGCAAGTTTTTTTAGCAAACATCTATGCTTTTTAAATCGTGTATTGTATAATGAGCGAAGGGTTATTTTATTACTTAGGAGGAGAAAACATGAAAAAAGTAATCAGTATTTTATTGGTTCTTGCAATGGTTTTCGCACTTGCAGGCTGCGGAGGCGGCGGAGCAGATGTGGAAGAACCGGCAAAGAAAGTCGTTATGATCACCGATACGGGCGGTCTGGGCGACGAATCTTTCAACGACATGGCGTATGCCGGAATCCTGCAGGCAGCTGAAGAATTCGGCATTGAGTACAGCGTGCTTGAATCCGCTACGGCCGACGACTATGCGCCGAACGTAGCAGCATCCGTGGAAGAAGGCGCAGATCTTGTTATCTGTGTAGGCTTCCTGCTGACGAGTGTTGTAGCTGAATCTGCTGCGCAATATCCGGATCAGCAGTTTGTGGTCATCGACGGAACCGTGGATGCGCCCAATGTGGCAGGACTGACCTTCAGCGAAGAAGAAGGTTCTTTCCTGGTCGGACTGGCAGCCGGTCTCACGACCGAAGGCGACAAAGTCGGCTTTATCGGCGGCATGCAGTTCCCTCTGATCGAAAAGTTCCAATACGGATATCAGGCAGGCGTCAAGGCTGCCAATCCCGATGCGGAAGTCTTTGTGGCTTATACCCAGTCCTTTGACGACTCTGCTGCGGGAAAAGAAAATGCACTTGCCCAGTACAACCAGGGCGCTGATGTGATTTACCATGCAGCCGGCGGCTGCGGCATCGGCCTGATTCAGGCTGCGCAGGAGCAAGGCTTCTGGGCCATCGGTGTGGATCAGGATCAGTCCGCGCTTGCACCGGAAAACGTACTTTGCTCTATGCTCAAGAGAGTAGATGTAGCCGTGTATGAAGCCATTAAACTGATGGCGGAAGGCAGCTTTACCGGAGAAAACATCAACTACTCCCTGAAAGTAGCCGGTGTTGATATCAGTGACAAGGCCGGCAACGTTCCCGCAGAAGTGATGGAACAAGTCGAAGCTTGGAAAGCCAAGATCGTGGCCGGAGATTTCGTCGTTCCCTTCGACGCTGCCACATTTGAGGCATTCGAAGTACCGGAAATGTAGTATCATACAGCGCGAGGTCGGCTTATGCCGGCCTCGCGTTTGTACTTTTTAGGGATGGAGGGGAATCGAGGGATTAAGACTGTTTATGAATGTCATAGATAGGCTTAATCTTTTGATTATAAGAAGGAAGGTAGGGTATAGGCTTGTCCAAAGTTGTTGAGATGAAAGGCATCACCAAGATCTTTCCCGGGACCGTGGCCAATGACCATGTGGATTTTGATCTCGAAAAGGGCGAGATCCACGTGCTTCTGGGCGAAAACGGCGCCGGCAAGACCACGCTGATGAATATCTTGTACGGGTTGTATCAGCAGACCTCCGGTGACATTTACATCAACGGAAAGAAAGAAGACATCCGGGGTCCCAATGCAGCGATCGCCTTGGGTATCGGTATGGTGCACCAGCATTTTATGCTGGTTGAAAACTTCACCGTTGCAGAGAACATCGTGCTGGGGCACGAACCCAAAAAAGGATTGACGCTGGATATGGAAGCCGCCAAAACCTCTGTTAGAGAAGTATCGGATCGATTCGGGCTGGAAGTGGATCCCGATGCGCGCATTGAGGATATTCCCGTGGGATTATCGCAACGGGTAGAGATACTGAAAGCATTGCATAAGGGCGCGGAGATCCTCATTCTCGATGAACCTACTGCCGTGCTGACGCCTCAGGAGATCGACGATCTGGGCGAGATCCTTAAGAATCTTACGAATGAAGGAAAGTCGATCATTCTGATCACGCATAAACTAAAAGAAGTCCTGGGGATGTCCGACCGGGTGACCATCCTGCGCAGAGGGAAAGTGATCGGTACGGTCCAAACCTCGGAGACGACGGCAGATGAGCTGGCTGAGATGATGGTCGGCCGAGAGGTGAACCTGTCTTCGGACAAAGCAGAAAAGGCAGCCGGCGAGGTGATCCTGAACGTAGAGCACCTGACAGTCAAGGATCATCGCAATCTTCCTGCAGTCAAAGATGTGAGCTTTGAAGTGCGGCAAGGCGAAATCCTCGCCATTGCCGGCGTGGATGGCAACGGGCAAAAGGAACTTGTGGAAGCCCTCACGGGCCTGATGCCTACGGAAAGCGGCAAAGTGACCCTCTGCGGAAAGGATATCACCGGTGCCAGTCCACGGACCGTGATCGAAGCGGGCACAGGGCACATTCCTCAAGATCGGCAAAAACGGGGTTTGATTCTGCAAAGCAGCCTGACCGAAAATCTGATTCTCGGTTATCATTACCAACCGCCTTTTGCAAAAAACGGCAAGATGGACCAGATGAAGATCGCCGAGCATGGCAAAGAGCTCATACAGGAGTTTGACATCCGGACACCGAATCAAGATGTTTCAGCAGGTTCACTTTCCGGCGGAAATCAGCAAAAGGTGATCATTGCGCGGGAATTCTATAAGGATCCGCCGCTGTTGATTGCCGCGCAGCCGACCCGAGGTCTGGATGTAGGGGCTATTGAATTTGTTCATATGCGTCTTTTGGAGCAGCGGGACAACAACAAAGCGGTTCTGCTGGTGTCTTTGGAACTGGATGAGATCATGAATCTGGCAGATCGGATCGCAGTGATCTACCACGGACAAATCGTTGGGATTTTAGATGCGGCTCAGGCGACGGAACGACAGCTCGGTCTGATGATGGCCGGCGGCACATCAGCGGATAAAGGAGACGTCTCATGAAAGGAAAACTCAGATACCTATGGAGCGTAACCAAGCTTCCGATCGTAGCGGTAGCTTTCGGCTTCATCGTAGGCGCCATTTGCATCGCCGTCACCGGAAATAATCCGTTGGTCGCTTATATGGCATTGTTCAAGGGCTCTTTGGGCAGCATTCCCAGCATAGGGGAAACCATGTATAAGGTGACGCCGATTCTGTTCACCGGGCTTGCGGCTGCCATCAGCTTCCGATGCGGGCTGTTCAACATCGGCGCGGAAGGACAGTATGTGGTCGCTACCGTTGCTACCGTGGCTGTTGCCTGGTTTGGGCAGGGACTGCCCCGTCTGGTGCTGCTTCCGTTGATCCTGATCGCAGGTTTCTGCGCGGGCGGCCTTTGGGGCAGTATTGCAGGATTGCTCAAAGCCAAACGGGGAATCAACGAAGTCATCAGCACGATCATGCTGAACTGGATCGCTCTTTACATCGCCAACTACATGGTACGGGTTCCCCTCAGCACCAATGTGCTGGCCGGCTTGCCTCCGGAAGGTCATTCAGTGATCATCCCGAATGTGGCAAAGCTGACGAAATTAAAGGAAATGGTACCTTCTTTCGGATATTCTTCCGCGCATACAGGCATTTTTATCGCGCTGGTTGCCGCGGGGGTCATGTGGTACATTCTCTTCAAGACGACGATTGGTTATGAGATCCGGACGGTGGGACTGAACGCTTCAGCGGCGGAATACGGCGGTATCAGCAAAGCAAAAAATACGATACTGGCGATGTTCCTTTCCGGCGGACTGGCAGGATTGGGCGGCGCAGTACAGATTACCGGACTGGTATTCATGGTCAACCAGTCGC
>JAQUXD010000055.1:6804-10811 GCA_028692535.1 Eubacteriales bacterium | reverse complement strand
ATCGACCCGGAAGAAGTCTCTGCACCGGACGATCGGCCGGCGGAAATTCCTTCAACGGTTGAGAAAGAACAGTTCGTACAGGAAGAACCTTCCGTCTCCATGGAGCCGATCCAGACGGAATCTTATGCGCACATCCCCGAAGAGCCGAACCCATGGGGCCCGGCGGCGCCTCCTGTTTCGAATTTGTGGAATACAGCTTCGCACTCTGCGCCGATGGTGGCAACTCCGAATGCGCCGAGTCTGTCGAATTCCCGGGATCCGATATCGGCGCCTGTCCCGGAGCCCACACCTGCAATGCCCTACGAGCCTCCCAGCTGGTGGACTTCCGAAGCTGCTCCGGCGCCTGCCGCACAGCCCGATGCACCCCGCATGGAGCCTGTACAGACGGCCGCTTATCGGGAGCCCGAGCTTGAATTCTACAATGAGCCTATGTATGTGGAGCCTCCGATGCCGGAAACTCCGACACCAGTTGTTGCGCCGCAACCTCCGGTCCAACCCGTTGCGCCGCAACCTCCGATCCAACCCGTTGCACCGCTACCTCCGGCCCAGCCTGTTGTACAGCCTGCTGCGCAGCCATCAAGACCAGCCGCAAAAAGCAGCGAGTTTTCCTGGAATATATACGATTTCCCCCAACCCAAGCAACCTGAAGATATTTCCATCCAATGGCCGGAATACGATGCCGCGGAAGCCAAAGCCGAAATCAACGAACCATCCGAAGGTCGAATTCGCGAAGCGATGGAGAAAAAACAGCCTGTGGTGATGGTGAGCAACGATGTTTCGGAAGGCTTTATCGCTCTTCCGGACGGAACGGATGCTGCCTGGAAGGAGCCCATGGCCGAGAGCACGAAGCAGGCTGAGCGGTTTTTTACCTTCCAAAAGAAAAACGAAGAGTTCCAGCGTCTGCTGGATCAGGAATACGAAAAGCTGAAAAGTCGCAAAAGGGGCGAAGATTACAGAGAAGAACAGTTTCGTATGCCCCAGGAAGACATGCTGGCCCAGCGCAACGCCCAAAGACAGGCGACGATGCAGGCCCAGCAGGCCAGGAACATGCAGGGCTTTGTGCCCTCTCCTATGTATCGGCAGCCGACGCCTGTGTCGCCGGTGGGATATCAGGCGCCCCCGGGACCCGCATTCCGCGCAGAGGATCTGAACGATTTTGAGCAGATGCTCATAGAGAATACCAAGGATGCCGATTTCGTGACGGGAGACACGCTCCCGATCAATCTGGAGAAGATCCAGGCAGAAGTACGTGCGCAGGAAGAGGCGCGTCTTCGTCAGAATCAGAATCAGGAAGCCATCCGCGCACAACAGGAAGCCTCGAACAGACAGGATCAGCTGGAGCGCGAAGCGGTCCTGCGTGCACAGATGGAGAAACAGGCGGCTGCGGCTGTGGAAATGAAGGCTGCGGAGACAGAACAGATACATAAATCGGCGAATAGGGAACGACTCGAAGCCATGGCCAAAGCCCGGGAGGATTATTTCCGGTCCATCGGGATCGAGCCGGAAGCCGCGGAATCGGCCGAAGTGAAATCCGAAGAGATCGCTGCGGATGTCACTGAGAAGACAGAAAGCATGGCGGAGCCTCCGGAAACTGAGCAAGCCGAGCAAGAGGTTCAATCTGACGATGCGGAAAAGCCTCTGGAAGAGCTGTTCGCTCCTCTGGACGAAGTGTTGAACCAAGAGAAGAAAGCGAAGAAAAAGAAGCACGGTTTCCTGAAATTTTTGGCCGTCTTGCTCTTGCTGGCAGGATTGGCCGAAGTCTCAGTGATCGGGTTGCGTCAATTTCTGCCGGATCATGAGATCACGAAGACGGCGACACAGATCGAGCAGACCGTTATTACCGAAGTTACGACTCGCAGTCTTCAGTTCCGGGATTATGTGAAAAGCGTTCTGAAGGGCTTCGGCATTGAATTGGGCACGTCCGAGGCGCCGGAGGATCCTCTTCCGGAAGAAGAGCCGGTCTTTAATCTGGGCGCGCTGGTTACGGTGTTCAATAAAAATATTAAATCAGTCACCGAGAGCCCCAAGCTTGGATTTGACAGCACAAAGGTTTACGAAATCGAGGGCTTGGGCGATATGGAAACGATCTCGGATATCGAAACGAAGGAAGCAGTCTACAGCTGTTTGATCTCTTTCAATTCCAAATGGATCGATTACGTGAACGACGGCGAGGACAAGAGCTGTCTGGAGCTGCTGAAAGCCGACGGCGCAGCCTATCGCAGCGCTGTCAACTTCCCCAAGGTCGGCCAGATCAACGAGACTTTCGACTCGCTGGTCCTGGGCGAAATCCGTTACAACGAAGAGCAGTATTTCACGTTTGTCCGCGAACAGATCACAATATTGGAAGATGAAACGTCCACAAAACGTTCTTATTCCTGGATCTACCGGTTGGAGGATGTGGCAGGGGACCTCAAGATCGTGGATTATACGTCATTTGAATAAGGAAAGGGGATTTATTGTATGAATAATGAAAAGAAGGGCGGCAAATTAAAGATCATATTGCTGGTGCTGGTGGTCTTGATTGCGGCGCTCTACAAGCTCACGGACTTTATCACGGATTATCTGTGGTTCCGGGAAATGGGCTATACATCTGTATTTTTCAAGGAGATCGGAACGAAGCTTCAGCTGGGGGTTCCGCTGTTTGTCATTCTCACCGGCATCGGATTTTTGTATCTGTCGATTCTTAAAAAGAACTTCCTGAAAAAAGCGGATATGGAGATTTCGGATCAGGAATCGCAAAAACACATACGGACCATCATCATCATTCTTTCTTGTGTGTTCGGCGCAGTGCTGTCCATAACCACGATCTCGGGCCTGTGGTTCCAGATCCTGCAGTTTATGAATGCCACGAGCTTCGATCTGGCAGATCCGTTGTTCGGTCAGGATTTGAGCTTTTATATGTTTAAGCTTGAATTTCTGGACGGCCTGAACAGCGCGGGCACCAACATGATCGTCACGCTGCTGGGACTTACCTTCCTGTTCTACATACTATTGGTAAGTTTTACCCGCCCCACGGCCGGAACGCCGGAGCCGGAGCCCCAGGAAGAGCCTTATGCTTACGATACGACGGAGGATGAATTCTCCGGCGGGAACCGCCCTGCCAGCGTGGGCGAATATTTCGAAAGCTTGTTCCGCAAACAGAAAAACAAAACACAAAAAAAGACACCCAAAGGCAGTTATGTGGGCAAGATCCTCGTGACGGTGGCCAGCACCCAGCTGACCATCCTGGGCATCCTGCTTTTTACTACTGTGGGCATCAATACATTCCTGCGGCAGTATGACCTGCTCTACAGCGGCACGGGCGTTGCTTACGGCGCCGGATATACAGACATCAATGTGACATTGTTGATCTATCGTATCCTGATCGGACTTGCCGTAGTCGGCGCTGTTCTCTTTGCCATTGGCTTGAAAAAACGCAATATTAAGATAGCCCTGGCGATCCCCGCTCTCATGGTCATTATTTCCGTGGGCGGCTCCGGGGCGGCCATGCTGGTCCAGAATCTGGTGGTGTCTCCCGATGAGATCAACAAAGAGCGGGAATATCTCCAGAACAACATCACCTATACACGTTCTGCCTACGGGCTGGAAAACATCACGGTCAAAGATTTTGCCGCCGACAATCAGTTGAGCAAGATCGATGTGCTTAAAAACATGGACACCTTCTCCAACATCCGGATCAACGACTTCGAGCCGGCGGAGCAGTTCTACAACCAAACCCAATCCATCCGGACCTATTATACGTTCAACGACGTGGATGTGGACCGGTATATGGTGAACGGAGAGTACACTCAGGTCTTTTTGTCGGCCAGAGAAATCGACCAGGCCCGGATCGAAGACCAGTGGCTCATCCGTCACTTGAAATATACCCATGGCTACGGTATTACGCTGTCCAGAGTCGACAAGGTGACCGCCAGCGGCCAGCCCGACATGATGATCGACAGCATTCCGCCGGTCTCCGAAGTGGAGGAAATCCAGATCCAGCGACCGGAGATCTACTTCGGTGAGTC
>JAQUXD010000055.1:0-6704 GCA_028692535.1 Eubacteriales bacterium | reverse complement strand
AATGAGGACCTGTGGGCCATTGCCCGGGAAACCTACGGACAGACGGAGCAGGTCATTTCTCCGAATTACTTCATCATGCGGCTGCCCGGCGAAGAAAAGGCGGAATTCATCAACTCTATTCCGTACACCCCAAGCGGGAAGGCCAATATGACAGGTCTTTTGGTGGCCAGAAACGATGTGCCGTATTACGGAGAGCTGGTCCTGTACAGACTGCCCAAGGATCGGATCATTTACGGCCCGGCCCAGATCGAGGCGCAGATCAACCAGGATACGGAAATTTCAAAGGAATTCTCCCTTTGGAACAACTCCGGCTCCACTTATTCCAGAGGCAACATGTTTGTCTTCCCTGTGGAGGGATCTCTGCTGTATGTCGAGCCGGTTTATTTGGAGGCGGCCCAGGGCAGCCTGCCCGAAGTGAAGCGGGTCATCGTTTACTACGGGGATCGGATCGCCTATAAAGCCACGCTGGGCGAGGCTCTGGACGCTCTGTTCGGAACCGGCGCCGGCGATCCGTTGAACGCGGACAATCCGGTTTTGGCCGGAACGGAAGCGGCTGCCATTCTGGAAGCCGGCGGGATCCTCGAACCCGAGATTCCCGATGGGGAGACCCCCGATCCCGGCACTGTCGTCACCACCGACGTGGCCGAGTTGATCCAGCTGGCCAACGAGGCCTACGAAAATGCCCAGCAATCTCAGAGAGCCGGAGACTGGGCCGGATACGGTCAATTCATGGAGCAGCTGCAGCAATACCTGCAGCAGCTGGCGCAATGAACCGACAACTGAATAATAGGGGCTCTTGACAATTCGTTATCATCGTGTAAAATAAAGACTATATTTTTTAAAACGTATTCAATAGCAAGCCGTACCGTGGAAGGCGTACACGTCGTCCCTTCCGCGGCGCGGCTTTGTTAATTGGATCGGAAGAGTCAATCAAAATTCATGAAAGGAGGAAGGATTGATGTTAGAGAACATGATATTCTGTTTACCGGCAAAAGAACATAAGGAGGCTCAGATCCGACAGCAGCTTCTGGCACACCCCGAGATTCGTTTCGTATCCTTGAGCGGTCTGGATATCAACGGTGACGACACCGACGAGAAAATTCCGGTCGAGAACATGCTGGAAGACATCGATCGCTTCCTGACTTTTGGGGTTCAGACCGACGGTTCTTCGGTGTTTTTGCCCAAGATCGCCGAGATCAACAACGCTCGGGTGGATATTCTGCCCGATCTGTCCGTCAACTGGTACGTAGACTATAACTATAACAACATTCACGAGGAGACGGGATTGCCGGTGGGAAGTCTTCGGATCCCCTCGTATCTGGTGCACAACGACAAGGCGGAGGTGGGCTCCCGGATCATTCTGCGGGATGCCATCGCGGTATTTAAGAAAAATTTGCTGCAACTGATGAAGGATCATCCCTATATCTTTGATCATCTGCCCATCGACAATATCGAGGACATTGCGGAGATCGAGCTCACGGCCGGAACCGAAATGGAGTTTTACGTCAAAACGCCTGACGACCTGGCCGACAAAGACCGGCTCCATACGTCTCAGGAGCTTAAAGAGCAATATTGGAAAAGGACGCTGGGTCCCGTACGCACCGCCCTGGAACATACGTTGGACATTCTGAACCGCTACGGATTCTGTGTGGAAATGGCGCATAAAGAGGTGGGCGGCGTTAAGCCGAAGCTTACGCACGACGGCGATTTCGACCACATCATGGAACAATTGGAAATCGACTGGAAGTACTCCAATCCCATGCAGGCCGCGGACAACGACAAGCAGATTCGCTATATCGTTAAGGATATATTCCGAAACCACGGACTGGATGTGACGTACATGGCCAAGCCCATTGAAGGGGTGGCCGGAAGCGGCAAGCATACGCACATGGGAGTGACGGCCCGGCTCAAAGACGGACGTCTCGTGAACCTGTTCACCGCAGAGGATGTGTCGAAGGATTATTTGAGCCCAATCGGTTATTCCTGTCTGATGGGTCTGCTGAAAAACTACGATATCGTCGGTCCTATGGCAAACTGCACCAATGATGCTTACAGTCGGCTGAAACCCGGATTTGAAGCGCCGGTAAGCGTGGTGACCAGTCTGGGACACAGTGTGGATGCGCCCTCCCGGAATCGGACGATTTTGGCCGGGTTGATCCGGGACCTTCGCAATCCTATGGCCACCCGGTTCGAGCTTCGCTCGCCCAACCCCAAAGCCAACACGTATTTGGTGTTGGCCGCCGCCTTTATGGCCATGCTGGACGGCGCTCGGGCGGCCCTGGAAAACGAGAAAACGCCCTCTGAACTCCTGGCTTCCCTATCAAAAGACTACGGACAGGAAGATTTCTATCTGGAAAAAGACCGGCTTTACCGGACCGAAAAAAACACATTCGATGATTTTACGCAAGAAGAGCGGGACATGCTGTTCGGCCGGGCGCCGGAAACGGTATGGGAGGTCCTGAAACGGCTGGATCTCTGTCCGGATAAGGTGAAACTGCTCTATACGGACGGCGTTATGGATCCCATAGATCTGGAATCTTACAGAACAGCAGCGCTGGATCAGTGGACGATGGAACTGAGAAACCGCATCGTCCCGGGTATGCGCAAGATCATTCGGTCCTGCGAAAAAGCGCATGATTCTTTGGATTGCGCAGATATTGACGAAGTGCGGTGGAAAAAGATAAGATATATGCGCAAGGATATGGGCCAGGACACTACGGAACGCATCAGTCTGCTTACGCGGCTTACCAACGCTTTGGACGATCAGGATTACGACACCGCGTCGGAGTTGCAGATCCTGGCGCAGAAAAAGATTTCACAGCTGGAAGCGATGTATGCCGAGTATAAGAGAAATTTGTTATAGGAGAAAGCCATGCCTTTACCCTTGACCGTCGGTGAGAAAGCGCAGATGAAGAAAAAGCATCCCTGCGGGGGCGACGTGTTTACGTTGGAGCGCGTAGGGGCGGATGTACGGATCTCCTGCGACACCTGCGGCGCCCAAATCCGGATGCCGCGCCGGGAGTTTGAAAAGAAAGTAAAGAAACTGCTGAAACAGGAAGCAGAAAAACTGCAGGAAATCCCTGCGGAAAAATAAAGCGTGGGCCGCCCTTGCGAGGGCGGCCCACGCTTCGTACATTCTATCGTCAGATCAGGTCGTTTTTGATCAGCCACTCGGCGGCTGCAACATCCCGTTCGAATATTTTTTCCAGAGCCTTCCGGATCGGCGCCGGAGGCTCTTTCATTTTTTTGCCGTCTTGAGGCGGCGGATCCGCTTGTTGCTTCAGGAGGTCTGCGATGTATACAACAACAGCTCGGCGACTCATGCGCCGGAGGCGTTCCATGCTCTTTTCGATCTGCAGAAAGGAAAGTTTCTTAAAGCCCTTCCGCAGTTCCTCTAAATCCGAATCCTCGGAGCTCACATACTGCTCCACTGCCATGCGGAGCCGGTCGAGGAAAACCTCTCTGGTGTAGATGATCTCCGGATCCAGTCCGAAGGCGAAGGCAGCATATTCACCGGTTCGGAGCGTGCGCAGATCCATCTGATCCTTGCCGAAGGTGTAGCGATAACCCTCCAGGATGCCGAAGGCTTTCAATGTATCCAAGTAGCCCAGCCGCATGATGTGCCTGGCATTATCGGTGTCGAAGATGAGAAAGGAGCCCAGATCCCAATGGCACTGGATCAGGGTCGTCCGGTCTTTGGCCTCTGCCAGATCCTCTTCCCGGACTTTGCCGGCCGCCTGCAGATTTACGGCAATGATGCGGTCAGCCCCTTTTTCCAATGCCATGGAAATGGGCATATAGTCATAGAAAGCGCCGTCCAGGAATTTTTCATCGTGGATCTCATAGGGCGTTACGGCAGGGAAGCAGGCGCTGCTGGCAAGGATGTAATCCAGCATTTCTCCCTCCGGGATGTCTTCTTTCCAAAGATACAGAGGATCCATGGACGGGAATTTCACCGTGACGATCCCGAAGGCCACATCAGAGCTGCGGATTTTCTTTTCGTCCAGGTTTTGACCGAGGATATCCTTGATGGTCGTAAACTTGACGCCTTTGTTTTCCAATACATGAGCGTAATCGAAGACCATATCGGTCTCCAACTGGTTCCACAGGGCTTCTGCATCCGCGTAGGCATCCTGGGAAACGGCGGCGGCGTTGATGGCGCCGATGGAAGTGCCGACGGCAATATGGATGGGAATGTCCAGCTCTCTGAGTGCGCGCCAGACACCGACCTGATAGGCTCCCCGGGATCCGCCGCCGGACAACACCAGAGCAGTGTATCCGGGAATCGGTTCCGTCATCTTGTCCGGATTCTTGGGGGGCCGGATCTTTCGGTTCCCCGGTTTCACTTTCAGTTTAGGTTCAGACATGTTCCCAACACCTCCCCGATGGGTTCGCGGATCACCAGATCTGCCTTGCGATCGACATCGGTGGCAGATCGGTTGATCAGGACCAGTTTTTCTCCGTTGAAATAGTCGATGAATCCGGCGGCCGGCCAGACAGCCAGAGACGTGCCGCCGATGATCAGCACATCCGCCGCCTCGATGGCTTCCACTGATCGGCGGATGCAATCCTCGTCCAAAGCTTCTCCGTATAGGACGACTCGGGGTTTTACCGTTCCACCGCAGGAGCTGCAGCGGGGAATGCCGTCCTTCCGGTTTGTTTCGTCCAGCAAATGGCTCAGTTCATATCGGGCCCCGCAGGCAAGGCAACGGTTGTCGTGAATGGTGCCGTGAAGTTCCAATACATTCTTGCTGCCTGCCATCTGGTGGAGTCCGTCTACGTTCTGGGTGATGACAG
Organism: Eubacteriales bacterium; assembly: GCA_028692535.1. Classification (GTDB taxonomy): domain Bacteria; phylum Bacillota; class Clostridia; order Peptostreptococcales; family Anaerovoracaceae; genus UBA10908. The sequence continues at coordinate 1,907 of JAQUXD010000055.1, read as the reverse complement.
CTGCCAGCTTCCCCTGGTCCTCCAGCATGGCTAAAGCTTGATGGGCTCTGTTGGGCTTTGCGTTTTTGGGGATCAGGTTTTCCATGTAATAGGAAAAGAATATTTTCGGTTCCCGGAGAAAGCATTCTTCGGACAGCAGGTATTCCGGCGCGACACCATAGCGATTGCGCGCATGATACAAGCCGGATTCCGATCGAAAATCCGGAATACCGCTCTCCGTTGAAACGCCGGCGCCGCCGAAAAATACCATGCGTTGCCCGCTTCGGAGGATTCGTTTTAATTCTTCGTACATAGCGCTCCTTCTATTCAATCTCATGATACACCAGAGAAGATTTTTTTGAAAGAGAAAGCGCAAACAGGTTGAACATATGTTCTTTTCGGCATATAATGAACCTATGAAAAATGCGGAAGCGGTCATGGAAAAACTGAAGATCCTCACCGATGCGGCGAAGTACGATGTCTCCTGTTCCAGCTCCGGCCATGAAAGGAGAGGAAAGAAGGGGCAGCTCGGCAGCGCCTCGAAAGCCGGCATCTGCCATTCCTGGACGGCGGACGGCCGTTGTATTTCCCTGCTCAAGGTCCTGTACAGCAACCGATGCGTTTACGACTGCGAATACTGCGTCAATCGACGCTCGGCTCAGGTGGAACGGACGTCCTTTACGCCGCAAGAACTGGCGGACCTCACCATGGAGTTCTATCGTCGCAACTATATAGAGGGCTTGTTCCTGAGCTCCGCCGTGGACGGCACGCCGGACCGGACAGGGGAGGAGATGTGCCGCGCGTTTCAAATTCTTCGGGAAGAACAGGGGTTTCTGGGCTATATCCATGCGAAGATCATTCCGGGCACGTCTCCCGAGCTGGTGGACCGGATCGGCCGATTGGCCGATCGGGTGAGCGTCAATATCGAGCTGCCTTCTTCGGAGGGTTTGGAAAAGCTGGCGCCCCAAAAGAAGCCGGAAGGGATTCTGGGTCCTATGGATCAGATCACCCGATCCATGGCCGAGCAGCGGGCTTTGGTGGGGGCCGGCAACCGGTATTCTCACTATCGCTACCGGGTGCCTCTTTTGGAAGAGGAGGGAGGAAGCACCTACGTGGCTTCGGCAGGGAAATATCTGACGGATCGGCAGCAGGATGCCCTGGCTCATCAGAAAAAGGACCGATTCGCTCCGGCGGGGCAGACGACCCAGTTGATCATCGGAGCGACAGAGGACAGCGACCTTAAAATCCTGGCGCTTTCCCACAGCCTGTATCGAAAGTTCTATATGCGGCGGGTCTATTTCAGCGCATACATCCCTTTGAACGACTCCCCGCTGCTTCCCGCCCGGGGTAGCAACGTGCCGCTTCTTCGGGAGCATCGGCTGTACCAGGCCGACTGGCTCATGCGCTTTTACGGATTTACGGCCGACGAGATCGTAGATAACGGCCATCCCAATCTGGACCTGGAACTGGACCCCAAGGTATCCTGGGCCTTGCGGCACCCGGAGTGCTTTCCCGTGGAGATCAACAAGGCCGGCGCCGAAGAACTGCTGCGCATCCCGGGGATCGGCAATACCTCTGTGGTTCGGATCCTGCGTCAGCGCAAGCTGGCGCCGCTGCGCTACGACGATCTGAAAAACATCGGTGTGGTCCTAAAGAGGGCCAAATATTTTATCACCATCGGCGGAAAGCACTACGGCACTGCCGTAAAAGACACGATGCTGCGGGAACACCTGCTGATGCAGTCCGGCGGACTCCAACTGAGCTTTCTGGATCCGAAGACGAAATTATTGGGAGAATAGTTATGGAATATGTGTACGACGGAACGTTCGACGGCCTCCTGTGCTGCCTCTACGCCCACGTCTACGAAGAGGCAGCGCAAGCCATACTGCCCGAAGCGGATGCCGGGCAGCTTGGCCTGGCTCCGCGGA
>JAQUXD010000054.1 GCA_028692535.1 Eubacteriales bacterium | reverse complement strand
CTTCAGCCGTTTTTATTACTGGACTTTTTTCATGTGATTCTTCAGCGCCTGAAAGGTTTGAGGACTGATATCATGTTCGATTTTGCAGGCATCCTCGTAGGCAATGCTTTCTTCCACGCCGATTTCTATGAGGAAGTTGGCGATGACTTTATGCCGCCGGTATATTTTTTTTGCAATGCTCATGCCGGAATCGGTGAGTTCGATCAATCCTTCCGTATTCATGGTGATGTAGCCGTTCTCTCTGAGCCGTTTTGTTGCATAGGATACGCTGGGTTTGGTGACACCCAGTTCCGCAGCGATGTCCACGGACCGAATATACCCTTTTTTTTCTTTCAGCATCAGCATCATTTCAAGATAATCTTCCGAAGATTTCATGATATTCATCGAAGTTCCCCTTTCTTTGTCATGAATATCCTAGCACTTTGGTAGAATTTTTTCAAGTCTTGTTGACAACATGAGTTAGAGATGCTAAACTTTCAGTGGTTAGAGACAACTAACTTAAATGAGGAAATCAAAACACTTTAAGACAGGAGACATTTTATGAAGACACTAAGAGACGTTCGCGTAAAGGAACACGCAAGAGTTGCAAAGCTTCACGGACACGGTGCGTTACGCAGGCGCATTATGGATATGGGCGTTACAAAAGGAGTGGAAATTTTTGTACGGAAAGTAGCGCCGCTTGGAGATCCTATCGAAGTGACTGTTCGGGGATATGAGCTTTCCATCCGGAAAGCAGACGCCGCATTGATCGAAGTGACCCAGGAGCGATAGTGATGAGCATCAAGATCGCGCTGGCCGGCAATCCGAACAGCGGCAAAACCACCATGTTCAATGATTTGACCGGCTCTCAGCAATATGTGGGAAATTGGCCCGGTGTTACGGTGGAAAAAAAAGAGGGAAAGCTCAAGGGAAGGTCGGATGTGATCATTCAGGATCTGCCCGGTATTTATTCCTTGTCCTCTTACAGTCCCGAAGAAGTGATCACACGAAATTATCTGGTGCGGGAAAAACCGGATGCGGTGATCAATATCGTGGATGCCACCAATATCGAGAGAAATTTGTATCTTACGACTCAGATCATCGAGATCGGCGTACCGGTGATCATTGCTCTGAACATGATCGATATCGTTCGAAAGAATGGTGATGTGATCAATTTGAAAGGTCTGGAGGATGCGTTGGGCTGCCGTGTGATGGAAACTTCGGCACTTCGGGGGCAGGGTTCGCTGGAAGCTGCCACCGCCGCTTCGGATTTGGTCAGCAGCACTAGGCCGGTCCACATCCCGCCGGTCTTCAACGGAAGCGTTGAACATGCGATCGCTCATATCGAAGAATCGATCCAGGACAAGGTTCCGGAAAGGTATCTGCGCTGGTATGCTATTAAAATCTTTGAGCGGGATGCAGTGATCCTGGAAGAGTTGGATCTGCCTCAAGAGCTTGAGCAACATCTGGAAGTGCATATCCGGGAATGCGAAAAGGAGATGGACGACGATTCGGAAAGCATCATTATCAGCCAACGCTACAACTATGTGGAAAAGCTGGTGGCCAAATGTGTCATCCGGAATATCAAAGCAGGAGGAACCGATTCAGATAAGATCGACCGAATCCTCACGAATCGGATCCTGGCGCTTCCCATCTTTGCCGTAGTGATGTTCTTGGTTTATTACCTGTCGATCTCCACCGTAGGCGGCTTTGTTACGGAGTTTACCAACGAGACGCTCTTTGGCGACTGGATTTATATGCCTTTGTCTGCCTGGCTGGATCAGGTCGGCGCATCCCCCGTCTTCAGCGGCCTGTTATTGGATGGTATCATCGGCGGCGTCGGCGCCGTTTTAGGGTTTGTGCCCCAGATGACGGTGTTGTTTCTGATGCTGTCGCTTCTGGAGGATGTAGGTTATATGTCCAGGGTCGCTTTCATCATGGATCGGATTTTCCGAAAATTCGGACTTTCGGGGAAAAGCTTTATTCCCATGCTTGTGGGTTCGGGATGTTCTGTTCCGGGTATCATGGCCTCTCGGACCATCGAGAACGATCGGGACCGTCGCATGACGATCATGACCACGTCTTTTATCCCCTGCGGCGCGAAAATGCCCATCGTAGCCTTGTTTGCCGGAGCTCTTTTCGGAGGTTCCGGACTGGTGGCCGTTTCTGCCTATTTTATCGGCATCACAGCCGTTGTGCTTTCAGGTCTTATGCTGAAGAAAACCCGCCCTTTTGCGGGTGATGTGGCGCCTTTTATCATGGAGCTTCCGCCCTATCATATGCCCACATTATCAAATATCGCGCGTACGACAGGGGAGCGAGCCTGGTCCTTTGTGAAGCGCGCGGGAACCGTCATTCTGCTTTCCTCGGTGATCCTGTGGTTCTTGCAGAGCTTCGGTGCTGAAGACGGTCGTCTGATGATGGTGCCGGACAACAATACCAGTCTGCTGTCTTCCATCGGCGGATGGGTGGCGCCGTTCTTTGCGCCTCTGGGCTTTGGGAACTGGCAGGCCGCCGTGGCCACGTTTACCGGACTGATCGCCAAGGAAAACGTGGTGAGCACCTTCGGCGTCCTGTACGGCTTTGCCGAAGTTGCCGAAGACGGCACACAGATCTGGAGCCGTCTCGCGGCGGACTTCACCGGACTCACTGCTTACAGCTTCTTGATATTCAATCTGCTGTGCGCGCCGTGCATCGCAACGATCGCTACCATTAAGAAAGAGATGAACAGCATTCACTGGACACTGGCCACCATCGGATACATGACCGGCTTTGCCTACGGAGCGGCGCTCATGGTGTATCAGTTCGGACTGCTGCTTCAGGGAGGCAGTCTTACATTCTGGTCTGCTGTGGCATTTCTCCTTATGGGGATGCTGCTTTTCCTTCTGTTTCGTCCCAAACCCAGGGAGCATGTGCATTACGAGCCCATGGCCTATGGGTCTGGATGCCAGGGCGCTTGCCCGGCCGGATGCAAAGGTTGCCCCTCCAATACGGCCAACCGGAAACATAGGGGAAGAAATCGCATATAGAAATATGATATAATAGAACCCGGCAGGAATCGAATACCTGCCGGGAGGTTTTTTATGATACAGGAAACATATAAAATAGGCGGGATGTCCTGCGCCTCCTGCGCAGCATCGGTGGAGCGTGTCACAAAGGAAATGGCCGGCGTTTTGGAAAGCAGTGTGAATCTGGCCACCGGAAAAATGACCATTCACTACGAGCCGGAGAAGATCAAGTCCGAAGAAATAACCGAGAAAATCAAAGGGATCGGATTTACGGCTGAGTTGCTTTCCCGGGACGGAAAGAAAGCGACGGAACAGAAGGCGCAGGCTATGCCTGCCGATGAGATCGGCGCCAAAGCCATCGCAGCCGCAATCCTTCTTTCTGCTTTGCTTTTGTATATTTCTATGGGACCCATGCTGTTCCCCGGCATTCCCATGCCGGATCTGATCAGCATCGGCACGCATCCGGTGAATTATGCAATAGCCCAGCTTTTGGCCACCATCGTGGTGCTTTTCATCGGCCGAAAATATTTTGTGAGCGGCTTTAGATCTCTCTACCATCGCATCCCGAATATGGATTCACTGGTAGCGATCAGCTGCAGCAGTTCTTTTTTGTACAGTCTGGCGATGACGTTTCTGATCACAGACAACCCGCATCAGGTCCATCATCTGTATTACGAATCGGCAGCGGTGGTATTGACCTTTGTGATGCTGGGCAAGCATTTGGAAGCCGGCAGCAAGGAAAAGACCAAGGGCGCCATCCAAAAACTCATGGAGCTGGCGCCGGACACCGCCTTGCTGTTTCGGGACGGACAGTTGACAGAGGTTCCTTCCGACACGCTTCAAAAGGGTGATGTGGTTCTCGTGCGGCCGGGCGCCAAGTTTCCGGCGGACGGCCTTGTGAAAGAGGGCGCGGGCAGTGTGGACGAATCCATGCTCACTGGGGAGAGCATCCCGGTGGACAAAGAACCCGGAAGCCAGGTGATCGGCGGAAGCCTCAACGGGAACGGCGCGCTGTATGTGGAAGTGGCGCGTACCGGAGAAGACACGACTTTGGCCAAGATCATCCGTTTTGTGGAGGACGCTCAGGAAAAGAAAGCGCCCATCGCAAAAATTGTGGATCGCATCGCCGGCGTTTTTGTGCCGGTGGTCATCCTGATCGCTGTGGCTGCGGCGCTCCTTTGGCTGTTGTTGGGGAAGGATTTGTCATTTGCTCTTCGCATTTTCACAGCAGTGCTGGTGATTGCCTGCCCCTGCGCGCTGGGTCTGGCGACACCTACCGCCATCATCGTCGGGACCGGTCTTGGCGCCGGAAACGGCATTTTGATCCGCAGCGGAGAAGCGCTGGAAACAACGCATAACACCGATGTGGTGGTGTTGGATAAAACCGGTACTGTCACGGAAGGAAAGCCCCGGGTGACCGAGATCAAAGCCTTGGGTGTCGACGAGAACGAGCTGTTGGCTCTGGCCGCTCTTGCGGAGGCTCTTTCCGATCATCCCCTGGCGAAAGCCGTCGTGGAAGAAGCCGCAGAAAGAGAGTTGTCCAGCACGATGGAAGTGACGGAATTCGCCAACGTAACAGGCAAAGGCATCCGTGCCAAGCTGGGATACGGAGGGGATTTGCTTGTGGGTAATGTCAAGCTTCTGTCCGAAGCCGGGATCGACCTGACTCCGGTGGAAGTTTTTGCTCAAACCCTATCGGAAAAAGGGCAGAGTGTCATATATGTTTCACTGTCCGATACACTTTGGGGCGCCATCGGCGTGGCGGACACAGTCAAGCCTACGAGCATTGAAGCGATCGCTGCGTTTAAGGAGCTGGGATTCATCACCGTTCTTTTAACCGGCGACAATCAGGCGGCCGCGGCTCATATCGGCCGCCAGGTGGGTGTGGATCGCGTCCTGGCCGAAGTCCTTCCGGAAGAAAAAGCGCAGATCGTTCAAAAACTGCAGGACGAAGGTCATACCGTTTTGATGGTCGGAGACGGCATCAACGACGCGCCGGCTCTGGTCCAGGCCGACATCGGCTGCGCCATAGGCAACGGCAGCGACATCGCCATCGAATCGGCGGATATCGTATTGATCAAAAGCGATCTGTACGATGTGATCCGGGCGGTCAATCTGAGTCGGCTTACATTGGCGAACATCAAGCAAAATCTATTCTGGGCGTTTTTCTACAATTGTGTGGGGATTCCCATTGCGGCAGGTTTGCTCTACCCGATCAACGGGATGCTGTTGAGTCCCATGCTGGCCGGCTTTGCCATGGCGGCCAGTTCGATATTCGTGGTGACCAATGCGCTGCGGCTTCGCACGAAAAACCTGGATCGGCCGATCCGGAATCAGACCGTCAGAAAACGCAAGGAGGAAAAGCCTGCATGAAGCTGATCCATCTTTCCGACCTGCATCTGGGCAAGCGCGTCAACGAAATATCCCTTTTGGAAGACCAGGAATACATTCTGGACCAGATCATTGAAAAAGTGGAAACGGAACATCCTCAGGCTGTGATCCTGGCGGGTGATATTTACGATAAAGCTGTACCCTCGGCGGAGGCCGTACGGCTTTTCGATCGCTTTTTGTACCGTCTGGCTGCAGAGGACCGAAGCGTATTCGTCATCAGCGGCAATCACGATTCCCCGGAACGAGTGGCCTTCGGCGCCAGACTTATGGTTCCCTGTGGTGTATATCTATCACCAGTGTACGAAGGCGCAGTGGCACCGGTGCGTCTTGTTGATGCAAACGGGCCCGTGGATTTCTATATGCTGCCCTTCGTGCGTCCGGCTCATGTGCGCAGATTTTTCCCTCAGGAGGAGATCCGGACCTTTTCCGATGCGCTTCGGGTGATCATCCAAAGTCTTTCTTTAGATCCACTGGCTCGGAACGTGCTGATCACCCATCAGTTTGTGGCCGGCGCGACGCTCTGCGAGTCCGAAGACATCAGCGTGGGGGGCGTCGATGCCGTGGACGTTTCCATCTTCGATTCTTTCGATTATGTAGCCTTGGGCCACTTGCACAGCCCTCAGAATATGAGAAGGGATAGCATTCGGTACTGCGGAAGCCCGCTCAAGTATTCCTTCTCCGAGGTACGGCACAAAAAATCCCTTACGGTGGTGGAGTTGGAAGCCAAAGGGCAGACGACTGTCCGCACAGCGGAGCTTATCCCTCTGCGAGACATGGCCGAATACAAGGGGCGCTATCTGGAGCTGACCGCCCGATCTTTCTATCTGGACCTGGATACGGAGGCCTATATCCATATCACGCTTACCGACGAAGAGGATATTCCCGATGCCATCGGAAAGCTGCGTACGATTTATCCCAATATCATGAAACTGGATTACGACAATCTACGGACCCGTTCCGGCGCTGCATTTCTGGATGCTGACGGCATCAATGAGAAAGATCCCTTGGAGGTGTTTGCCGATTTTTATGAAAGGCAGAACGATCAGGAACTGGCCGGCGAAGCCAGAGCGTTTACAGATAGGCTTGTCAGAGAAATCTGGGAGGAGGCGCAATGAGACCGCTGCAGCTGATCCTATCCGCCTTCGGACCCTATGCGGGAGAAGAAAAAATCGACCTGGACCTGTTGGGCACCCGGGGTTTGTATCTGATCACCGGAGACACCGGGGCCGGAAAGACCACGATATTCGACGCTATCACGTATGCATTGTACGGAGAACCCAGCGGCGAAAACAGGGATGCGGGTATGCTTCGGAGCAAATATGCAGATGCCCAAACCCCTACCTATGTAGAGCTGACGTGGAAATATGCAGAGAAAATCTACAGGGTCAGACGTGAACCGGAGTATATGCGTCCCGCCAAACGAGGCGAAGGCATGGTTCCTCAGAAGTCTGACGCGCTGTTGACGCTGCCCGACGGAAGCGTCGTGACCGGCCCTCGGCAGGTCAATCAGAAAGTCGCAGAACTGATCGGCATCAGCAGAGATCAATTTACCAGGATCGCCATGATCGCCCAGGGGGAATTTTTAAAGCTTCTCTTCGCCCCTACAGACGACCGCATAACCATTTTTCGACATCTGTTCAAGACCCATCCGTATCGAGAACTGCAGGATCGGCTGAAGGCGGAGTATTCAAAGTGTGAGAAAGACCGGGAGTTACGCAAAAATAGCATACGCCAGTACGTGGAAGGCATCGTCTGTCCCGAATCGGACCCCCGGGAGCTGCGGGTGAAAAAGGCCCGACAGGGTGAGTTGCTCATCGAGGAAATTCTGGAACTGCTGGACGCGCTCATCGCCTCCGACGAGATGATGTACAGCGACTGGAAAGCGCAGTACGCGAAAGCTGAAAAGCATCACAGCGGACGTGTGTCCGGTCTGACGAAAGCGAGGGAACTGCAGAAGGCCGCCGAATCGTTGACGACGATGCAAGAGCAACTCAGTATTCAGACCCGGCATGCAGAGACGCTCAAGGCAGAGTTCGCGCAATGGAAAAGCCGTGAGCCGGAGATCCGTGAGTATGCACGTCAGTCTGCGATCCTGAAGAACGAACTGGACCGGTATCAGGAGCTACGGGAGCTCCGCGGAAAGTCGACCGCTGCGACGTTGGAAAAGGAAGCCCTGGAAAAACACCTGGAGTCTCTGGCCAAGCGTTTTACGGAAAGCAGTATGCGTCTTGTGAAAGATGAGCAAGAGGCAGAAGCATTGAAAGATGCGCCTGTGGAAGAGGAGCGGTTGGGCGGACAACTGGCGAAGCTCGAAGAGCGGATTGCGGCCATGAAGAAGCTGGCCGAAGAGTTTTCTGCTCTGGATGTTCTCCGAAAGGACGCGGATGCAGCGACAGAGAAATATCGCACCGCCAGGGATCAGGCGCGCAAATTGGAGGAGACCTATCACGAGCAAAATCGCTTGTTCCTGGATGCACAGGCAGGAATCCTGGCGGAAGGACTGCAGGCCGGAGTCCCTTGCCCTGTATGCGGTTCGATCAGTCATCCGTCTCCTGCCGTGCGTACACCCCAGGCACCGGCTGAGGCAGATCTCACGGTTCTTCGAAAAAAGGCGGAAGAAGCTGCCGCGCTAGCGGATCGCAGCAGCCAGGAATCAGGGGCCTTGCGGGGGCGCTTCGATCAGCAGACCGCCGAGCTTGAGAAAAGGGCCGATCATGTGCTGCCCGGCGGGAAGTCGTTGGCCTATGCGGAGCAGATCCGAAATGCGTTGACGATCCTTTCCGCCGAGTTTGCGGAAGCACAGAAAAAGCTGAAGATCGCGTCTGCCCATGTCCTTCGAGGGAATGATCTGGCCGTATCTTTGGATGCGCAGCGAAAACAGCTCGAAATCATGCGGGAGGAGTCCGGCGCGGGCAGGGAAGCTCTGGCGGAATATACAGCTCGCATCAGCAACCTGAAGGAGGCTGCAGAAGATCTTTTGAAGAAGCTGGCCTACGACAGTAAGGATGAGGCGGAAAAGGTCATTCGGGATCTGTCCGCAAAGCAGGAAGAAATCCAAAAGCAGATCGATTGCGCGCTGATCGCCCGGGATGATTGTCTGGGAAAGATCGGAACCCTCCGGGGAAGCATAAATGCATTGGAGAAACAGCTGGCTGATGGCGGGGAGTTTGATATTTCCAGGGAAGAAGCGCTGCTCAAAGAAGCTGAAGAGCAGAAACAAATTCTGGCAAAAGAGGGGCAGGAGATCGCTTTTCGACTGGAGAAGAACCGGGAAACCGGCGCGCATCTGGCTAAGGCATCGGCAGAGCTTTCGAAAGTGGAGGAGCGGTGGATCTGGACACGGACGCTATCGTATACCGCAAACGGCAGTTTGAAAGAAAAGGAGAAAGTCAAGCTGGAAACCTATGTTCAGATGGCTTATTTCGACCGGATCGTGGCCAGAGCCAATACCCGACTCATGGTGATGTCTTCGGGCCAGTATGAGTTGATCCGTCGAACGGAAGCAGAAAATAACCGGAGCCAGAGCGGTCTGGAGTTGGATGTGATCGATCATTACAACGGATCTCAGCGAAGCGTCAAGACCTTGTCAGGAGGAGAAGCCTTCAAAGCATCGCTTTCTCTGGCCCTGGGGCTGTCCGACGAAGTCCATTCCTCCGCCGGGGGTATCCGTCTGGATACCATGTTTGTGGACGAAGGCTTCGGCTCTCTGGACGAAGAATCTCTGGAGCAAGCCATGCGGGCGCTCCACGGCTTGGCCGAAGGAAACAGGTTGGTGGGCATCATTTCTCACGTGCCTGAACTGAAACAGAAGATCGACAAGCAGGTTGTCGTCAAAAAAGATCGCGCGAAGGGAAGTCGGGTGGAGATCATATATTAGCGCAGGCATCCACTGAATGGAACCTATAAAAGGAGAGAGCCCGGACAGGCTCTCTCTTTGCTTCACGCTACGTGCGAACGCACTACCAGGCGCCCATATATCCCAGGGTGACGGCGGCACATTCACTGCCCATTTTCATGCATTCCTTGATGGGTTTCTGTTCGATGATCCCCTTGCAAAATCCAGCGATGAAAGAATCGCCGGCCCCCATGGTGTCCACGACTTCCGTGGGGATGATGCCATTGCGGAAGAAGGCATTTCCGTCGTAGGCAATGCTCCCGTTTCCCCCCAGTGTTACCGTGACGATACGAGGGCCCTTGCTGTGGATCTGCTTCATAAAGGTCAGGAGTTCTTCTGATTCTTCCTCATCGGAGAAAAAGGCGTAATCCACATAAGGCAGGGCTGTCTCCAGTACTTCGCCTTCTTTTGCCGTGGAAAAGTCAAAGGAAACGGGTAGCCCCCGGGCCTTGATCCGATGCAGCTCGTGTTCGGCATTCCCCCAGAGGCCTGTGTGCAGCAACGCATGGTCACAGAAAAAATCGATGTCGTCCTCGCGGATCACAAAGTCTGCCAGCACACCTTCGTCATAGTCTCCGAAGACCCGTTCTCCGTCCACCAGTTGCACCTGGGTGACGGCCGTTTTTCCGGGGAGGACACGGACACGAGAAGCATCCACTCCCTTATCGGAAAGGGCGCTGCGCATGAACGTTCCGTATTCATCGTCGCCTACGGCGCCCGTATAGGACGCCGGAAGTCCGCAGCGGACGGCATAGACCGCCACATTGATGGGGTTGCCGCCGGGGAACATCTTCCCTTGAGCGGCATAATAATCGATACAGTTATCGCCTACAGTGGCCAGTTTCAGCATGGGTCACGCTCCTGTCATTTTTCTATTATTATAACAGGGCATCTTCCGTCATGGCAAGAATATCGTAAGCGTCCACGGTCAGCGGGATCAGATCGCTCTTGTCCAACAGTTTCACATCGAACTTCCTGTTCAGAGCGCAGAAATGGCGCAAGCCCCGGTCGATCCTGTTCAAGTAGGAGTACACACCGATGGCGCCAGGCGAGAATTCGTTGGCCTGGCGTCCGTACAGCGCGCGCAGGTCGGGAAGGTCCTTGAATATCTCTTGCACAGTAGATCCATATTTCTTGATGTGTGCCGGTACATTGCCGGCTTGGATCATTTCACCCATTTTCGCTGCGCTGGTGGCGGCGGCCATAGCGGCTCTGCAAAGACCGATGTGGGTGACAAAGGGCGCGCCCAATGCCAGAGATTTGAACACCTGGTCTTCCATGGAGAATCCTCCGGTCATAGCGATCGCCGGCAATTTGAATCCTTCCTCTTTTAGCTTTTCACAGATAGGCATCAGCGTGGCTTCCAGCATGATCGTCGGCAAACCCCATTCGTTCATCATTCTGCAGGGACTGTAACCGGAGCCGCCGCCGGCGCCGTCGAAGGTGACCATATCGACTCGGGCAGTAGAAGCCATTCGGAGAACAGCTTCCAGATCCTGCGGATCGTAACCTGCCATTTTAAAGTAGACGTTTTCCATTCCCATGTCTCGCAGTTCATCGATGTGGGGGATCAGATACTCTTCGGTCCACATGGGCAGTCTGGCATATGTGTAGAAATTTGGCGCGCAGCCTTCGGCGTGCTTCGCCTTGATTTCGGGATCCTCCGGATCGGGATATACCACAGTTCCGTTGGCCTTTGCTTTCAAGGCTGCTTCGTAGTCCGGCAGGAC
>JAQUXD010000053.1 GCA_028692535.1 Eubacteriales bacterium | reverse complement strand
GAGATGGCCTTGGAATTGAGGGGACTTTTTACGTATCAGGAAATCAAGGTCGGATTGGACGCCTGCGATTTTTTCCTGTCCATGGGAAAGCAGCGTATCGGAATAGAAAAAAACAATCTGAGTCTTTCGGAATATCTGACCTTGCTGGATCGGATGGATGCAGACTGGATCGTTCCCGTCGAAGGCTTGGTGGAAGGTTTGCGCGAAGTGAAGGACGCGTTGGAGATCGACGCCACAAAGCGCGCCTGCGCCGTTGCCGACGCGTGCTTCTTGCACATGTGTCAATTCCTGAAGCCCGGCATCACCGAACGTCAGGCTGCTCTTGAAATCGAGTTTTTCATGAAATCAAACGGCGCAGAGGACCTGTCTTTTGACACGATCTGCGTCTCCGGGGCAAATACCTCCTATCCCCACGGCATACCGGGAAACAAAGTGATCGAAACAGGAGATTTTGTGACGATGGACTATGGATGCAAAGTGGACGGGTATTGTTCGGATATGACCAGGACCGTGGCCATAGGCCGGGTCAGCGAAGAAATGAAATCAATCTATGAACTGGTCCTCTTGGCGCAGCGCACCGCCTGCGAAGGTATTCGAGCGGGAATGCGGTGCGAAGATGCCGACCGGCTTGCGCGAGATGTGATCTGTGATGCGGGCTTCGGAGACTATTTCGGACATGGCTTGGGACACGGCACCGGTCTGCAGATCCACGAAGCGCCGAGACTGCGACCCGGCTATCCCGGAAAACTCAAGGAAAATCAAATCATTTCAATAGAACCGGGCATCTATCTACCCCAAAAATTCGGTGTCCGAATCGAAGACTTGGCAACGGTTACGCCCTTTGGTATAATAAATTTCGTGTCATCACCCAAAGACCTAATAATCTTATAAATAGACGGAGGAAATCGAATGGTTTATGCAAGTGATTTTAGAAAAGGCGTCACGTTTGATATTGACGGAGAACCCCATGTCGTGCTGGATTTTCAGCATGTTAAACCGGGAAAGGGCGCTGCATTCGTTCGGACGAAATACCGCAATATCTTAACCGGCGCCACAAGGGAAGAAGCATTCAACCCCAACGACAAATTCCCCAAGGCCCACATCGATACGAAGCAAATGCAGTATCTCTACAGTGATGGTGAATTGTATTACTTCATGGATCAGGAAAGCTTCGACCAGGTTCCTATCCCATACGAGCAGGTGGAAGACGCCATGAAATATCTTCGTGAAAACGACATGGCTACCATCAAATTCTATAAGGAAGTTCCATTTTTGGTTGAAGCGCCGAACTTTGTAAACCTGCGAGTGACCGAAACGGAGCCCGGCGTCAAAGGCGATACGGCAACCAACGTGACAAAAGCCGCCACCGTGGAAACCGGCGCAGTGATCCAGGTTCCCATTTTCATCGAAGAAGGAGAAACGATCCAGATCGACACCAGAACCGGTGATTATCTGGGACGTTCTAAATAGTCAAACCATTTGCGGCAAAGATGTAATGGAAATCATCTTTAAAGGTAAGACATGAAAAGCAGAAGAAAAAAGAAAAAATCGCAGGCGGGCAGAGGGATCGCAGTTCTTTTGATTCTAGCAATGCTTGGCGCCGGAGCATCATACCTCTACATTCGCGGATATGATAAAGCCCGGGATCCCGAAAGCGGAGAGTCGATTGAATTCATTGTGGTTCCGGGCATGAGTACAACAGCCATCGCTTCGGCACTGGAAAAAAGCGGACTCATCGGAAGTTCATTCCTGTTCAAGCAGAAATCCAAATGGCAGGGCTATGACGGCCGCTATCAAGCCGGAACATTTCACCTCTCACCCTCGATGACCATGGAGGAGCTCATGGAAGCTCTGATGGATGCTCAAGAGGAAACGGTGCGCTTTACCATACCGGAAGGCTACACGATTCGTCAGACGGCAGCTGCGCTTGCGGAACAAGGCTTGGTGGACGAGCAGGAGTTTTTGCGTCTGTTGGAAAAAGGGAATTTCGACTACCGGTTCATGGCAGAAGCGGGGAAGGGAACCGAACGTCTGGAAGGCTTTTTATTCCCCGACACTTACGATGTTTTCGTCGGCGCGTCGGAACAGGATATCATCGAAAAAATGTTGTCGCGCTTTGATGAAGTTTTTTTGCCGGAATACTATGATCGAGCAAAAGAGCTGGATCGCAGCGTTTTGGAAATCATAACGATTGCCTCTTTGATCGAGGAAGAGACCCGTGCGCCAGAAGAACGGAAGCTTGTTGCCGGTGTGATTTATAACCGCCTGGAAATTGGCATGAAGTTAGGATTTTGCTCCACGGTCCAATACCTGTTGGGCGAACCGAAAGAGCAACTGCTGTACAGCGACCTGGAAATCGAATCTCCCTATAATACATACCTGTATGCCGGTCTGCCCCCGGGCCCGATCGCTTCACCCGGGAAAGAATGCATTCTGGCTGCGCTGTATCCGGAGGAGACCGATTATCTGTATTTCGTCCTAAAAGCCTATGGCTCGAACGAACATCATTTTGCCGTCACGTCCGAGGAGTTTTATCGTTACAAAGACGAATACAGCAAGACATTGCCCTAACCGGAATGCTACAAATACGGTGCATTCTGTGCTATAATCACAGTGATGCTATTTCATACTGTTAAAAGGAGATTAAATAAACTATGGAAGCGGACCCGGGAGGATTATCTCTCACGATTCAATTGCTGATTCTGCTTGTTCTGACCATGATCAATGCATTTTTCGCGTCAGCGGAAATGGCATTGGTATCCCTCAGCAAAACCAAAATGAAAATTTTGGCCGAAGATGATACAGACGGGGATGCAAGAGCGGAAAAGGTGTTGAAGCTGCTGGAGCAGCCTACCACTTTTCTATCGACGATACAGGTCGCTATCACCTTTGCCGGATTTCTTTCCTCGGCGTTTGCATCCTACAACTTGTCCGACGATTTCATTGTTTTGCTGGCACGTGTGCAGATCAACGTCAATCCACAACTGGCGGTGGTGCTCGTTACCGTGTTGCTTTCTTATTTTACGCTGGTGTTTGGGGAATTGTTCCCCAAGCGAATCGCTATGATCTACTCCGAAAGGATCGCATTAGCCACGATCACGCCACTTATGGCGGCTTCGTTTCTCTTTGCGCCCTTTGTAAAATTTCTGTCAAAATCGGTGGGTCTGCTGATGAAAATTTTCCGCCAGCAAGATTATGCGACAGAAAACGAATACTATCAGGAAGAGATTCTTTCTCTGCTGGAAGTCGGACAAGAACAAGGCGATATCGATGAAAACGGGAAAGAGATGATTCACTCTATCTTTGAATTCGATGACGCGCTGGCCTATGAAATCATGACGGCACGGCCGGATGTCTATATGGTCAACATCAACGTGCCTGTTTCGGACTATGTGGATGAACTTCTGGAAGAGCGCTATGCCAGAATTCCCGTATATGACAAGGGCTCCGACGACATCATCGGCGTACTGTACATGAAGGACTTTATGATTGAAGCCAGAAAAGTAGGCTTCGACAATGTAGATATCCGTCCTTTGCTGAAAAAGCCGTTCTTCGTTCCGGAAAGCAAGAAGATCAATGAGCTCCTCAATGAGCTTCAGCTGTCCAAAATGCAGATTGCGATCCTGATCGACGAATACGGCGGTTTTTCCGGAATCGTAACCGTCGAAGACATTTTAGAAGAGATCGTCGGAAACATCGAAGATGAGTACGAGGATGACGAGCCTAAAATGGAAGAGATCGCCCCCCACACCTACGTGGTAGACGGACTCTACTACTTGGAGGACCTGGCCGAAAAAACGGGGATCCGACTGGAATCAGAAAACCACGAAACCATCGGCGGATTCGTAATGGATCTGATGGGAGAAGTCCCCGACGAGGACACATCCATCGAACGGGAAATTCCTTACGAAAACTGCATATTCAGAATTTTGTCCGTTAAAGATCGTCGCATAGAAAAAATATCCCTCACAGTCACTGAGCCGTTGCCGGAGACAGAGGACGAACGCCTGTAATCCGGCAGGCATTCACAAACAGGAGACCGATCATGACAGAAAAAAACGGTGGAGAGAAAATACCGACAGAAGTGATCGCAGTCTGCGCAATGAATGCTGTGCTTCAGACAGAAGGCGTGTTTGATCTGGCTGCCGGATTCACCCAGAGTTTGTCCAAAAATATACTGGGCCGTGATCCGCTGACGAAAGGCATACGCGTAGCTGAGGAAAAAGAGGGTCTGGTGATCGACGTTTTTGTAAACGTTCGCTATAACACCAAGATTCCCATCGTCGCCTGGGATATCCAGGAAAATGTAAAGAGCAAAGTGGAAGAGATTACCGAAATGCCTATCCATCGTGTCAACATCCACGTACAAGGCGTCGGCTTCGAAACACAAGAACCCCGGGAGGAACAAACATGAGACGAAGCGAGGCCAGAGAGTTGCTGATGCAGATGGTCTTCCAGATGGAAGCACAAAGCGATTTCAGCGATAAGGCCTTTGATTTTTTTGTACAAAACAATATGGAGGGATCCTCTCAGCTCGATTATTTCAATAAAGTCTACCGCTGCATTGCGATAAACCGAAAAGAGATCGATGAAAAAATAAACGCAGTAGCCGCGGGCTGGAAAACCACACGGATGGCTCGTGTGGATCTTGCAGTATTGCGCTTGTGTGTGGCCGAGATCCTTTTCTTGGACGAATCGGATATCCCCCAAGCTGCGTCGATCAACGAAGCAGTTGATTTGGCCAAGAAGTTCGGCGGAGAAGCTTCCGGTAAATTCGTCAACGGTATTTTGGGAAAACTATCCGAAAGCGGAGAATAAGGAGATGTATTATCTGGGCTTGGATACCAGTAATTACACCACTTCCGCAGCTGTCATCCGCGGCGAAGAAATCCTCTGTGACGAACGCATTCAGCTTGCGGTACCGCCCGGGAAGCAAGGACTTCGTCAATCGGAAGCGCTCTATCAGCACTGGCAGAATCTTCCTCAGGTCTTGCACAAACCCTTAACGAAATATGCGGAAAAGCTCATTGGCGTCTGCGTCAGCCGCACGCCCCGGCCGGTCGAGGGTTCCTACATGCCTGTTTTTAACGCAGGTGTTTCGGCGGCAAAGATTCTGTCCGAAGCTTTGAAGATTCCCTTGCACGAAACCAGTCACCAGGAAGGACATCTGAAAGCCGGAGCCGTCGGCACGAACATTGATTTCGGAAAACCACTCATCGCTGCGCATCTTTCCGGAGGAACGCTGGAGTTCATCAAGATCCTGGACGGCCGTTATGATTTGATCGGCGGATCAAAGGATTTATCCTATGGCAAGCTGATCGATCGCACAGGAGTTCTTCTGGGCCTCAATTTCCCTGCAGGAAAGGTTTTGGATGACCTGGCCTTATCTGGGGCCAATACAGATAAAAAAAATCCTCTGGGAGCCGTTTTTAGGGAAGACGCCTGGATCAACCTTTCGGGGACGGAGACACAGATCAAGGAATTGGTCGGGAAATTCGAGTCAAACAGGATTGCATCTTTTCTGTTCGAGCGTATCAGCGAAAGCCTTGTTGCGGTACTGGAACATCTTCGATCGAACTTGCGCATCGAACAAGTTCTGATCACGGGCGGTGTAGCAAGCAGTCAATACATCAGAATGCATTGTGCGGATAAAGGATATCAATTCGGCACGCCGACACTCTGCAGTGACAATGCCGCTGGTGTTGCATTATTGAAAGGACAGTCGCTTTGCCAATCAAGCCTTTAAATGTCTCGCAGCTTAACAGCTACATCAAACGGGTTTTGCAGACCGATCCGATACTTGGAAATGTCACCGTTACAGGCGAAATATCCAATTGGGTCCGTCACAGCAGCGGGCACTGTTATTTTGCGCTCAAGGACGAAAAAAGCCGTCTCAGTTGCTTCCTGTCCTCCGAACGAGCCGAGCGTCTGCGATACGATATCAGCGAGGGGATGCAGGTCGTTGTTTCAGGCAATTTGTCGGTCTATGAAAGAGGCGGCACGTATTCCCTCAACATTAAGGAACTGGATGCCGCAGGCGAAGGCGCCCTGAATCAAGCCTTTGAAAATCTGAAGAAAAAACTGCTGGATGAAGGTTTGTTCGATCCGTCCCGCAAAAAAACGATCCCGTCTTTTCCGGTTCGAATCGCCGTTGTGACCTCGCCGACAGGTGCGGCCGTAAAAGATATCATCACTACGGTCCGAAGAAGAAATCTTCTGATTGACATTCGGATTTATCCCTGCTTGGTACAGGGACCCGAAGCAGCTCCTTCCATCATTCAGGCATTGTCTGCCGCCAATGCGCATGGATCGGAACTCGATTTGATCATTCTGGGCCGGGGCGGCGGCTCCCAGGAGGATTTATGGCCCTTTAACGAAGAGAGCGTTGTTCGGGCCGTTGCAGACTCATTACTGCCCGTCATATCGGCTGTAGGTCACGAAACAGACGCCGTCATCACCGATTTTGCCGCTGATCTGAGAGCGGCAACGCCAACTGCGGCTGCCGAATTGGCAGCGCCGGATCTGTCTATAATGATTCGCTACCTAAAAGAAACGTCTCCGGAAAAACTATACGAAACGTTGGTTGAAAAACTGGCGCGATTCGATGATCAGCTGGAGCAGATCAAGAGTAGGGCGGAAAGCCGCATCCTGACTGTGCTGGAGCAAGCAGAAAGAAAGTTGGAATGGCTGACGCTGAAGTATGAACTATCCAATCCCATGAACATATTAAAGCGCGGTTATTCCGTGATCCAAACCCCGGGCGGCGCATGGATCACTCACGCTTCAGAGCTTTCACCCGGAAACCGTCTGACGCTTTTATTGAACGACGGCCGCGCAAGCTGTATTGTTGAGGAGGTGGAACTACAACCATGACATCCCAGAAAAAGTCATTCAGTTTTGAGGAATCCATTCAAAAGTTGCAAGAGTGTGTAGAAAAAATGGACGCCGAAGAAACCTCTTTGGAAGAGAGCATCGATCTGTACGAACAATGCGTGACCTATCACCGTCAGTGCGCGGATTTGTTGAGTCGAGCAAAGCAACGCGTGGAAATGTATCGACCCGAGACCGGCGAGATCGCAGAATATGGAGAAAAGCTATGAATCATCCGGAATACAAACGCTTAAAAGAGCTGGTGGAACTCCACATTCTGGATTTTCTGCCTGAAATCGATTCTAAGAGCCTGACGCTGTACGACGCCATGCGTTACAGCTTGACTGCAGGGGGGAAACGACTGCGGTCGGTCCTGCTCTTGGCTGCCTGTGAATTATGCGGCGAAAAAGCGGATATCGGGCTTCCCTATGCCTGTGCACTGGAATACATACAAACATACTCCCTGATCCACGATGATCTTCCCGCTATCGACAATGATGATTTGAGAAGGGGAGCGCCGACCAATCATAAGGTCTACGGAGAAGACGTGGCAATTTTAGCTGGAGACGGGCTTCTGTCCGCAGCATTTGAAACCATGACAAAGGATATGCTTCTTTATCTGGACGACCCGACGTTGCTGCGTCGAAAAGTGCGGGCTGCCTTCGAAATCGCAAAAGGAACCGGCTGCCGAGGCATGGTCGCCGGCCAGATTGCCGATGTGGAATCCGTCAACCGGCAATGCTCCAAGGAAATGCTCGATTACATCCATTTAAATAAAACCGCCGCTTTTATCAGATCCTCGGCTGTGGCCGGCTGCTATCTGGCCGGCGCAGACAAGGAACGCTGTAATGACGTAAGAGTTTACGGAGAATCCCTGGGACTGGCTTTTCAGATTGTCAATGATATCCAAGACATCACCGGCGATGCTCTTCAGATCGGGAAGGAAACCGGGAAAGATCAAAAAATAAAGAAATGCACCTATCCCTTGCTGTTTGGCATGGAAGAATCGAAAGAAAAAGCAAGAGAGCTGCTGGATCGGGCGCGACAAGCAGTAGCTAAATACTATGACGAAGCGGAAGTCTTCAATGCTGTGATCGACTTCCTGGAACAGCCTCTGGGCTGAAAGGACTCCAATGAATCGACCCTTTGAACTGCCTCTGGAAAAAGAACAATTGAAAAATATGTCTGCGGCGGAGCTTGATCTGCTGGCAGTGGCCATACGGGAAGAACTCATTGAAACAGTTTCCGGCACCGGCGGACATTTCGCATCGAATTTGGGTGTGGTGGAATTAACGCTTGCTTTGGAAAAAGTCTTTGATACACCCCGTGACAAAATCATCTGGGATGTGGGCCATCAAACCTATGTGCACAAAATGCTGACCGGTCGTTGGAACGAACTGAAAAGTCTTCGTCAGATCGACGGTCTCAGCGGTTTTCCCAAGCGTACGGAAAGCCCCCACGACATGTACGATGCAGGACACAGCGGCACATCGATCTCCGCAGCGTTGGGCTATGCAAAATCCAGAGACCTTCTGGGGCTGGATCATGCCTGCGTCGCAGTGATCGGCGACGGATCCCTGACAGCCGGTGTGGCTTACGAGGCGCTGAATGCAGCAGGCATTCAAAAAACGCCTTTGATCGTGATTCTCAACGACAATGAGATGTCCATTTCCCGAAACGTGGGCGGCATTTCCCGTCACCTGCAAAACCTGAGAACGTCATCTTCCTATCTCGGGTTCAAGAAGAAACTGAAGCATGGTCTGGAAGCCGCTCCAAAATTGGGAAGAGGTCTGGAGACCCTTCGGGATGCCGTGAAGTATGCATTGATGCCTGCCGCAGTATTTGAAGAACTGGGATTCAAATACTTCGGTCCGATCAACGGTCACGATATCGAAGAATTGATCGAAGCCATGGAGACGGCAAAATCATTAAAAAGACCCGTGCTGCTTCATGTTGTCACAGTAAAAGGCAAAGGGTATCAAAACGCCGAAAAGAATCCGGACCGTTACCATGGCACCGGCGTCTTCGACCCTGAGATCGGATTAACACCGGAAACATCCACCCGTGAAACCTTTACCGATATTTTTGGCAAGACACTCCTTCAGATGGCCGTGGAAGATGAACGGATCGTAGCGATCACCGCAGCCATGACTGACGGAACCGGACTGCGCGAAATGCGAAGAAGATTTTCAGATCGCGTGGTGGATACCGGGATCGCAGAACAGCATGCAGTTTCCTTTGCGGCCGGTCTCGCCTTGAGCGGCATGCGTCCGGTGGTGGCGATGTACTCTACGTTCCTGCAACGGGCTTACGATCAGGTGCTTACAGAAGTCTGCCTGCAAAATTTGCCTGTCGTGTTTGCTGTGGACAGAGCCGGTATTTCAGGACAGGACGGAGAGACCCATCACGGACAATTCGATCTGATCTATTTATCTTCCATGCCTAATATGACAGTGCTTGCGCCCAAGGACGGCATCGAGTTGCAGGAAATGATGCGATACGCTTTGGCCTTGGGCACACCTTGCGCGCTGCGATTCCCAAAAGGAACAGCTCCAGATTTGTCCGATTGGGGCAGATCAGAAATGAACGGAAAAATGGAACGGATCACATCCGCCTCTTGCAATGCTTTCGTTTCCGTCGGCAGCATGTGCGCGGCGGCGCTGGAAGCACAGGCTCACCTTATGGGGAAAGGGATCGAAAGCGCAGTATACAACATTCGGAGCGTCAAACCTTTGGACCCGGATGAACTCGAAAACGAACTGGCTGCTTGCAGCAGGATCATTACACTGGAAGACGGAACCGCCCAAGGAGGGGTGGGTATGCGGATCGCTTCGATATTGCAGGAAAGCAAATCCAGTGCCATCGTTAAAAATATTGGTTGGCCGGATCGGTTCATCCCTCACGGCACGATTTCAGAACTGAAAGCACGATATGGGTTGAGTGCAGATGCCATTGCCTCTGCGGCGGAGGAATTCTTTGAAAAACAGACTTGATATCGTACTCGTCGAAAAAGGATTATTCCCTTCGAGAGAAAAGGCCAAGGCAGCCGTCATGGCAGGTATGGTTTGGGTCGACGGCGCTCGTTGCGATAAAGCAGGGACTCCGGTGAATCCGACATCAGCTGTGCTCGAAATACGAGGGAATCTTTGCCCCTACGTAAGTCGGGGAGGAATGAAGCTGGAAAAAGCCTTGCATGCATTTCAGATCGACCTGACGAATGCTGTATGCATGGATATCGGCGCTTCCACAGGCGGATTTACCGATTGCATGCTGCAGCATGGAGCGGCGAAGGTCTATGCTGCGGACGTGGGTTACGGGCAACTGGACTGGAAATTGCGAAACGATCCTCGCGTAGTCACGATGGAGCGGGTCAACGTGCGCTATCTGGATCCTGAAACCATCCCCGAGCGCTTTGATCTGGTCACGATCGATGTATCGTTCATTTCCCTGAAGTTGATTCTACCAGTAGCCGGAAAGCTCCTCAAGGAGCACGGACGATGCCTGTGTCTTGTAAAGCCTCAGTTTGAAGCCGGACGCAGCCAGGTGGGAAAGAACGGTATCGTACGAGACAGGCGTATCCACCTCAGCGTTCTTCGGGCCGTTTTGGATTACGGAAAGGAGAACAATCTCACCTTTGCGGGTTTGACGTTTTCGCCGATTACCGGCACGAAAGGCAACATTGAATTCTTGTTGCTTCTGGAATCGGGCATCGACAACCGAAAGGCATCCGAAGAAATCATTGAAGACATCGTTGACCAAGCCCACCGTGAACTTGACCGGTAGTCCATTCCGACACAGGAGTTATATATGGCTTACACGCCCATGATGCAACAATATCTGAGTATTAAAGAGCAGTACAAAGACTGCATTCTTTTTTTTCGCCTGGGCGACTTTTATGAGATGTTTTTTGAGGATGCTGTCGTTGGGGCCCGGGACATGGAGATCACGCTTACAAAAAAATCCTGCGGAGAAGAGGAGCGGGCGCCCATGTGCGGTGTCCCGTACCATGCGGCGGATACCTATATTGCCAAGCTCATCGAAAAAGGACATAAAGTCGCTGTCTGCGAGCAAGTGGAAGACCCGGCCCAGGCAAAGGGGATCGTACAAAGAGAAGTGGTGCGCGTCATTACGCCGGGAACGATCCTCAGTCAAAGTATGCTATCCGAAAAGGAAAACAATTTTCTGGCATCGGTCTATGTGGAAGAAAAAAGGAGCGGTTTGGTTTATTGCGATATTTCCACCGG
>JAQUXD010000052.1 GCA_028692535.1 Eubacteriales bacterium | reverse complement strand
GGGATCGGCATCATGAACATCATGCTGGTTTCCGTAACGGAGCGGACCCGGGAGATCGGGATCCGAAAATCCCTGGGCGCCCGGACAAAGGATATCCTGACCCAATTCCTGATCGAATCCATGATCCTGGCCGCCATCGGCGGCATGATCGGGACGCTGCTGGGCATCGGGATCGCCGCCATCGGCATGGACATCGCCGGCGTGGCGCTGATCATCGACCCCATGATGATCCTGCTCGCTGTAGGCTTTTCCGCGGTGGTCGGTATGTTTTTCGGCCTGTACCCTGCAAGAAAAGCAGCAAGGCTCGATCCCATCGAAGCCTTGCGTTACGAATAATTTTAGTAAAGTTGCTGCGGCGGATATTTTTCCTTCCACAGCTCTGCCATCCGTTTCAGCCGATCTTTGAAGGCGCCGAGACTTTCTTCGGCGCCTTGTTTTGTTTCCTCCAAAATCTCTATGGAAAAAACATCTCCGCCATACCGGATCCAATCCTGTTGCAGCGCGATGGTAAAAGGCGTGTTGATCTTTTGCGAGAACCGGAGGCGGTTTTCAACTGCCTCCAGGTTGATATCGCCTTTGATCAGACTTTTCCCCGTCTCTTGATTGAATATGCGGTATACACCGCCTGTGTTTGTTTGCTGCTTGTATTCTGCAACCAGCTCTTTTCTGCGTGTTCCATCGATCTTACTCATTGTACTTTGTACCTTCTGCTCTTTCTTTAATAACCTAATTCCCTCAATGATTTGGCAAGAACCGCAAACCGCTCGCTCAGCAGTTCATCGTCCTTGGACAGTGCGTCTCGGACCAGCCGAATGTCTTCGCCGATCTTTTCGTTGTCGGTACAGACCGACACGGTCATGGCGTCTCCCTGGAGTCCCACACGTTCGAGAAGGGGATTTTCGGGATCGTAGAGATCCGGGAAGCGATAAGCTTCGCGGAAATGTTTCTGGGCGCTGCAGATGAAGATCGCCAGATCCAGGATCCTGTGGAGCGGCAATTCTTCGGACTGTCTCGACCATTTCTCACCCGTGTAGCGCCATACCTTTGCGGAAATATCTACTTTGCCCCGGTCGTTCCACTGGGCCAATCCCAGAGAAAGCCCTTTTGCATCGGTGTTGTAGGCGAAGCGACCGTCGATGTTTTCGTAGTGATCGGCGACGATCACCGGCTTATGTTTGAGTGTTGTTGGTATTTTCATGACATTCTCCTTCTGAGTATAAATAAACGCGCACTACGTATATAATTTACTAAATTACTAACATAGTACATGCTTGAACGGTTGTTGTCAAGAATATCTTTTACAAACAAAACCCGAGGACCGATTCGATCCTCGGGCTTACAGATGTTCAGAAACAATCGATTTGCTTCTCAACGCGCGTTTAGAACGCGCCCAACTCAGTCACTTTCCCTTTTTCGACAATAATGTTGGATTTCAGTGCTGCGCCTGTCCCGTTATATAACACATAGAGACCCGGTGGAAGTGCGGTCATAAAGCGGCCTTCGCTGTTGGTTCGGGCGATGACGGTGTCGTTTGTTCCCATGACGGTGGGGTAGAGGTCGGCATTTGCGCCGATTCGCCCGGGAATCCCCGTAAGGATGCCCATTTCAGATGCGAGTGTATAGGTGCTTCCCGCCGTGAAGTTCTTTTGGATACTGAGTCGCATATCGCCGTTGCTTTTTAGGTTGAAATGAGATCCCGTAAAATCACCGCTGTGGGGAACGCTGCCCGCAACATTGAAGTTGAAATGAACGTGATAGTTGCCTTGTGGAACTGCCGCGGCATAGGATCCGTCCGAAGAAATATTGACCGCTATATAATTGGATCCCGCGGAAATTCCTCCTTCCGCATTTGTCGGGGATGTGCCGGTGAAGGGATTGACCACTCGGCCGCTTATCGATGCAGCGCTGTCAGAAGACAGTACAGAGAGACGTTCTTCGATCCAGTCTCCGTCGGTAGCCATGTTGGCCAGGAAGGAGATTTGCTTATTGTTGTCCTGGGCCAGTGTCGCATAGGTGGTAGATGCGATCCCCTGCGCATTGGCAATCACTTCCTGATCGGAAAGCTGTCCGATTCTCGGGTTGCCTTCCACATCAGCAAAGAACTGTATTTGTGCTCCGACGGCGGGCAGGTTGTTCGTCCCGTAGGTAGCTGTCGCTGTGAGCCGGATCACTTGTCCGCCTCCGTTGTTGACATAGGTGCGGTCTGCCGTCAGTTTTAATTTCCCATCGTTATAAGAGGAAGGCTCCTCCGATGCGGGCGGTTCCGGATCTGCGGGTTTGAAGTCCACGATATCGATAATCAGCTTACCGTCGGGCCGCGCCACATCGTAGATTGCCGTTGTGGACATTTTTGCCATTTCGCCTCGATTCATCGTTTTGGCTGCCACATAGGGCAGACCGGCAGTCAGCTCCAATTCTTCTGCTTTGTCGTTGTAATCATCGGGCCAGGCCATCCCCGGCGTTTCGTGCTTGGTGATCCGCAGCAGGATCGTTAACCAGTGCGCCATTTGAAGCGGCGCCCCCGGTGCATAGGCATGATCCCCTACACCTAACAATATACCGTCTTTGGCCATCAGGTTGATCCAGCCCAACGCCCATTGATGGCTGGTTCCCTGCACATCTCCGAACAAGGGGACCCAGCCTGCAGCTTCTTCGGCCTCCGTTTCTGTGTATCCCAGCAGAAATGCGGCTACTTTGGCAGCGGCGGCTCGGTTTAGTTCATTCTCCGGCGCAAAACGGTTGCCTCCGACGCCTTCAAGGATTCCCAGCTCGGACATATTCGTTATGGAGTCTTTATAGGGGTTATCAGAAATATCGGTAAAATCTGCAGCAAATCCTGCTGTTGCGGACACCAGAATAATACAAAGAGTAAGTAAAACGGACAGATTTCTTTTGCGATTCATTATGACCTCCTTTACAATAGAATCCAACGTATATTTCAATTATATAGTAAAACACATTGAAAATGGAGGAAATAAACCAATTTGCTGTGGATCGCCTCGTCAGTATTCAGATTTAATGACGAACGCAGTGGTATCTTTCAAAAAACTGTCGAAAAACTCCAGAACGATCTGGTTCGTCGTTTCGATGCAGTACCGTTCATCGATCGTTCCCACACCGAGCATGCGGGCCAGCGCCGGTGAAAAGAGCGGAAGATCCGTAAAATTCAAATGGCCGGCGCCCAGAAAGACTGTTTCATAAGAACAGAGTGCATTCCGGGATGCGTAAAAATTATCGTAAACGTCTCCCTCGGCTTCGATCGCTGCAGCATAATGGTCCTCGGCATAAACGTTCAACAGCGGGACCGGATATGGAATCTCATTGAGAATGACCGCGTTATTTTCAAGGGACATCTCTTCTCCCAGCATGGTTCCGTCCAGTACGATGACAGCATCGATATCGTTGCGCTCTCTGCCGGTTTGCGCAGAGGCTGCGCCGCCCAGGGAGTGTCCCATCAGGCCGATTTTTTCTCTGTCAATGAGTGAAAGGGGCAGTTCGGCTCCGTCGCTGCCGGATGCTGTCAGGATCGTATCGATCGTAAAGGCGATGTCGTCTGTTCGAAGTGTCATCCATTCTCGCGTGGTGTTGTATACCACTTCTTTGCTTTCCGGACCGACAGCTTCGTTGATCTCACCTGCTTTTGCGATAAAATCGCTGTCTGCGATGGTGAGTTTCCCATCGGTGCTCATCGTATAGAATGCATGATGGGTATGTCCGATGCTGGCAACGACATAGCCGTTGGAGGCAAGCTCCGCAAAGGTGGAATAATTGCTTCCGCTAAAGCCGAACGCGCCGTGGGAAAACACAACGAGGGGATAGGTCGCAGCTCCATCCTGTGGAAACCAGAATTCCACAGTCAGGGATCTGACTTCACCGGTTTCGGAAAACGCATCCTTCCGGTCGGGATCCGTCCAAGTGTATTTTGCGGTCTGTACCGAATAATCGCCGGTCGTTTTCGGCTGCTCATATTGTGGAAAAAGAACAGCCGGGAGCAACGCCAGAACGATCAGAAGGACACGGAATACATAACCAAGAGTGCTTTTCTTTGGAATGAGTAGATCCTGCTTTTTTCGAAGCAGCACGATCGCGCCGGCAATGGACTGGATCCCCAACAGGAGTGCAAGCGGCCCATAGCGGAAGCTCCACTCCAGTACGCCCGTAAACAGAAGTAGTCCGAACAATCCTGCCAGGATGATCCGGACTACGCTTTTTTCTTTGCTGTGTGCCTCTTTTGATGTGGCCGACCAGGCCAGAAAGCCTGTCTCCAATGCCAATAAAACCAGTAAAATAAGAATGCCCAATATACGATCCTCCCAATAAATTTCTTTCCAAGTATAAAGGTTATTGGGATGATGCGCAACCGGTTTTCGATCTGCGCATTTCTATTCCAACATCTCACTCAGCGATCGCAGAAAGATTTCCACGAAGGGAAGGGTGCCCCACAGCATCAGACGCATCGTGTGCTCCGATTCGATGTACTGAGAAGTCATGGACGCAGGGCCCTGCTCTGGAGAACGGCTGTTCAGGATCGCGCCGGTCCAATTGGCGATCTGCACTGCTTCTGCGCTGTTCCTGACCGGAATGTCCACGACAGTGGATAGCTTGATGTCGTTTACGATGCCGCCGATCAGCTCCTGCATCCCGGAAGATGAGCTGCTGCTGTCTGTTCCTTGCGGACCTTCCATAAATGTGCTCAAGTCGTGCCCAGTTACACGCCAGGCTTTGCCGATTTTCTGGGCGCGCAATTTCCCTTCGCGTATATAGCGCTGGATCGTCTTTGGGTGGAGATCGATCATTTCTGCGATCTGCTCCACTGTATAGTATTTCTCTTTCATTACAATCACTCCTTTAAATTCCTTATAAAGGAATTATAGGGAATAATAGCACTTTTGTCAAGTCGTTATTGAGAATATTTTTGCATATTGACCGGTATTCAAGCGAGAAAGTCAATTTGACATCATTAGGAGATGAAGTATACTGGAAATACGAATCCATACAATCAAACAGCCACGATGCAGAACATATCTGACAGGAGGTTTTCCATGGAAAAGACACCGAAGATCCTTATTTTAAGATGGGAAGCGGGACATGTGCCCGAAGGGTTGATGCAGCTGGAGACCATGCCGGGCAACAGCACCAATCCGCTGTCCTATCCGTTCCCTGTTCAAATGGTCCACGTGAAAGGCGCCAACGTACAAACCGTGATCACACATCCCAGCCAGGCGGTACTGGAAGATATGATTCGGATCGCTAAGGAGATGATCGATAAGGAAAATATTAAGGCCGTCACCACCAGTTGCGGATTTAACGCGGTTTTCCAGAAGGAATTGGCGGAGGCTCTGACGGTTCCCGTGTTCACCTCGGCGCTGCTGCAGGTGCCCTTTGTGCAGTGTGCGATCGGCTATCAGCGGACGGTAGGAGTCATCACAGCCAACAAATCAGCGCTGACGGAAACGCATCTTCGGGCTTGCGGTATCACTGCGGACATGAAAGTGGAAGTTCTGGGTCTGGAGAATGCGCCTGAATGGAGCAAGATCTTCGATCAGCCGGACGAAGCCTTTGATATTGAAGTCGTGAGCCGGGAGATCATTAACGTGGCGAAAGACGGTGTAAAGCAATTTCCGGATATGGGCGCCATCGTTTTGGAGTGCACGGATTTGCCGCCCTATGCCAAGCGGATCAGCGAAGCAACCGGTCTTCCGGTATTCGATTTCGGATCAATGATGGGGCATGTGGCGATCGCTCTTGGCGACATCGACCTGTATTGACGATCAACACAGGACCCTTGCTTTTAGCAGGGGTCCTTTTATTATGT
This sequence comes from Eubacteriales bacterium, assembly GCA_028692535.1. Classification (GTDB taxonomy): domain Bacteria; phylum Bacillota; class Clostridia; order Peptostreptococcales; family Anaerovoracaceae; genus UBA10908. The sequence goes on along the minus strand of JAQUXD010000052.1, from coordinate 5,301 downwards.
ATACAAATATGTTCATTTTTTGTATAATCAGGACAAAGAGTAAACTGAGGAGGGCTGCTATGAACAACTGGATCAACGACGAATACTACAGATCTATTTTTGACAACAGCCTGGATGCCATCATGCTTACCCGTACGGACGGCAGGATTTTTAAGGTCAATCATGCAGCATGCGAAATGCTCCAGCGAACGGAAGCTGAGATTTGCAAGCTGGGTAGAGACGGGATCGTTGACACAAGCGACTCGCGGCTGACCATCGCATTGGCTGAGCGCCTCCGGGAAGGTCGTGTCCGGGCAGAATTGACCTTTATCAGAAAAGACGGAAGTCGATTTCCGGTTGATGTCACTTCGGCCATTTTTAAAGATGATAAAGGCCGGCGATGGACGGTTTTGATTGCGCGGGACATCACGGAAAGCAAGCAGATGGAAGCGATTCTTCGAAAGGCCCAGGAAGATGCGACGCATTTTGCGTCTCACGATTTTCTGACCGGGATCTTGAACCGGAAGACCTTTATCGATCGCCTGCAGCAGGAGATGAATCGGGCAAAGCGGGAAGAGCGTGTTCTGAGCCTGCTGATGCTGGATATCGATTATTTCAAATCGATCAACGACCGCCTGGGCCACGATGCGGGAGACGCCGTTCTCAAGGCCTTTGCCAGGACTGTCGTCAGGCACCTTCGCCCTTACGACTTCTGCGGACGCTACGGCGGAGACGAGTTCATAGCCTGCCTGCCCAATACGACGAATCAACAAGCGTTCAATGTCGCCGAGCGACTCCGTAAGCGTATAGAGAGCGAGTATTATACGTATGAGGATAATATCCTTCACTTGACTGCCAGTATCGGTATCAGCAGTTATGACTGGGATTCTTTTATCGTGCCGTCCTCTGATCTGATCTCCCAGGCAGATCAGAATATGTACAAGGCAAAAAAAAGGCATAACTTTGTGTACGGGCGGTATACAGAAAGCAGGTGAAGTTGTTTGAGTGATTGGACACTGGTGCTGATCGGAATATTCATTCCGTTGGCGGGTACCGTTCTCGGAGCCGGGTTCGTGTTTTTCCTTAGGGAGCAGATGAAGCCGTTTCTTCAAAAGATGATGCTGGGGTTTGCCTCCGGTGTCATGATTGCGGCTTCCGTCTGGTCATTGATTATCCCTGCCATCGATATGGCAGAAGCCCAGGGTGTGATTCCCTGGCTTCCGGCGGCTGTGGGTTTTGTGGCGGGCGTGGGATTTTTGCTTCTTCTGGACATGCTCATCCCTCACTTGCACGTCAATTCGGAAAAACCCGAAGGCACAGCTGCCCAATTAAAAAAATCCACCATGCTGGTGCTGGCGGTTACGCTGCATAATTTGCCGGAAGGGATGGCTGTGGGTGTTGTATTCGCAGGCTTTTTAAACGGTGACGTGGGGCTGACTGCCGCAGCCGCCCTGGCCCTGTCCATTGGTATTGCTTTGCAGAATATTCCCGAAGGCGCTGTGATCTCCATGCCGCTGATCGCCCAGGGGCTCAGTCGGAAAAAGGCGTTTTCTCTAGGGTTTATGTCCGGTGTGGTGGAACCCGCCGGCGCCCTTCTCACACTGGTACTGACCAGCATGATGATCCCGGTCCTTCCCTACATCCTTGCCTTTGCCGCCGGCGCCATGATCTATGTTGTGGTGGAGGAGCTGATTCCCGAAGCGCAAGCCGATCCCCATTCCAATATTGGGACGGTGAGCACGGCAGCAGGCTTTGTCCTTATGATGATCCTGGATGTGGCGTTGGGCTGAGAACACCTGTGTATAATTGATAATATTTTCCTTTTTGGGCGATCAAGTCATCATGGTCGCCTCTTTCTATGATCTTTCCCTCTTCGAGCACTAAGATCGCTTGAGCATTCTGAACGGTTGAAAGCCGATGGGCGATGACAAAGACGGTACGCCCTTCCATCAAGCGGTCCATGCCCTTTTGGATCAACCGCTCGGTGCGGGTATCAATGCTGCTGGTGGCTTCGTCCAGGATCATCACCGGTGGATCGGCTACAGCGCAGCGCGCGATGGAGATCAGCTGGCACTGTCCTTGGGACAGTTCGCTTTCGGTGCCGGAGATCTCTGTCTGATATCCCTGAGGCAGCCGGCTGATGAATCCATGGGCGTTGGCCAGCTTCGCCGCTTCGATCACTTCCTCGTCGGTGGCATCCGGCCGGCCGTAGCGGATATTGTCCAGGATGCTTCCGGTGAAAAGGCTGGTATCCTGCAGGACCATGCCCAGCGTGCGCCGCAGATCCGGTTTTCGGATGTGTTGGATCGGGATGCCGTCATACAAAATCTCTCCTTCCTGCACGTCGTAAAAGCGGTTGATCAAGTTCGTAATCGTGGTCTTGCCTGCGCCTGTGGAGCCTACAAAGGCGATCTTCTGACCGGGTTTGGCGTACAAATCGATGTTGTGGAGGACCGGTTTGCCGGTTTCGTAGGCAAAATGGATTCCGTTCAGCCGGATATCGCCGGCGAGTTCAGTCAACTGCAAGCTTCCATCGGGGCGCATTTCCTTCCATGCCCACAAGGAGTTCGGTCCTTCGGACTCCTGCAGATGATCTCCTTTGCGTATCACTTTGGTCAGGCTTACGTATCCCGGATCTTCCTCAGGGGCTTCGTCCATCAAATCGAAGACGCGTCGGGCGCCGGCCAGGGCCATGACGACGGAGTTGATCTGCTGGGAGATCTGACTGACCGGGTTGCTGAAGTTTTTGGACAGGGTCAGGAAAGATGCCAGGCCTCCCAATGTCAGGGCTGATTGTTCCCCCATAGCCAACAAGCCGCCGACAACCGCCAGCATAACATATTGGAGATTGCCCAGGTTGCCCAAGATCGGCATCAGGATGATTCCGTAACGGTTGGCTTGGGCGGTCTGTTCAAAAAGCTCATGGTTTTTCCCGTCAAAGGTCTGCTTTACGGCCTTTTCCCGGGAAAAGACCTGAACGACTTTTTGTCCGTTGATCATCTCTTCCACATAACCGTTTACTTCGCCCAGAACCTTTTGACGCCGCTTAAAGTACTCGGCGGACTTGCCTCCGATCCGGGCGGTCACTTGGAAGATCACTGCGACCATGCCCAAAACCAGTATTGTGAGCATCGGGCTGAGGGCGATCATGGCTGCCAAAACAAAGACAATGGTCAGCAGGGAGGAAAAGACATGGGGGATGCTCTGGGAGAGCATCTGGCGCATGGCGTCGGTATCGTTGGTGTAGCGGCTCATCACGTCTCCGTGGGCGTGGGTGTCGAAGTATTGCAGCGGCAGATGCTGCATCGAGGAAAACATCCGGTTTCGAATGGTCTTGAGCACACCGTGGGAAATGGTCACCATGCTGAGCTGATAGAGCAGCGCGGCGAGGATCCCGCTTGCGTAGAGGAGCCCCATTTTTCCTATAGTGCGGGCCAGGGCGCTCAGATCCGGTGTGGAGGACAGCAGCAGCGGAGTGATATAGTCATCGATGAGCACCCGCAAAAAAAGGGCGGAAGCCACACTCACCAGCGCGCTGAGCGCAATGCAGATCAACGCAAACACAAAGAGGGTCCGGTAGGATTCCCCCACATAAGCCAAAACACGCTTCAGCGTTTTCAGAGCGTTTTTATCCAGGCGGATCTTCCCTTGGGCGGCCGGATTATGTCCGGGTCCGGGTCTGTTAGGCAGGGACATCGAAGTCACCTCCTTTTGTCTGAGATTCGTACACTTCCCTGTATACAGTATTTTGTGCAAGAAGTTCGTCGTGCACGCCAAATCCACTGATCCGTCCGTTGTCCAGTACGAGGATGCGGTCTGCATCCTGGATGGAAGAGATTCGTTGGGCGATGATCAGCTTGGTGGTATGGGGCATTTCGCGCCTCAGAGCTTCTTTGATCCGCGCTTCAGTCTGGGTGTCCACCGCGCTGGTGGAATCATCCAGAATCAAAATTTTTGGGTTTTTCAGAAGAGCGCGGGCGATGCAAAGGCGTTGCCTTTGCCCGCCGGATACGTTGGCGCCGCCCTGTTCCAGGTGGGTGTCGTATCCGAGCTCGAACCGGCGGATAAAGCTGTCGGCCTGAGCCAGTTCGCACGCCCGCACCAGCTCTTCCTTTGTTGCATCCGGATTCCCCCAGCGCAGGTTTTCTTCAACGGTTCCCGCAAAGAGCGTGTTGCGCTGCAGCACCATAGCAACGCTGTCCCGCAAGGTTTTCAGAGCGATGCTCCGCACGTCGGTCCCGCCCACGAAAACAGCGCCGCCGGTCACATCATACAGTCTTGGGATCAGCTGGACCAGAGTGCTCTTTCCGCTTCCCGTTCCTCCGAGGATCCCGATGGTCTGTCCCGATTGGATCGTCAGATCGATGTCCCACAGGCACAAGGCGGAAGAATCTCCTGTATAGCTGAAGGAAACGTTGTTGAAGCGAATGGATCCATCCTCTATGTGCTGAACCGGACGATCGATCTGGGTAATCGAAGGGGCTTCGTCCAGTACTTCGATGATTCGGACGGCCGCTGCTCTGGAGATCGTAGACATCACCAGAACCATGGCCAGCATCATCAGACTCATTAAAATCTGCATCGTATACGTGATCATGCTCATCAATTGGCCGGTGGTCATGCTGCCGCTCAGAATCAGCTTGGCGCCCACCCAGGAGATCAACAGCATGCAAATGTATACGCTGGCCTGCATCAGGGGCATCGTACCGGCAAGGAAGCGTTCGGCTTTTACGAAATAGCGATACAAGGTTTCCGAGGTGTCGGAAAATTTATCGATTTCCTGATCTTCCCGCACGAAGCTCTTCACCACGCGTATACCCCGGAGGTTTTCCTGGACCACGCGATTCAGCACATCGTAGGTGGCGAAAACCTTTTCGAAGATCGGGAGGGCTTTTTTCATGATCAGGATCAGTCCGGCTGCCAAGAAAGGAAGCACGCAGAGGTAGATCAACGCAAGACGGCTATTGATCCGGAAAGCCATGATCATGGCAAAAATCAGCATGGCGGGACTCCTGGCGCCCATACGGATGGACATCATAAATGCCTGCTGCACATTTGTAACGTCGGTGGTAAGACGGGTGATGAGACTGGAGGATGAAAACCTGTCCAGGTTGGAGAAGGAGAAATTCTGAATATTGTGGAACAGATCCTGTCGGAGATTTTTCGCGAATCCTGCAGAAGCCCTTGCCGCAGCGTTGGCGGCCAGCACGCCGAAAAACAATGACGCCAACGCCAATAACACAAGGAGCGCCCCTCTGTTCAGGATTTGTTCCATGTCTCCCGCCTCGACGCCCAGATCGATCAGATCGGCCATGATCAACG
>JAQUXD010000051.1:9021-11137 GCA_028692535.1 Eubacteriales bacterium | reverse complement strand
ATGTTCAGCTGCATCACGTCCATCAACCTGGCACGTTTTTTTTCCGGCGCGACCATCAGAAGCAGCAAGCGCAGATAATCCCCATATGTGCCGATTTGGTGGGAGGCGCCGGGTATTGTTTCCTCAACGACATTCGATCGAAGGGCGCCGTCCAGACTGCAGGCCCAGTCATCAGGTGTCTTCAGGAATGGAACAGTTTCTCCGGAAAAAAGCATTTCTACATCGTTTCGCGCTTCTACGGAGGACCAGATTCCGGCTACGATGAATACGGCCACCGGCAGAGGTATCAGTGTCAGCACAGATGCGGCCAGCGTTGTCACTTCGGTCTTTTTCTCGGGATCACTGTAAATGTGTGACAGGTTCAAGGCGCTGCGGAGCCAAAAGAGGGAATTTCGGACTTCTTTGTCATTTTCCGGATCCGAAGGCAGACCGAACAGAACATATTCCACCTCCAGATCCAGTAAAGAATTCTCCAGCAGCCGAGTGGCGTAAGAACATTTTTCCAGTATGTATTCATTCTCCATAGGCGCGGAAGCCCGGGGAATCACGCCGCTGCTCAACAACATTCTTTGAGAAGAAAGACCCAGGAGCTTCGTGGGCAGATTTTCCGTTGCGCTCCCGGGCGGGATGGATTTTTCCCAGACCGGGAGATCTTCCGGGGGTAGCCCCGAAGTTTCATAGCGCTTTATCAGGGATCGCATCCTGGCTCTTTCTTCTACGGGGAGCTCTTCTCCGTCCGTTTCCGGAGTTTCCTCGATCTGACGCAGCCCTTCCTCTGCACCCTCCTGAAGTGTTTCGGATAGCGACAGGGCTTCGCGGATTTCGGAACAGATCGATTCGCTCTCTCCGTCAAATAGAATGTCCCGGACAATCAGGATCGACGCCGCATTGCGGATCTGACAGGCAAACTGTTCGCCGTCTAATGCGGGATATTCCTGGCTGTCGGCCAGACAGTCGATCTTTTCCATGCGCAAAAGGTTGTCTCCCTGCACCGCCAGATTTCCGTCGATGTAAAAATCCGCCAGGGCCGTCAGTCTTTCATTCGACGAGCGTACAGCAAATATCCCGTAGCGGCTCCACAGCGTTTTCTGGTATTCCGAAAGCATCGACTCCCCCGCGAGCATACATATCCCTTCGGCACGGCTTCGGAGAGCAAACCCCGAAGCACCTTCGAGGATTACAAGGATCAAAAATACCAAAGAAGAAAAAATCATGATCATGTACAACGATGAAAATCCTTTCTTATTCACGGCACAAGCCACTCCCCTCTCATGAGCAGGCAAATGTCAAGGCCGGCGGGATTCACAGTCGAGAAAAGCGCCTCCTGATGAAGCAGACAGTCCTTTTGTACTTCAGTGTACAGAAAGAGCGCATAACGGATCGTGCCGGCAAGCAATAATACAATCATCGGATAGATCAACGCCGCCTCCACTGTTGCGCTTCCCTTTCTGGAGCGAATCAAAAGTCACTCCCCAGCAGATCGCCGAACACGTTATCCACGAATGCGCCGATTTGTGTCTTAAAAATCAAACCCAATGCGATGGCGATCGCGATCAGTATCGCAACCTGGACCAATTCCATTCCCTTTTTACTGCTTTTAAAAACGTTAAACCTCATGATTTTTCCTTTCTTTGATCAACTCGACCTGTCACATTTCCATCAACGCCGGCGCGATCGCTATGACCACAAGCACACACAGCAAAAGCATCATCGGCAGACACAGCTTTGTTTCAACTTCCTTGGCGCTAGCCCGGGCTTTCTGCAAACGGCCTTCCCAAAGGCTCGCTCTTTCCCTTTCCAACTTTTCCGCCAGCTCGCTGCCCCTGGCAGCGTGATCGGAAATCAGCGTACTCAAACGGAGAAAATCTCGGCTTCCTGTAGTCTGCGCAAACCGATGCAGCGCTTTTACAAAAGATTCATTGGTTTGGTCGCACCGACTGTGGATATCCCTCAATATCTCGTACAGCGGCCGGGATCGGTCTTTGTTGCTTCGCAGAATCTCATCAAAGGCGGCTGTCACGACCAGCCCCGCATTGAGCAACAACGTCAGTTGAAGCGACAAGTTGGGCAGTTCTTCTTCTACGGCTCTTCTCTTTTTTCGCAATTCCTTCTTTAT
>JAQUXD010000051.1:0-8921 GCA_028692535.1 Eubacteriales bacterium | reverse complement strand
TTCGGAGCAAGTCGGAGCCGCAGTGTTTCATCCACTGTATGCCCTTTGAATTCAGCTTGCACTTCCACAGCAACGACAGAAGGGACTTCTCCGAAGTCGGGGCGGGACAGCTGCTGCTCCAGAGAAGGGTTAAAGAAAGACAATATCGCAACGATACCGGTCATCGTCAATCCGGCAGAAAACAAAGCTCGCACTTTGCGAAGGCTTTTTTTACGGCTTTGCGCTAGGCATGCCTCAAGAGCATTGCTGTCGGAAAACAGCCAGGACTGGGTCCTGAGTTGCCGAATCTCCCTCCGGAAAATCGCATCTTCAAGCTTCCGAAGAAAGTCCGTTGCCTTCGCTGGAGGCGAAAAAAATTTCACAGCGCCACCTCAATCAACCGCAACCCCCACCTCAGAGCTGCGGCGATCGTTAGAAGACAGGCGGTCATGATGCATCGCCCGGCAAGGCCTGAATACAGGATCGCCAGATAATCCGGCGCGGTCAGGTTTAAAATAAGAAGGATCAGCAGCGGCAGTGATATCAAAAAAGCGATGTCCAGCTTTCTTTGCGCTGTGAGCATTTGCACTTCCCGACGAAAACGTATCCGGTCCAGGATCAAATTGGCGCTGGTCAATGCAACTTCCTCCAGATCGCCTCCGCTCCTGTCGCAGATTTGGCAAACAAAGGCGAACTGCTGTATTTCCTCCAGCCCGCTCCTTGAACCAAAATCGATCAGCAGAAGCTCGATCGAGCCGTGCGCACCCTCGTAAAGTTCTGTGATTCGTTTAAACTCTTCAGCAATAGGCGCTGATGCTCCATAGGAGAAGCGGACCTGCGTTCCGGCATCTGCAACCGCTTCCGGCATTTGCCGTCCTGCCGCAATGGCTGCGGATATCGAATAGAGAGCGTCTCTGAAGCCTTCCAGCAACACTTCCCTTCGCATCCTTCCTTTTCGCTCCGCCCACAGTTTCTCGCAAGGGATCGCTGCCGGAAGGCAAACCAATGCGAAGACAAAACTGCGGTAAAACAGCATCCCGACCGAAAACAGTATAAAGAAAGCCATCAAATAGTATTTTTGTTGTTCCCTTCTCGATAAATTATAGGTTCGATAGTCCGTCAACCCGCTCACCCTGCTCGTAGAGCTCCAGCTTTTCTGTGTGTATCAGTTTATTCCCCGTTGAGATCAAACCCTTTCCGGGAACGTGATGGAACAACTTGTTCAAGCGGACAGCACTTTCCATGCATCCTTCCACCTCGGCGATCTCCCAGACCCGGCGTCTTCCGTCGGAGGTCCTTTTTAAATGAACGAATACATCAATGGCATCGGCGATCTGACTGCGTACGGCTTCCACCGGAAAGCCCGATGCTGTCAGGAACAGCGTCTCCAAGCGGCCGATCATGCCGGCCGGAGAATTGGCATGCCCCGTGGATAGGGAGCCTTCATGCCCGGTGCTCATGGCCGCCAGCATATCCACGACCTCCCCGCCCCGGACTTCGCCTACGATAATGCGGTCCGGCCGCATCCTCAGACTGGTTTTGATCAGATCCCGGATGGTGACGGCGCCGCGCCCCTGGGCATTGGCGCTTCTGGCTTCCATACGTACCAGATTTTCATGATTCCGGATCGCCAACTCTGCAGAATCCTCGATCACGATCACACGCTCCTCCTTGGGAATGAAGTCCGAAAGCACATTCAAAAAGGTCGTTTTGCCCGAACTTGTTCCGCCGCTGACGAACATATTGTAGCCGCTGCGCACAAGCCGGATCAGAAGATCTGCTGCCTCCTCGCTGATATCCTTCTGACGGATCAAATCCTCCAGCGTCATTCGATCTCGGTTGAATTTCCGAATAGTCAGGACCGGGCCATCCAACGCAATGCTGCGGTTGACTGCGTTGATTCTGGATCCGTCTTGCAGTCTGGCGTCCACGATGGGATGCAGATCATTCATTTCCCTGCTGACACGGGCAGCCAACCGCCGGATAACTTTTTCCAAATCCTCGACATTTTCAAAGAAAACAGGCACACGCTGGATCTTCCCGCAACGCTCTATAAAGATTCCGCCGATCCCGTTCACCATAATCTCTGAAACGTCGGGGTCCTCGGCGTAGTCGTGAAGGATCTCCAACTCTCTTCGTAGAGAACAAAAGATCAGGCGGATCCATCTTTTTTTCTTCCCGGGTGAAAGGTCCCCAAGCGCGCTGTGCGAAAGCACCAGATTCTCAACGATTTCCAGGACCTGCTCGTCAGAAAGCGCTTCCGCCGTTTGCGCCATTCTGTACCGTACGCCTTCCGACAACTGCCTCAAGGATACCGGGCAGCTGCTACTGTTGGTTTTCCATTCTGTCAACAAGATCCCGCACCTCCGCTCCGAACTGTCCGTGGATGTCCGCACCATCCTCTTGCAACGCCGGAAGAAAGCTGTCCGGGTCTTCCATGGGGCGAAAAGGAAATATTCTGAAGACGGGATCCGAGCCGTCAGCCTGGCAACATTCCCGCAAGACTTCTTCTTGGACCTCCGACGGAGCGAACCGGTGCGGCAGACAGCCAAAATTGACGATTTGTCGTTCGCACAGGCGCATGAGGTTCTTCCAACAGAATATCTCTGCCGGAACATCCAGCAAAACATGCTGAAAGTCCCCATGACGCGCGATGTGATGCAGCAGCTGATACAGATCTTCCTCTTCTGCGAAGCACAAAGGATTCTCTCTGTCAGGACCGCCCAATAGATTCAGTTCGAAGGGATCTCTTTTGCAATACTCCGACGATAGTTTTACACGCATGATGTCCCCGCTGACGATTCTGTACAAGCATTGTCCAAGGGAAGGATCATTCGTATCAAACCGGCACGCGCCCTCGTTTCGAACAAAGCGTCCGAATCTGACGAGCAACACTTCCATCCCATGCAATCGGCTGAGGATCCGACCGGCTGCCTGGGCCAATGAACTTGTTCCGCTTCCGCCCACGCCGGAAGTAAAGCCCCAAAAGATCGTTTTCGCTGCATCTCCCGGAACCCGCAACGCGCCCGAAGGGGGATCGCACAGATTTCTTAGTTGTGCAGTGATCCTTCCGATCGGTTGATATCGGTGAATTGACAACCTGTCGTGATCCACATCTTCCGGGTCGTCGTACAAATGGATCACCCTGTCGCCATAGCGCAAAGCATCCGCGCTGCTTCCGCAGAGAATGTAATCCATTTCCGCAAGAGGGTCCTGATTTTCGGGATCCGTTATATGGATCCTGACATTCTTCCATCGGGATGACAGTGCTTCGGCCAGTGCCTCTGCATAGCTCTGATCTCTGTGGCAAATACCTATCTGCAGGGACTTCATTACAACCTCCTCAACTGGCTTGATTTTACCATATTTTACATTATTTAGCAAGTATTTTATTCTTTTTACTTTGGCGCTCGCCCTTTAAAGCCCTCCTTCCCCGTGATATAATCAACCAAACAAAATCAACTTAAAGGAGAATTTGACTATGCTTTGGACCGAAAAAATGTTTGGGGTGAAAAAACCCATTTTTGCGATGCTGCACCTGGATCCGCTGCCGGGAGATCCTCTGTTCAAACAGGGAGACACCATGAAACGCGTGACGGATCTGGCTCGGAAAGACCTGCATGCCCTGCAAAACGGCGGTGTGGACGGCATCATATTCAGCAATGAATTCAGCCTGCCCTATCAACGACACATGTCCTTTGTGACACCGGCAGCCATGGCCCGGGTCATCGGCGAGCTGATGAGCGAAATGACCGTGCCTTACGGAGTAGACTGTATTTCCGACGGGCTGGCCAGCATTGAACTGGCGGCAGCGGTGGATGCGAAGTTCATCCGCGGAACCTTCTCCGGCGTCTACGTGGGAGATGGCGGCCTCTATAACAACGATTTTTCCACACTGATGCGCCGCAAGGCCGAGCTTCATCTGGACGAACTGAAAATGCTCTATTTTATCAATCCTGAATCAGATCGAAATCTGGATTCCCGGCCTCTTGTGGATATCGCAAAATCCGTCATCTTCAAAGCCTCTCCTGCAGGTCTGTGCATCTCCGCCTCCGCTGCCGGGCAGGAAGTGGACAACGATCTGATCCGTGAAGTGAAAGCCGGCACGCCGGATGTCGTCGTGCTGTGCAACACCGGATGCCGTGTGGATACCGTCACAACGAAACTGGAATACGCCGATGCGGCCGTCGTAGGCACCACGTTTAAAGAAGACGGCGACTTTAACAAGCATATCGATGAAACCCGTGTCAAAGCCTTTATGGACGTGGTCAAATCCTATCGAAGTTCACTGTAAACGAAAGGAGCGCTCATGGCCGACTATCTTTTGGGCATCGACAACGGAGGCTCCGAGATCAAATGCGCTGTGTTCAATACAACTGGCAGCATGCTTTCGGTAGCACGAAAAAGACTGCCTCTGGATCAACCGGCCCCCGGCTATACCCAGAGGGATGCCAGGGCTGTCTGGAAGGCCAATGCCGCTGCGATCCGTGAAGCCATCGTTGAATCCGGAGTTTTGAGCCGGGAGATCCGGGCTGTGGGTCTTACGGGATACGGAAACGGCATGCTGTTGGTGGATCATAGCGGAACGCCCGTCAGCCCCTGCATCGTTTCAACGGACTCCCGAGCCGCCGACCAATGCAGGAAATTTGCGGAAAGCGGCGCACAGCGCCGTATCTTCTCCCGCACGCTTCAAACCCTTTGGGCTGCGCAGCCTGCAGCCTTGATCCCTTGGTTTCGCCACAACGAAAAAGAAACCCTGGACAGAAGCGCAAAGTATCTGGGCATCAAGGATTGGATCCGCTTTTGCCTGACAGGAACGATGACCACAGAGATCACCGAGGCCTCTTCAACGTGTTTGTTCAATCTGAAAGAGCGCGGTTTTGACGCGGAGATCTTCCGGGAACTGGGCATTGAAGAGTACTTTGGGTTGGCGCCTGCATGCGTTGAAAGCACCGGGATCTCAGGCTATGTGACGGAAGCGGCCGCAGCGGAAACCGGACTGTGTGCCGGAATCCCGGTGTCCGGAGGTTATTTCGACATCGACGCTAATGCGCTGGCCAGCGGCATTTTGAATGACAGTCTGCTGTGCCTGATCGCAGGCACCTGGTCCATCAACCAGTATTTGAGCAAAACGGCCAACGAGGACTATGATCTCAACCGAAATACGACAACGCTGTCCTATTTGCCGGAGCATTATCTGATCGAAGACTCCTCGGCCACCTCGGCCTCGAATTTCGACTGGTTTGTCTCCCATCTGATGGGTACCGCCGGACCCGGACACACCCGCAACGATTTGTATCAGGCCTGCGATGCCACCATCTCAGCCATGGACCCGGAAGCGAGCGACGTTGTCTTCGTCCCCTATCTTTACGATTCCTCCGCTGTGTCGGGAGGACGTGGCGCCTTTTTTAATCTGAACGGCAGCCATACAAGGGATCAGCTCCTGCTGGCAGTTTATGAAGGCGTAGTTTTCAGCACCGCCATGCATGTGAGCAGATTAAAACCGCAAAAGGCATTTACATCGGCCCGCCTTTCGGGCGGCGTAGCCCACAGCCCTGTCTGGTCCCAGATGATGGCGGACGTATTGGATTTGCCCATAGAAATCCCCATGGGCACCGAGCTGGCGGCAAAGGGCGCTGCCATGGGCGCCGGCGTAGCATGCGGAGCATTTATCGATCTTGCCCAAGCCGTGGAAAACATGTATGCGACAGAACGCATCTATCGTCCGCAAGCGGAACGCACTGCGATCTATCGTAAAAAATATGAAACCTACAACAAAGCGATTGAAGCCCTTCGGGTCTTTCATCGATAATCCCGCATATCTCATCGAAGAAAGGAGGAACCCATGTTTATTGTAAGTCCGTCTATTTACTCCGCTGATCTGCTCCGACTGGCCGATGTATTGGATTCGGTACAAAAAATGGAGAACCTGCACATCGATATCGATGACGGCAATTTCGTGCGGGGAATCAGCTTCGGCGCAGATACGGTACAAGCAATCGCTTCGTACACGAACATCCCGCTGGACGTCCATCTGGAGGTCATGAATCCCTGCGATTATGTGGAAGCGCTCTGTCGGACAGGGATCCGGCGCCTCTGTGCCCACATTGAAGTACTTCCCTACCCTTACTTGTTTCTGAGCGATGTCAAGCGTCGCGGCGTCAAAGCCGGACTGTCCCTGAATCTGAAGACACCGGTACATCTGATTGAACCCTACGCCAGAGATGTGGACCACGTGCTGCTGGTGAGCGTGGAGGCCGATCACGAGGGCCTTCCCTTCCGCCCCGGTGTGCTGGATAAAATCGTTCAGTTGCGGAAGATCCTGCCCAAGGAAACCACGATTTGGGTGGACGGCGGGATCAACGACGCCAATTTGAGAGAGGTCGTTATCGCCGGCGCCGACGCAGTGGTGATGGGCAGAGCCGTATTTGACGAACCGAATCCCACAGCGACCTGGAAATACTATCGTGACCGGGGAGAAGCCTATCGGGCGGAAAGGTAAAACATGTACGAAAAAGAACGGCAGGAATTGATCGATTGCGCCCTGTCCATGGAAGCCCAGGGGCTGATCGTGCAAAGCGGCGGCAACGTAAGCCGGCGGATGCCCTGCGGGAATATACTGATGACGCCCTCAGCCATGGCCTATGGGTCCATGGATCCGGAAGATCTGGTATTGATGGACCCGGACGGAAAAATCATCGAGGGAACCCGTCGTCCTTCCAGTGATCATCAAGCCTTGCTCTATATTTTCAAGCATATGCCCCAGGTCAATGTGATTCTGCACACCCATCAGCCCTATGCCGTCGCCCTGAGCCTTGTGGCGGACGAATTACCTGCCTGCACGACCACGCTGATCGACGAACTGCAGGGCGCCGTTCCGGTTGCACCCTTTACGCGCAGTTCCGACGAGGGGATGGGAATTTCTGTCGTGACGCACTGCAACGGATCCTTGGCTGTCATTCTGAAGCATCACGGAGTGATGGCCTACGGAAAAGACCCGGAGCAGGCGCTCTCGGCTGCCATCTATCTGGAAGAAGGTTGTAAAGGATATCTTGCAGCCCTGGCCACGGGCCGGCCCGTGGCGCGGCTTTCCGCAGAACAAGTCGCAGCGGAAAGCCAAGAGCGCGGCTATTACGGGCAACCTTGATCCCGCCCACTCCATACTGACAACGCAAGAACGGGCCGCTGCGCGGCCCGTTCCCTATATTCATAACCCCTTTTGAACTTGAATTCTAGTTTCGAACTTTATCACTCCTAAGCGCTGCCCCTACAGCCCCCGGATCGGGATCCTGCGAGTGATCAACCCGTTCACCGCCCCGATTATCGCCGTAACGATTAAGAACACCAAAAGCAGATTCCAGGAGTTCACGACGCAAAAGCGGTAAACCGCCGTGAGCGGACCTGAGAAGTACGGCCATAAAAACGGGATCCCGCCAAACAACAGAAATGGGATCGACACGGCGACAACAATCTGCATCGTCTTGTTCAAAACGTAGAACAGCAGCGAGAAGAACATACCACCCATGTAAGCCATCAGCAGGAAGCCCAGATAGAGAATAAAGGATTCCACATGCTGCCACAACGACAGCGACATCGCTCCCTGGGCATACAACATGCTGTAAAGCTCTCCGATCCTCACATTCGGCGTACTTTGCGCGATCGCATTGGCCAAGAGTTGAAACAGCTGGCCGCCTATCGCAAGCAACGCGGCAAGCTCCAGTGCGGCGATCCACTGTGTCAGAAACGCAGTCCTGCGGCCGACTCCGTTTTGAATAAAAAACCTCAAGTCTTCCCGGATCGCACAAATCCCCATCACCAGCATCATGACCCAAGCACCGATAGTGTAGCCGGAGAACGTTACATAAGAGCTTCCGCCGTTGGACACATTGATGCGCGCAATGGCGATCACTGCAAGGAGAATGGTCAGAAGTACAATGAAATAGGTCCCGGCACTCTTTAACATATCTTTTGATTTATAGTGAACAGCTGCGCGAAGATTCATCTCTCAATTCCTCCTTGTCCATCAGTGCAATGAAATAGTCCTGAAGAGTGGCCTTATGCTTTTCCAAACCATCCGGTACCTGTATTTCCTCTGGCAAGCCGTCCACAAGAACGCTGGACAATCCGCCCATAGTGCTTTCCTTTACGGCATTCTTCCCTCTCACAAAATCCGCCACCTTGTCCCGGGGCCCGCTGACACTCCAACAACCGTCCAAGAGCGCCTCCGTCGGAGCGTCCTTCATAATGACGCCGTCCCGTATCACCACGGCGTGCTCGATGATGTGGGCCACCTCCTGGATCAAATGGGTGGAAATCACGATGGTGCAAGGTTCTTCTGCGTACTTTTCGATCAATGCCTTATAAAACATGTCCCGATGTCGGGCATCCAATCCTAGGACCGGCTCGTCCAACAGCAGATAGGGGGTGTTGACACACAGTGCCAGGATCATTCGGAAAATCGACGCATAACCTGTGGATAGTTTTGTTATCTTCTTTTTTGTGTCAAGACCAAATTGCTTTGCCAGCTCCAGCGCGCGCGCTTTGTTGAACTCCGGATAAAACAGGCCGGTCACTTCGAAGGCTTTTCGCACTTTCATATCTTCGGGATAGTAGTTTTCTTCTCCCATCATATAGATCTTGCCCAGCACATCATCCCGGTCCGCCGCTTCCGCGCCATCCACGCGTACCGATCCGCTGTCCGGATACAACCGATTCGTGATCACGTTGAAAAGTGTTGTTTTTCCGGCACCGTTGTTCCCCAGCAATCCGTACAGGCCTTGCTCTTTCAGTTCCAGATCCACAGCCTGCAACGCGCAGGTGCTGCCGAAACGTTTTGTTACTTTACTGATTTCGATCCCCATGTTCCTTCATCCCTCTTTCTGTCATCTGCTGCAATTCAACGGAGCCGATCTCCAGATGCCTTGCTTCCCGTATCATCGGTT
>JAQUXD010000050.1 GCA_028692535.1 Eubacteriales bacterium | reverse complement strand
CCGTGTTGATCTGGGCGATGCCCGTGGCTTGGGCATTGGAGGCTTCGGCGATGCCGCCCACCAGCTCTGCGGCCTTCTCTACACCTGCAACGATCTCGTTCAGGGCGGATGCCGTGTCGTTGGCGATATTGGTTCCGATCTCCACCTTTTTCATCGAGCCTTCGATAAGATCCGTGGTTTCTCTGGCCGCCGCAGCGCTTCGCGCCGCAAGGTTCCGTACTTCTTCGGCAACCACCGCAAAGCCCTTTCCGTGCTGCCCGGCTCTTGCCGCTTCCACGGCCGCGTTCAGCGCCAGGATATTGGTCTGGAAGGCGATGTCGTCGATCACCTTGATGATCTTGGAGATATTCACCGAGGAGTCGTTGATCTCCACCATCGAGTGGAGCATTTCCTTCATCTGGCTGTTGCCCTTCTCCGCATTGGCCTTGGCTTCGTTGGACAGATCGCTTGCCTGATTTGCGTTCAGGGCGTTCTGCCTGGTCTGGGCGGCGATGTCTTCGATGGAAGCGGTCAGCTCTTCGATGGAGCTTGCCTGCTCCGTAGCCCCCTGAGACAGCGTCTGGCTGCCGTCGGACACCTGTCTGGAGCCCGAGGCCACCTGGTCGGCGGCTTCGCGAAATTGGCCTATAATCTGATTCATGGTCATGATGATGTTGTTCAGTGAATCCTTGATCTCGACGAAATCGCCTTTGTAATCGGCCGTGATGGCGATGTCCAGATTGCCCTCTGCCATTTCGGAAAGCACAGTGGATATTTCGTTGATATAGCTTTGCAGATAGGCCGTTGTCGCGTTCAGGGAATCCTTGACCGCCACGAAGCTGCCACGATATTCGCCCTTCATTGCAGCGCCCAGATTTCCTTCCGTGATCTGCCCCAGGACATTGATCGCTTCCAGCATCGGCTGACTCATGGCATCAAGGGTCTGGTTGATACCGCTGACTACATTTCTGAATTCGCCGTTGAATTGATCTTTGTCGATGCGAAGCTCAATGTTTCCTTCGATGGCGTTTGAGGATATAGTCGTCGTCTCATCCACAAGCATTTTTACATTTTCCAACATACTGATCAGAGACGGAATCAACGTGTCGTTATCGCCCCTGCGGCCGACCTGTTTCAAATCATCCAGCTTCGACAAATCACCTTCCGCCACATCCTCCACCACGCCAATGGTGTCTCTGACACTGGAAATCACATTGTTGATGCTATGGCGCATTTTTTCGTAAATGCCCACATAGGCGCCGTCCATGGTCCGGGAATAATCATTTTTGCTCATCTGCCTCAGAATCTCATTGCCTTGCACGAGGGCATCCAATCCCTCCACGCAGGCGTTGATACTGTTTTTGATGTCATTAAAATCTCCCTTGTACTCATCGATGATCTTTTCGGGAATCTCTCCTTTTCCGATCTGTTCGATATAACTTGCCGCCATAATGAGAGGTTCGACGACCGAATCCAGCGTGTGGTTCACCCCTTCGATGATCTTTGCAAAATCTCCGCCGTGGCGGGTGCTGTCTGCCCGAACCGAAAGATTTCCCTCGACGCCTGCGTCCGCAAGCATCATGGCATCTTCGACCAGGGCGTTGACTGCTTCGATGCAGACATTCAAGCTGATTTTGATGTCGTTAAAATCTCCGTTGTATTCATCGGTGATCATTTCGGGAATATCTCCCCGGCTGATTCGATTCATATACGTTGCGGTAATCGTAAGCGGTTCAATGACGGCATCCAGGGTCCGATTGAAACCTGCGATGATTTCCTGATATCCGCCTTCGAACAAATCGGTGTTGCCCCGATTGGACAAGTCGCCGCCCAACGCGGCTTCCGTCATCCGCTCTGCCTCGCTCACAAGGCTCCTGAGCATATTCGCCACACCGTTCATGCTGAATGCCAGCTGATCCTTTTCAGAGCGAGGTTTGATTTCGACTTCCAGGTCGCCGGAAGCGATACGATCCGCCTCGGCTGCTTGATTTCGTATACTTTCCGTCATTTTCCCGAAGGACGCCATCAGTTGTCCGACCTCGTCCTCCGCCGTCACTTCGATCTCAAAATCAGTATCTCCCACGGCGATGGCGTCTGCCACCTGAGATAGTTTCTTTAACGGCGCCGACAGGCTCACGCGGAGGAAGAAGATCATCAGCACCGTAAACAGTACCAGGATCGCCAGAGCCATCAGAACGACCTGAAGGACCGTGCTTTGGATTTGCGCATTGGTGACTGCCATGGATTCTCCGGCGAAAATCAATCCCACCGAAGATCCGCTTGCATCCAGGATCGGACGATAGGCCGTAACATACGGCATGCCTAAAATATCAGCCTTCCCGTAGTAATCCTGCTTTTGATCCAATACGATCTCGGCGATGACGGGATCAAGGGTGGTGCCCAGTAATCGCTCTCCATCCTGAATGATCGTCGTTGACGTCCGCACATTTCCGGAAAAGATGGTAACATCGGTGCCATAGAGGCTTTTCACCAGATCGACCAATGCATTGTTGCTCAGCGAATACCCTCCCGAAAGAGTTCCCAGCATCTGCCCGGCGGAACCTCTGAGCGGAACGCCGGCCCAAATGAAGAATTGATTATCCTCTGCTGCTTTAAAGCCCACCTCTTTGGATCCGGAAAGAGCTGACTGAATGATCTTTTCTCCGGACAGGTCGCCGCTGAACTGATCATAAGAATCCGACCCGAGGATCACTTTTCCGGTCAGATCGGTGATCGTAACAAAATCCAGATCCGTATAAGCTGCATAATCCCGGACCACGGACTTGAGATATGTTCCGTCGTTCCGCTCAAGCGCGCCGATGATTCCGGCAGATTTAGACAATTGCAGAACATAGTTTAAAGACGAGTCTTGCTGAGCCGCCAATCGTTCGTCGATGGCCTCCAGACTCAAGGCGGATTGTTTCTGGGCCACCGCCTGATTGTATTCACTGTAAGACCAGATCGCTCTACCAACAGAGATCGTTAAGGCTAATACCATGATGACGACAAAAGCTGCCATGACTTTAACTGTGATCGGGAGGTCGAGAAACCGTTTGAAAAACTTTAGATTTTTCATTGAATTCGCATCCTTTCCTTCGTGCTTCCGGCAAATTGTATGATTTGACTTATAATTAACAGGCTGTTACCAGTATCTTCGACAGATATTCGTAATTCTTTAACAATATTTGCCTTTTGTTCCGAAATACATCCATGCGCCCTGACGCTTGAGCGAAAGAACAAAACACCACACGTGAGTAGTGTGGTGTCTGGAAATTGCACTTTGCTTTACCGGAATCCTGCGATTCGCCGGGTCGGGATTTATTTTTGAAGTGCCCGCCGGGCATACCGGACACGGAATGAATATCTGTTTGTCAAGAAGGAATTCTTAAAACAACAGATTGATCGCCTGAGACGCCAGCACAATACAGATCAGCGCGATGGGATAGGTGGCCGCATAGGCCGCGGCGATCATATCGGTTCCGGCTACGGCGATCAGGCTGCCCAAAGCGGGCGTGCTGGTCATTCCGCCGCAGATCGTCCCAAGCGAGGTAAAAGGCATCAGTCCGAACACCTTTAATGCGATCACAAAGCCGACGATCATGGGGATCAAGGTCATGGCCACGCCGATAAAAAACAGGTTGGCGCCATAAGTTCTGAGCACATCCACGAAGCCGTTTCCGGCAGTACAGCCCGCACCGGCCAGGAACAGGACCATGCCGAATTCCCGCAGGGTGGTGAGAGTGGCTTTCGGCACCTCTAACGTGATTCTTCCGATGCGGCTAAAGTGTCCGGCAATCAGACCGGATAAGAGCGGACCGCCGGACAAGCCCAAACTGAACGATGTACCGCCCGGCAGAGGGATGTTCACATTTCCCAGGGCGATTCCCAGAAATACGGCCAGGGAAAACGCCGCAAGACCGAAGGGATCCATCTGTATGATCTTTTGGCTGTCATCGCCGCCCGGCTTCGTGCTTCGCTGGGAAGATTGCAACATCTCCAGCTCCTGTCCGATATTGCAACGGATCATCCTGGGAATCAGCTGTACAAAAAGGACTACACCCAAAACGCCAAAGGGATAGGCAATGCCGTACCCCACAGAGGCAATGGCGTCGCCGCCGGCTTCCAGCGCAGCCGCCAAACCCGGTGTGCTGGTGAGGGCGCCGCACAGGAGGCCGGTGCCTAAAGCAGCGGGAATGTCGAACAGCAAAATGGCCGCTATGCACACAAGGGCGCCGGTGAAAATAATCAGAAAGCCGATGCCGATATAGGCAAAGGCTTTCTTTTGAAAATTTCGAAAGAATACGGGGCCTGCGATGTAGCCGACTGCCGTCACGAAACAAATCAGGCCCAGATTCTGTATTTCTTTCGGAAGAGTAACGCCCCAATGACCGAATACCAACGCGACAAGTATGATCCCCGATGAGCCCAAATTGACACCTTTGACGGTGATCCGTCCCAGCAGATATCCCAAGGCCATGATCAGGAATAGAACCGCAATTGTATTCATAAACGTTTATTACTCCTTGAGCAGTTCCAGTGCGTCTTCGACGATCTGCCTGCGCCTGGCCAGCTCCTTCTCTTCTGTAAGTTCGGGATCACCCGTTGGATAGGGGATCGCCTGGGCGCCCGAGATCCGGGCTGCGCCTACGGTAGTGGAAATCGGCGTGACCGTGCAGACGTGAGCTGCCGGAATACCTGCTTTTTCAAATTGCTTAACGATCGTTGCACCGCAACGTGTACAGGTTCCTCAGGTGGAGGTGAGGATCACAGCTTCCACACCGTCTGCTTTCAGCTGACGAACCATCTCGTCGCCCATGCGGGTGGCATCGGCGACCGACGTGGAGTTCCCCGTTGTGCTGCATAGATAAGGATACACCTCGCCGATGATCCCTTCTTTTTCCAACTCTTTCATAGTGTTGTAGGGCGCGACCCGGTTGGGGTCGTCGTTGGCATACACAGGATCGTAACCCGCATGGACAGATTCCCAATCACCTGCATCCAAACGGGTCATGCCGCTTAGATCGTACCGGCCCCAGACCTTCGCCGTAGCGGCAGGAATGTGATCCGGATTTCCTCTGGGCACGATGCCGCCGGAAGTAAGAAGCGCTACTTTTGCCTTCCGCAAGTCCTTGACAGGAGTTGATGGCTGCACTTTATCGTACATGGAAATCTCCAGTTCCGTCTCAAAGGGTTCCCCTTTGATCTTAGCCAGGAGCATATCCACGGCGCGGACTGCGCCGTTCTTTTCTGCAAACACGTTGATCCGACGCCCTTTCGGGAAGTAGCCTTCTTCTTTGGGCAGGCCGACGGGTTCCCCGGCCAACAGCTTGTTGGCGAAATCCGCCATCCGCTTGGCGTCCTTGGTCATGGAAGCCGCGGATTTCCCGGCCTGCATGATATAAATGCTCTTCCGGTACATTTCCAGCGCCGGGTTTTCTTCGTACATGGCCGTCAGGCTCTGCACGCCCAGCTGCTCCTGAACAAACGCGCAGGCATCGGCGCAGGCGATCCCGAAGCGTCCGGCATTAAAAGCCGGTCCCGCCAACAGCATGTCCGGATGATAGGCTTCTACCTGTTCGCGGATGAAGGCCCGGCAGGTCTCCATATTTTCGGCATAATAGTTGTCTCCGCAAAGGATCGTGGCCACAATTTTTGCGTCTTTGAGCTGCGGAGCGAAAGCATTGGCATTGCCCTTGGGCCCTTCGTGGATCTGAGGCTCGGTATAGGCCGCTTCTTCGCCGCCGATCTGTCCGAAGAACTGATTGGTGTAAAACAAAACTTTTTTCATCTTCTGAGTTCCTCTCTATACAGTGATCGCTGTGAGAAGCGTATTACCCTGCAGGTTGTGGCTTCCCATGATTCCATGTATTTCCACAAGCAGCGTGCCGTCGGGCTTGATGGAGTCCACATTTCCGCCCGTCACACGCTCGATATCTTCCAGCTTGCCGATGACCCTGTCGACCTTCGGCAGCAAAATCGTAGCATTGCTGTTTCCCGTCGTCACGATGGCGTCGGCCTCTTTGACCATATCGGGCAGGGATTCGGACATGCCGTCTGTCCCGGCGTCTTCGTTGGTAACGATCACCGTCTTGACCCCCTTCTCTTCGATATTTTTGCAAGCCATCATCAGATCTGTCGTCGGATTTCCGAAGCCTTCCTGGGTAATGATCGCCGCCTCGACGCCCAGAGATTCCACCAGCTCTGCGACCAGCATAGCGCCTCGGTATTTTTCTTTAAGTGTCACCATCATGGGGTTCAATACCAGTCCGACAAAATTAAGATCCTTGCCGTGGCGATGGAAGAGCTCATCGATCACCGCGTTGTTCAAATGGTGGAACGTTGTGGTTTTGGAGCCCGGTGATACGCAGTTTCCGCTCACCAGAGCGCCATCCATAAACTCCAGAGGTGAAACCATGGCAGGGATCAGCTTCTTGGTGTCCCTTCCGTAAAAATAAGTGTCGTGAAGCAGCCCCTGGGACATGCAGTTGCAAACATAGGCAACCTTGGGAAGCTCAGGATACATAGCGTACCGCTCCCCGATCGCCGGCCATTCGTAGACCGTCTTTTCGTAGTCCTCACAGCCGACGGCGATCTGGCCGATATACTGCGCTGCCTTGACGCCGGCAACCCGGACCACCTCCTCGTGTTCGTGGGGGTTCACGTCGTCGTGCTTGTCGATGATCATCACGATGTTGATATACCGGGAAAAAATCGTGAAATCCGCTCCGGGTCCGCTCATATCGATCAGACCCTCCTGGAAGCCGACGATGGGGCCGGTCGTAGTAACGACACAACCCTTCAGGGCGTAAGTGATCCCTTTTCCGCCTGCCGTCATTTTTTCGCTGAGCATGCCGGGAAACGTACTGCCGCCCTCCAGCTTGGCCCGAGGTTCGATCACATCCTTGACCGGCAGGATCCGTGCGGATTCGCCGGGTCTGGCCAGATCAAAAGAAACAGAACGGATCCGTTGATCTTCCATAATCAGCGTTTCCAGTTCTCCCGTGTCGATAAAAAGGATGCCGTCCGCAAAGCGATTTTCTTTGCCAAGAACCACATCCTTTACCTGAACTTTTCTCAATTCAAGACTCATTATTGATCCTCCTGATCGTTCTATAACCATTACAGGTTTACGACAATGATTATAACACAGGATGCCGATAAAACAAGCGTGACCTTCCCTATTCAGGCCTTGGCCAAAGGACCGTTACTCGGGTCCCCTGTCCGGGTTTGCTGTCGATTCGCACTTCCGCTCCGTGGAGCGCGGCGCCGTGTTTGACGATGGAGAGTCCGAGTCCCGTGCCCGCAACCGTGCCGGAATGACTCTTGTCCACCCTGTAGAACCGCTCGAACACTCTGTCGATGTCTTCCTTTGGAATACCGATGCCGGTGTCGGACACACACATTTCGATGACTTTCTCTTTTTCGGAGAGCGTTACAGAGACTTTGCCGTCGGGCACGTTGTACTTTACTGCATTGTCCATCAAATTGTAAACAACCTCTTCCACGATCGGACCCACGCCCAGGATCGGAGACGGGCCGCCGTCAATCTCAAAAGTGACCCCGGATCGCTGTGCCGCTTCTTCCAGCTGTCGGGCCGCCTCCAAGGTGATTTGATACAGATCCACTTCCTGACGTTCCCGGTCCACGGCGCCCTCATCAAGCTGGGACAGGCGAATGGTGTCCCGGATCAAAGAAATCATCCGTTCCGCCTCCCGATGGATATGGCCCGCAAAATGAACCACATCGTCACCCTTGATCATGCCGTCCTTCATAATTTCCGCAATGCCGGATATGGATGTGAGAGGCGTCTTAAGCTCGTGGGATACGTTGGCGGCAAATTCCCGGCGAAGCTGCTCCCATTCCATCTGGCTTGTCACATCCATGGCCAGGATCACCAACCCGTGAAGTACATCGCCTTCCAGCACCGGATCGACTACGATACGGATGTTGCGGCCTCCGGCGTTGATCACTTCCGTGCTGCGTGTGCCCCCGATAGCCAGATCCACGGATTTTCGGAAGCTTTCGCACCGATTCAGAGTGAGCAGAGAACGATCCTGAGTCAGATGTTCCACACCCAGCAATTCCAGAATACTCTGGTTGTAGGACAGGATTTTTCGATTGGCATCCGCCACCAGGAAACCTTCGCTCATATGGCGGGTGATCATCTCGAATTCCCGCTGCTTCTGCTTCAGCTGGTCCATTTGCGTTCCGATGGTCTTGTTCTGATCCCTCAATTTTTTCAAAAGCGGTGTAAGCTCAGGATAGATTTCTCCTTTTTCCGGATGCTCCGGATCAATACTGTTGATCGGCTCCACGATCCGTTCCGAAAGCTTCAATGCCAAAACAGCACTCAGTCCCAGAGCTATGGCCGCGATCAGGATCATCGGTCGGATCATCCCCTTGACCAGCGCGCTTACAGATTGCTGCGCAGCGGAGAGTCGCAGGACAGATCCGTCGCTCAACAACTTGGCATAATACAGAGTCTTCTGCCCCAGCGTGGCCGATTCTCTCGCGCTCCGGCCCTGTCCTTGCTCCCGGGCGAGGATGATCTCCTCCCGGTCCGAATGGTCCTCCATGGAAGCCGGATCGGCATAGTTGTCATACAGAACGATCCCTGCGGAACTGATCAATGTCACCCGATCGCCTCCCTGCGGAAGCGACTCCAGATAAGACAATCCCTGATTTTCCAGCGCAGACTCAATATAGGAAGCGCTCTGCTCCAACATCCCGAACATTCTGTTTTCAAAATACCCGTAGAGCGTGCCCGCAAATAACACGACGCAGAGGAAAAGCGTTGTCAGAACCACGATAAAAGTAGATCGATAAATGCGCCGAATCATGAAGATCCTCCCAATTTATAACCCACGCCCCGAACGGTCCGGATCAGATCTCCCGCCGTATCCAGTTTGCTGCGGAGGTTTCGGACATGTACATCCACCGTACGGTTTTCGCCGTCAAAATCATATCCCCAGATTTTTCGCAGGATCTGATCCCGGGTCAAAACGATGCCGCGATTTTCCAGTAAAAAGCAAAGCAACTCGTATTCCTTGAGCGTCAGCCTGATTTCCCGACCCTCCACAAGGACCTGGTGCTTTGCAGGGCAAACATACAGATTTTCGATGGCGTATTCCGCCAAGGGCTTCGATGACTGATCGGTTCGCCGGAGAAGCGCGCGGATCCGGGAGAGCAACTCCATCATACCAAAAGGCTTCGCCACATAATCATCAGCGCCCATGTCCAGTCCGGTCACCTTGTCGTACTCGCTGCTCTTGGCAGTGAGAAGGATCACGGGAATGCCCGCCGTGGAAGCATTGCTTCGGAGCCGCTTCAGGACGGAAAGACCGTCCTCCTGGGGCAGCATGATGTCCAGAAGGATCAATTGCGGGAGTTCCTCGCTCACAGCTTGCCAGAAATCGGAAGGCTTTTCAAAACCTCTGCCGGTCAGGCTCTGGTGCTCCAGCGTATAAACGATGAGCTCACGGATCGCACTGTCATCTTCCAGAATGTAGATCATCAGGATTCCTCCGCATGTTTTCCTGTCAGCGCAAATTGGACCCATTCGGCAATGTTGGTGGCGTGATCTCCGATCCGCTCAAAATACTTGGAGATCATCAGCACATCCATGCAATACTCAGCCCGGTCCCGGTCAGCCAGGATGATCCGGGTCAGTTCCTCTTTGACGCGGTTGAACAAGTCATCCACCACATCGTCGTAATCGATGACGGCCTGTGCCAGCTCAAAATCCTTCTGCACGTAAGACTCCACGCTTTCCGTCACCATTTTGATGGTCGCCTTGGCCATGTCTTCGATATGCGTGGAACTCACGAGATCCCGATCTGCGATGTGCTTCGTGATCTCAGCGATATCTTCCGCCTGATCTCCGATGCGCTCCATGTCGGAGATCATCTTGAGAGCGGAAGAGATTGTCCGTAGATCCGACGCCACCGGCTGCTGCTGGAGAAGCAATCTGAGGCAGAGGGCTTCGATATCCTTCTCCTTTTGATCGATGACCTCCTCCAGATGAAATTTTCCCTGGATCTCCGACACGTCCCTCTTTAAGAAAGCATCCACAGCCAGATTGATCGCATCCTCACACAGGGCGCCCATCTCTATCAATTGAACATTCAGCTCTTCCAGCTGTTCATCAAACCTTTTGCGCACCATCATCCAAACCTCCCTGTGATATAGTCTTCCGTCTTCTGCTGTGCCGGCATGGAGAAGATCTGTTCGGTCTCGCCGAACTCCACCACTTCGCCCAGAAGAAAGAATGCCGTTTTGTCCGATGTCCGGGCTGCCTGCTGCATATTGTGCGTGACGATCACGATCGTATATTTTTCTTTTAATTCTAACACAAGCTCCTCGATTTTAGAAGTTGAGATGGGATCCAGGGCGCTGGTGGGTTCATCCATCAAAAGCACCTCCGGCTCTACTGCCAGAGCCCGGGCGATACAGATCCTCTGTTGCTGGCCGCCGGATACGCCAAGGGCGCTCTTTTTCAGACGATCCTTCACCTCATCCCAGATCGCCGCGTCGCGAAGCGCCTGTTCCACGATCTCGTCCAGCAACACTTTGGAACGAATCCCGTGGGTCCTGGGGCCATAGGCCACATTGTCATAAATGCTCATGGGAAAAGGATTGGGCTTTTGAAACACCATGCCTACTCTTTTTCGCAGCAGGTTCACATCCATCCCGCCGTATATATCTTCTCCGTCCAACAGCACACTGCCGGTGATCCGGCAATCCTCCACCAGATCGTTCATCCTGTTGAGGCTCTTGAGCAGCGTGGATTTTCCGCAGCCGGAAGGCCCGATCAAGGCGGTGATTTCCCTGGGCGGGATTTTCATGTTGATGCTTTTCAGGGCCTGAAAGTCACCGTAATATAAATCAACATTTTCTATCGTAAACTTATCCAACACATTTTACCTCCGGGAAAAAGCTCTGGCCACGACGGCCGACAAGGTATTGATCACAACGACCAGGAGAAGGAGTACCACTGCGGTTGCATAGGCTTCATCCATATACAGTCCTTCGGAAAGCAGGGCGTACATGTGCACCGAGAGCGTCCGGCCCGAATCCATCAGCGAGGAGGGGACACCGGCGATGGTGCCGGCGCTGAAGATCAGCGCCGCGGTTTCGCCCACGATTCGCCCGATGCTCAGGATCACACCGGCCAGAATACCGGGGATCGCCGCGGGAAGAACGATCTGAAAAACAGTGCGCAGCTTGCCGGCGCCCAGCCCGAA
>JAQUXD010000049.1 GCA_028692535.1 Eubacteriales bacterium | reverse complement strand
CCCCGGGGCAGATCGATCTGTGTAATGTCACCGGTAACGATCACCTTTGATCCAAAGCCCATCCGGGTCAGGAACATCTTCATCTGCTCCTTTGTCGCATTCTGAGCTTCGTCCAGAATGATGAATGCATTATCCAGCGTGCGTCCCCGCATATAGGCCAGCGGAACCACCTCGATAGTTTCCTTTTCCTTTAAGCGCAGGGCGCTGTCCCGTCCCATGATATCGTAAAGCGCGTCGTACAAAGGACGCAGGTACGGATCCACTTTCTCCTGTAAATCTCCCGGCAGGAAACCCAGTCGCTCTCCGGCTTCCACCGCCGGACGAGCCAGTATGATCTTTTCGACTTCTTTGTTTTTGAGCGCCTGGATACCCATCGCTACGGCAATATAGGTTTTGCCTGTTCCGGCGGGGCCGATTCCGAAGACGATGTCGTTGCTCTTCACTGCCTGAACATAGCTCTTCTGCCCCAAGGTCTTGGCTTTGAGCGGACGTCCCCGATGGGTAAAACAGATCACGTCCTTGTCCAGCGTGCTTTGAGTATAAGAGACACCTTCCCTGGAAAGCTCGATGATGTAGCTGACTTTTTGTTCGTCCAGGATCTGACCGCTGTCCACTACGGTGAACAATTCATTGATTATCTCACCGGCCCGCTCGCATTCGTGACCACGTATGAGGATCTCCTCGCCCCGAAGGACGATCTCCACATCGCAATCCCTTTCAATGCTTTTTAAATTGACGTCCAGGATGCCGAAAACCTCGTTGGGTGCCACAGACTGGACCGGAATCATTCGCAGTTCGCTCAAATATGCCTCCTCGTCGATATGCATGATATTGATCCTGTTATTATATCACAAAAATAGCCCGTATACGGGCTATTTTTGCATTTTGAGGGCCGTGCCCCGCGGATCAGAATTTGTGCACGAAATCCTGCAGATCATAGTGATCCAGGCCGAGCTTGGCCAGCGTGCGGGCCCCTTCTTTTCTGTAGTCTCGTTCCATCAGAATCGATACGATATTGATGATCGAATCCATGATCGGTGTCTCTACTCCGATGTGCCGTGCAAAGTCTGTCATATAAACCAGGCCGTACCCTACATCTTCATTGAAGTAGCGATAATCCAGCGAGTGCTGTGCCATGATCCCTTTATATCCGGGCGCAGTGGAATACCCTACGTCATAGCTGTCCACCGCCTGATACCCTTGAAGCATGCCCAGCTCGGTATCCCGCATGATCCGAACGCCCAGCTTTGCGCCTATGGCAATCTTTTCATCGTCCACGGCCTTGATCAGCCGCCCCACCGCAGGCGTCACGCCTTCCTCGTAGAACAGAAAGTCGCCGCCGGTTCTTTCGATGAGCGCCACGTTCAGCAAGGATACGGCCGGATGGATCACCGGATTCGCATTCTGAAAGCTGGTCTGCCACACATTGTCCACCAGCTCCATGGTATCGTGAACAGGGTGAACCAGGTCGTACACTTGCCGATTGCAGGAAGAAGGAAGCGCAGCAATGTACAATCCGCCCTTCAGCCGATTGTGAATAAAGACTGTTCCGGCTTCCACAAGGCGCGCCGCATAGGGCAGCGTCGAGGTTTCAGCGACTACGATTCGCTCGTCCAACAAATCGATGCCGAGGCCCTGCTTAAAGACGATGGCTCCGGAGAACGAAGCCGGACAAACAATAAAGATCTGCCCTTCCTTGGCGTAGGGTTTGCATGCCTTTGCAAAAGGCTCCGTGCTGTAGGCCGGTCCAACAGCAATGATCAGTTCCGCGCCCTCCAGCACCCGATCGATTTCGCTTCCGGCGTAAGCGATCGGCGCAAACCCTTCCATCTCTCCCTGGCATTCGATCCCGCCCTTTTGGGCGATCCCCCGGATCACGTCGAACTGAGGAAAATCGAACATCCACACTTCATGGCCTGCCCTCGACCATTCAAAGGCCGCCGCATGGGCGCCGTTTCCCGATCCCAGAATAGCAACTTTCATCTTAATCCTCCTGACTGCGTTCAAATATCAACACTGCGTCCATCGGCAGAAAGCACCGCAGACATATTGACCTATAGCAATTAATATGCCAATTTTAAAAATTTCCGTAATATGTCTTATTTTGGGCCTTTTCGGCCCCGTCATTCCGAAATGAATAAAAGAATGGGCTTGGGCGGGCAAAATATTTTGACTAATTCAGTTTGAAGTGTTAAAGTTTTTTTACTCGGGAGGTGAGCGATATGCTAGCCAAATATGCGGACCAGATTCTGAATATCTTCAATTATGTCGACAGCGCTCTTATCACAGACAAGGACGGCATCGTTCGGTACTATCACCTGGTCCGTCCGGATATGAACAGCATGAAGCCCCATGAAATGCTGGGAAGGTCCATTTTCGACGTTTATAAGAACCTCACTAAGGAAAACAGCATCGTCTGGAGCGTCCTGAAGACCGGAAAACCCCAGCTGAACGTACCCCAGCGATTCACAACCTACAACGATGAAACCATCGACGG
This sequence comes from Eubacteriales bacterium, assembly GCA_028692535.1. Taxonomy (GTDB): domain Bacteria; phylum Bacillota; class Clostridia; order Peptostreptococcales; family Anaerovoracaceae; genus UBA10908. Next base: position 8,886 of record JAQUXD010000049.1, on the reverse strand, counting down.
CATCATCAGCGCCCTTCCTTTGATCGAAAAAGGCAAGATCATCGGCGCAGTGGAGGTGGCCAGCTATCAGAAGGAAAAAATCGTTCTCTCCACAACGAAGCTCGACCGAACAAAAGAACTGTACGGATTAGAGGATCTGATCGGAAGGTCGGAGAAGATCCTGCACCTAAAAAAGCAGATCCGCAAAGTGTCGAAGACCGATTCCAATGTTCTGATCTACGGCGAGACGGGAACGGGCAAAGAACTGGTTGCCCAGTCCCTGCACAAGGAAGGTTCCCGACGGGGGGAGAAATTCCTGTCGCAAAACTGCGCAGCCATACCGCCCACTTTACTGGAAAGCATCCTCTTTGGCACAGTAAAGGGCAGTTTTACCGGCGCGGAAAATCGAAAAGGTCTGTTCGAGGTAGCTGATGGAGGGACGTTGTTTTTAGACGAAATCAACGCCATGGATCTTAATTTACAGGCAAAGATCCTGAAGGCTATTGAAGAAAAGCGCATCACCAGGGTCGGAGCTGACGGACCCATCGACGTGGATGTCCGGATCCTTTCGGCCGCCAACAAGTCGCCGATCCAATGCGTGGAAGATAAAGTGCTTCGGGAGGATCTGTTTTACCGCATCGGCTCCGTGCAGCTGCGCATCCCTCCACTCAGGGAACGACGAGAAGATATCGAAGAGCTGACGGAATATTTTATACGGATGTATAATAAAAAAATGAGGATGAATATCCAGGGCGTGGAAGACGAAGTAAGCCAGTTGTTTCGCACGTATCACTGGCCGGGAAATGTCCGGGAACTTAAAAGCATCATCGAAAGCGGGTTCAACCTGACCTCCGGAAATTACATCTTGAAAGAGGATCTTCCGGATTATCTGTGGAACCGAGTGGAAAACAACACGATCACCTATCCTCTGGGCAAAGGAAAATCCTTGAAAGAGATATTGGAAGGAATCGAACGTGACATCCTGATTGACGCCATCGCCAGGAGCCATACCTATGCAGAGGCCGCCCGGCTGCTTCGTCTTTCCAAACAAGGATTCTATTACAAGCTGAAAAAGCATGGCCTCGCAGGGGATCAACCCACAGAATCGGATGAAAACCACTAAAAAGGACGGCTGCGCCGTCCTTTCATTTTTAGAATTTTTTGTTTGCTTTCTTGCGTGCTGCTTCTGACTTCTTCTTCCGCTTTACACTGGGCTTTTCGTAGTGTTCTCTTTTTCTGAGTTCGGACATGACGCCATCTCTAGCACAAGAGCGCTTAAATCTTTTAAGTGCACTTTCCAAGCTTTCGTTATCTCTGACTATGACTTGTGCCATTACTTCGTTTCACCTCCTCACTTCTTTGAAGATTCTCCCGCCGGGCGGGGAATTCGTCTATAACAAGTGGTATTATACATACATACCATGCTGTTTGCAAGTACTTTTTCCGCGCATCAACCCGGTGGCCATAGCATAAGGCGTTTCCCCAAAAGGTGAAAATGCAGGTGTTTCACCGACTGCATTCCGTCTGCGCCGGTGTTGGCGACCAGTCGATATCCATTCTCCAATTCCAAGTCTTTTGCGATCTCCTTCACCTTGAGCAACAGATGCCCCAAAAGCGCAGCATCCTCGGAGGATGTATCGTCCAGAGAGTCCAGATGTTGTTTGGGAACGATCAGTACGTGGACCGGAGCCTGCGGATCCAGGTCGTGAAAAGCATAGATCCATTCGTCCTCGTAGGCTTTTTTTGACGGGATCTCCCCGTTTACGATTTTACAGAATATACAATCTGTCATGCTATAGCTCCTTTCCGGCCATTACACCTTCTTCGTATGGCACCCCTGCCACTACCTCCACAAATTCGTTACCCGGCAATTTCCCCGAAGGACAGGACACATACACCGTTACGAATTGATCCGCATGCCCTTTCCAGTACGATTGACCTGCCGCGTCGATAAAAATCTCTTCCGGCAGAACACGAAGCTTCCGTCCTTCCAACGATCGAAGGAACGCTTCGGAAGCCACATCAGCGATCTCCTTCAGGCGTCGGTTTCGCTCCTTTTTAACAGGTGCGGGAACAGCGCCGCTCATTTCCCCGGCCCGGGTCAGCAATCGTTTTGAATAGGGGAATCCGTGGACTTTCAGATATCCTACCTGCCGCACCAGATCCAAACTCTGCCGAAAATCTTCTTCCGTTTCACCCGGAAATCCCGTTATGATATCCGTGGTAAGCCCATAGCGCGGATCTGCGTTCCGGACGACGCGGACGATCTCCATATAATCCGAAATGGTATAATGACGGTTCATCGCGTCAAGAATTCTGTCGCTTCCGCTCTGCACGGACAAGTGAAGATGATGGCAGAGCTTATCATAAGCCAAAAGCTTTTCCACGTAGGCTGCATCTACCACAGTAGGTTCCAGAGATCCCAATCGGATCCGAAAATCGCCTTTTAGCCGGCTCAGTGCATCGACAACAGAAATCACGCCCTCGGAGGATCCGCTTTGATCGGCGCCATACAATGCGGTATTGATCCCCGTCAGAACCAACTCCCGGTATCCGGCGCGAAGCAGGGTTTCCGCTTCCGCAAGGATCTCGTCCATCGGCCTGGAGCGAACCGGGCCTCTTGCATAGGGAATCACGCAATAGGAGCAGAATCGGTCGCAGCCGTCCTGGATCTTCAGCAATGCCCGGGTACGGCTTTCGAGATGAACACAAAGCAGCGCGGCATTGTCCGCATGCCCTTGTTCTTTCTCCGTAAGCATGCAATCATTCGGCCGGTGTTCACGAAAGAAAGCTTCCACATATGTAAAAACCTTTCCTTTGTCTTCGTTCCCCACAAGAATATCCGCCTCGGCGATCCGAGACACTTCCTCCGGATTGGTTTGTGGATAACAGCCCATCGCCACAAGAAGCGAAGACGGATTTTGCCGTTTGGCGCGACGCATAAACTGCCTGGATTTTCGATCTGCCAACCGGGTAACGGTGCAGGTGTTCACCACGTAAACATCCGCTTCGGCCCTGGAGTCCACAACCGCATATCCTGCCTCGCGAAACTGCGCTTCCAGCTGTTGGGATTCGTATTGATTGACCTTGCAACCAAGGGTATAGAAGGCTACGGTCTTTGTCATTCAAGCTGACCCTTTTCCGTGGTGCTCTTTTCCAGATTCAACAGCAATTCCTTTTTGTCCAGACCCCCTCCGAAGCCGACCAGTTTCCCATTGGATCCGATCACACGGTGACAGGGCACGATGATACTGATGGGATTTCTGTTGTTGGCCATGCCGATGGCCCGATAGCCCAGGGGGCATTGGGCATATTCCGCCATTTCTTTATAGGTTCGGGTTTGGCCATAGGGAATAGTGCGAAGTCCTTCCCAGGCTTTCAGTTGGAATGGCGTGCCTTCCGGAGCCAAAGGTATCGTAAAGGTCCTGCGCTTGCCTTCGAAATATTCTTTCAACTCTTCCTGCACTTTCCTCAAAAGCGGCGTGCATTCTTCGGTAAAATAAACCGTCTTTCCCGTCACCTTTGCCAGTACTTCGTGTCTTTTTCCCGCAGGCGGCTTGGGCTCATGTCTGGAACAAAAAAGCACGTGGGTCAATGCGCCGTCCCTCTCCACAAGCTGAAGCTTACCCACAGGGGAATCCATGTAACAACCATATCTCATATTTTGTCTCCTTTCGGCGCGCGCGCCGTTCTCGGCAATGCGCTTGACGCTTCCACAGGCATTGCTGTATCATTTTATCAAATCCACTCATGAATCGCAACGGAAAGCAAAGGAGAAGCCATGATCATACTGCATGTGACCTTCCGGACCCATCCCGGCAAGGCAGAGGAATTCGTACGAAGTGTACTCAGCGAAGGCATCGCAAAAGATTCGGAAGCCGAAGAGGGAAATGAATACTATGATTTCTATTATTCGGCGGAAAAAGAGAACGAAGTGATGCTCTTGGAAAAATGGGAAAGCCAGGACGCTTTGGACCTGCATTGCAAACAAGCTCACTACAAACGGATCGGAGAGTTGAAAGACCGATATGTAGTGGAAACCTCAATCGAGAAATACGAATTGAAATAAACGCGTTCGGGGGATGGCAGCAGAAGCCATCCCCCTTTTGTTTACCACTGTGCGATCATCTCAGGGATCACCTTGTAGAGGTCACCCACGATGGCATAGTCGGCAAGGGTCATCATGGGCGCTTCGGGATCCTTGTTCACCGCAATGATGATCTTTGAATTTTGCATGCCGGCCAGATGCTGGATGGCGCCGGAAATACCACAGGCGATATAGATCTGAGGCTTCACAGTCGTCCCGGTCTGACCCACCTGATGAGACGGATCGATCCAGCCGGCATCCACTGCCGCACGGGAAGCGCCCACCACACCGCCCACCTTGTCCGCCAGATCCTTGATCAGACGGAACCCTTCGGGGGAATGGAGCCCCCGGCCGCCGGACACGATAATATCCGCATCTGACAGATTGACCAATTCCTTGGCTGCTTTCACAGCCTTGAGCACCTGGGTGCGAATGTCCGATTCGGCAAGTGCCGGTTCGATTCGAATCACTTCGCCCGAAGCATTCTCTCTGGCGTCGATGCGGGACATGACGCCCGGACGTACGGTAGACATTTGCGGCCGGGTATTGCGACTGATGATCGTAGCCATCAGATTGCCGCCGAAGGCCGGCCGGGTCATCAGGAGTGAAGTGTCCGGATCCGCCGGATCCAGAGAACTGGTGTCAAGTGTAGTGTTTTCCTGAGCATATCGAATATAGCTTGCAACTTTCACATCCAGGTGCGTACAGTCCGCCGTTAGGCCTACGTCCAGCCGGGCTGCGATCCTGGGCGCCAAGTCTCTTCCAATGTAAGTAGCCCCGTAGAGAACGATTTCCGGCTTGTATTGACCGATGGCATCGCAGATCACCTTCGTGTAGGCATCCGTTGTGTAGGTCTCCAGGAGCGGATGTTCAATAAGGATCACGCTGTCTGCCCCGTAGGCAAAACAGTCCTTTGCCAGACCGGATACATCGCTGCCTACGATTACCGCGCACACCTTCGTATTGCTGTCCATTTCCCGGGACAGTCTGTATCCTTCGCTGAGCAATTCGGTGGCGACATTCGCCAGCACGCCGTTACGCTGTTCGGCAAAGACCCATATGTCTTTATAATCAGAGAATTTCATTTGATCCATTCTGGTAACCTCCTTACACGATGTGTTTCTTTTTCAGTTCCGACAGGAGGTTTTCCACCTGCTCAGAAGGTGTTTCTCCTTCTACGAATACTCCGGGATCCTTGGGCTTCGGCGTAAAGGATTTATACACATTAGTTGGCGACGCCTTGAGCCCGACCGTGCCCAGATCCACTTCTATGTCCGCCGCGCTCCATGTGCGGATCGGCGCATCGGGCTGACAAGCCTTAAAGATCCCTTTCACAGACATATATCTCGGTTTGTTAAGGTCTTTGATCGCCGTAAGCATGCAGGGCAATTCCACCTTGATCTCCTGATATCCGTCTTCTAAAGCACGTTTCACCATGACGGCTTTCTCACAGTCCACAAGCTCCATTTCTTTCACATAGGTGACCTGTGGCAGGCCCAGTTTCTCTGCGATCTGGGGACCGACCTGGGCCGTATCGCCGTCGATGGCTTGCCGGCCGGCAAAGATCAGATCGAAAGCGCCGACCTTCCGCACCGCCGCTGCGATGGCATTGGAGGTCGCCCAAGTATCAGAGCCGCCTACAGCCCGGTCGCTGATTAGGATGCATTCATCCGCGCCTTTGGCCATGCACTCCATGAGCATTTCCTTTGCCTGAGGCGGGCCCATGGAGATCACGGTCACATGCGTATCCGGATATTCATCTTTGATGCGCAGCGCTTCTTCCAGCGCATTGCTGTCATCAGGGTTCAATATACTGGGAACACCATCCCTTATCAACGTTCCCGTTTCCGGATTGATCCGAATCTCAGTCGTGTCGGGAACCTGTTTCGCACATACGATTATTTTCATTTTTTCCATCCTTCCCTTATTTGAAAATGTCTCCGGAGATGACCATCTTCATGACTTCCGAGGTGCCTTCGTAGATTTCTGTGATTTTGGCGTCTCGCATCATCCGCTCGATAGGATAGTCTTTGATATATCCATATCCTCCGTGGAATTGTACGGCTTTGGTCGTAACATACATCGCCGTTTCGGAACAAGCCAGCTTGGCCTGAGCTGCTGCCACGGTGCTGGGCAGACCTTTCGTTCTGAGGTCGCAGGCTTTGTACAGCATCAGTCTGGACATGTCGATCCGGTTTCGCATTTCTGCCATCTCAAAAGCCAAAGCCTGGAATTTATCCAGCGATTTCCCGAATTGTTTTCTGCTCTTCATATATGTCACGGTCTCATCGAAGGCGCCTTGAGCGATGCCCAGCGCCTGGGCGCCGATGCCAAGCCTGCCGACATCCAGGGATGTCATGGCGACTTTAAAGCCTTTGCCGAGATCCCCTAAAAGGTTTTCTTTGGGGAGCTTTACGTCTTCGAACACCAGTTCGCCGGCCAGGCTGCCCCGGATTCCCATCTTGTTTTCGTGTTTGGGGACTGTAAAACCCGGCATCCCCTTTTCCACGATGAAAGAGGAAATGCCTCTGGTTCCTTTGGATTTGTCCGTCATTGCCATGATGACGTAGACATCGGCGATGCCGCCGCCGGATATAAAGATCTTGCTTCCGTTGAGAAGCCAATGATCCCCTTTGTCTACCGCACGGGTCTGAATGCCAGCCGCGTCGGTGCCCGCATTGGGCTCCGTCAGGCCGAAAGCGCCCAGTTTTTTGCCGGACACCAGATCCGGAAGATACTTATCTTTTTGTTCTTGGGTGCCGTAAGTCATAATCGGCCAGCAGCACAACGCACAGTGTGTCTGCACAATCACGCCGTGAGATCCGCAAACTCTTGACAGTTCTTCCACTGCGATGATATAGCTGATATAGTCCGTGGCGCCGCCGCCGTATTCTTCGGGAAACGGCATTCCCAGGAGTCCTAATTTTGCAGCTTTGGCGACTGTATCATAGGGATATTCCGCCTTTTCGTCTATTTCCGCGGCGATGGGCTTCACTTCGGTCTCGGCAAATTCCCGGACCATTTGCCTGACCATGTCCTGTTCTTTCGTCGGTGTAAAGTTCATGATTTCCTCCTTGGTTTCTATATGTTGCTTCGGGTTACAGCGCAAAGCCGTTGAAAACGCCTGCATCTTTCAGATAATGGTCAAAATCTGCCGCAAGCCGGTCGCGAAAATCCGGATGCGCGATGCTGATCAGCAATTCGGCCCGCTGTCGGATCGGCTTTCCGAAGAGATTGACTGCGCCATATTCCGTCACGACCCAGTGAACATCCTGACGGGTGGTCGTTACCGGTGTGCCCGGCTTCAATACCGCTACGATCCGGGAGATGGTACCTCCTTTTGCGGTAGACGGCAACGCTATGACGGGCCGGCCGCCTCTGGACTGCTCGGCGCCGCGCAAAAAGTCCAGTTGACCGCCTACGCCGCTGAACATTTTTGTTCCGATGGAATCAGCTACGACCTGCCCCATCAAATCCACTTCCAATGCTGAGTTGATGGCGACCATATTGTCGTTCTTGGCAATGTTTGCCACATCGTTCGTATAATCCACCGGCATCATTTCGATCATGCTGTTGTGATCCACGTAACGGTACAATTCCTTGCTGCCCTGAATAAACGTGGCAACGATCTTCCCTCTGTGAAATGTTTTGCGTGCGCCGTTTACAACGCCCAGCTCGATAAGAGGAAGTAAATTATCTGAGAACACTTCCGTATGCACGCCTAAATCTTTTTTGTCTTCCAAGAACTTGAGAATGGCGTTGGGCACAGTACCCTGGCCCATTTGCAGAGTATCCCCGTCGCGAATCAGCGCAGCTATATTTGCTCCGATCTTTTCCGCGATGGGATCGCTGCTGCTGATCGGCGGAATTTCGTACATGTCTTCGTTGTGCTCCACAAAGAAGTCGATATCCGAAACATGGATCAGCGTATCCCCACAGGTATGAGGTACGTGGTCGTTCACTTGGGCAATGGCGATTCCGGCTTTCTCCACAATGACCCGAGTCTGATCACATGAAAGACCCATGTTCACATAGCCGTCTTCGTTGGGCGGAGTGCAGCTGATCAACGCCACATCACAAGGAATAAATCCGTCTCGAAAGCCTCTGGGCTGAGCATAGAAGTGGATGGGTATCATCTCTCCTCTGCCTTCCTGCACCGCTTTTCGATTGTTTTTTCCTAAAAAAAATGAATGTACGTTAAAGTGTCCGTCATATTCAGCAGCGGCATAAGGCGCCAATCCGATATTCAGGCCCTGCACAATCTTCACGTCCGACAGCTCTTCCTTCCGCTTAAGCAATTCGTCGATCAGATATCGCGGCTCCGATGCCGCATGGGCCGGTACCACTGCATCTCCCGGTCGGATGTGAGATAGCGCTTCCTGTGCGGTCACCCGCCTTTCTTCGTAAATCGTTCTCCAATTCATCAATAGATCTCTCCTTCATCTCATGGCCAGTGTCACGTCTCCGGTACATGCCAGCTCTCCTTTGTTATAGACTTCCGCACTGCAGGTGACGATCGATTTCTCGATCCGCTCCGACTGGATCCGGCTGACGATCCGCAGGGTATCGCCCGGCTGGATCTTCCGGAAAAAGCGCACTTTGTCGATCCCGATGAAAAGCGGGACCTTTCCCGCATATCGTCCCATGGACAAGATCAGGATATCCGACACCTGTGCCATCACTTCCACGGTATACACGCCGGGAAGGACCGGTTCGTCAGGGAAATGACCCTTAAATATTTCCCGGTCGGGATCCACATAAAATGATCCTTCGATACAAGTACCCTCCGTCATGGACAGCACACTGTCCACTAAAAGCAT
>JAQUXD010000163.1 GCA_028692535.1 Eubacteriales bacterium | reverse complement strand
TGGACAGGCTATATCCGCCCCACCGTATCGGGCAATTATTCGTTCACCACCTATTCCGATGACGGCGTTCGTGTAACCGTCAACGATACGATGGTCATCGACAACTGGGGATTGCTGAGCCTTGCGTCCAGCGAATCCGATACACCGATCTACCTGCAGGCGGGAACATACTATCCCATCACGGTCGATTATCAGCAAATGCCATTGTATGCGGCGGTATATCTATTCTGGGAAGCCGAGAATGTGTCTATGGGACTGATTCCGGAAGCAAACTTTTTCGTAGAGCAAGAAACCTATGCCACTTACAGCACACCTCAATATTATAACCTTCTGCAAAAAACAGGAGAGGGACTGCGGATCCGTTTTTATGAAATAGACGGCAGCGGTGAAATCGAATCGGAACCGGGGCACACCACCGTGGGATCCATCGACTACGACTGGGGAATGGACGCACCGGAAGGTATTTCCACAGATCGATTCTATGGTGAAATGGACGGCTACGTGGAAGCGAAATTCACCGAAGATACTACTTTGGTATTTACGGTGGACGATGCACTGAAGGTTTGGCTGAACGATGTGCCGGTGATCGACGCATGGACCTGGAACAGCAGGGAAGTTTACGAGCACACCTTCTCCGCTACGGTAGGAACCAAGTACAAATTGCGCATTGAATATATGGACAAAGGGATTGCCGCTTCCGTCAATATGGGATGGAAGGGACAAGCGCTGGGTTCGGAAATCATCCCCGCCAGATATTTGTACGAGCCGCTGGAATAAACTCGAACAATCGACAAGAGCCTGCGTTGCAACGCAGGCTCTTTTTATATGGAATATTCACATGTAGCTATGGCCTTTCTTTCATGTACGCGCCTTCCATGGCCGACACGGCCAATTGACAGTAGACCGAAAGAATGCCTTTCTTTTCTTTGCATGCCGGAATCCGATAGGATGCTCGCCTTTTGCGAAGCTCTGCCTCGATTTCCTCCGGCGGCGCCGGCGTTCCGTTGATACCCATCCATTCCAGTTTCCGATCAGGTATATCGATGCGTATCAGATCGTTCTCCCGGATCAATGCCAGGGGTCCCCCGGCTGCCGCCTCGGGAGAAACGTGGCCGATGGCAGGACCTCTCGTCGCGCCGGAAAACCTGCCGTCGGTAATCAGCGCCACGGAAGAAATCAAATTCGGATCCGAGGCAATCGCTTCGGTGGTGTAAAACAGTTCCGGCATACCGCTTCCCCTCGGCCCTTCGTAACGGATGATCACCGCATGTCCTGGGCGGACACGGCCATCCAGAACCGCTCTGTATGCTTCCTCCTCCGAATTAAAGGGCAAGGCGCGCAATACTACTCTGTGCATGTTCGGAGCAACAGCGGCATGCTTAATGACAGCTCCCTCCGGTGCCAGATTGCCTTTGAGTATGGAAACCGCGCCCCGGGGATCCAGCGCATCTGACAGAGATCGAATGACCTCCGGATTCCCTTTGCCCTTCGCTGATGAGGACCGCCCAGCTCTATAAATATCCCGGACATTGCCGAAAGCGTCCAGGTTTTGCCCCAGTGTTTTACCGGTTACGGTCATCGCATCCAGGTGAAGCAAGGGACGAAGGGCTTCCATCACGGCAGGGACACCGCCGGCTTCACGGAAACAGGACGCGGGATAGGCTCCACTGGGACGCACGTTCACGATCCAGGGCGTCCGGCGATGGATTTCGTCAAACAACTCCGGAACAAGATGCAACCCGCACTCCCGCGCGATGGCAGGGAGATGCAACAGAGCGTTGGTGGAGCCTGCAATGGCGGCGTGAACAGTGATGGCGTTTTCGAAAGCGTCCATCGTAAGAATATCCGAAGGTTTTAAATCGGCTTCCAACACCCGGATCAGCTGTCGGGCCGATCGAAGAGTCATTTCTTCCAGCTCCGGGGAATTTCCGGAAATCAGCGCGGCGCCCGGAAGGGTCATTCCCAGGGCTTCGGCCATAATTTGCATGGTACAGGCCGTCCCCATAAATGCGCAGGCTCCGCAGGTCGGACAAGCAGTGTGTTGGTAGGTTTCAAACTGCTCTTGGGAAATCTCTCCGCGATGATAGGCAGCGCTGTACGCGCCGATCTGCTCCAGAGTCAGTCCCCCGGGGCCGGCCTCCATGACTCCGCCCGGAACCAGCAGCGCCGGCATGTCCAGACGGGCCATGGCCATCAGGTGTGCAGGAACCGCTTTGTCGCAGCTGCTCAAAAAAAGGCCGGCATCCATGGGAGAGGCTGTCGCCTGGATCTCGATCATACCCGAAATCAGTTCTCTGGACGGCAGGGAATAATTCATGCCGTCATGCCCCTGTGCAATCCCGTCACAGATATCCGTAGTTGTATATTTAGCGGGCTTGGCGCCTAGCTCGAAGAGCTCCTTTTCAGCTATGCGGACCAGCCGTTCCAGATGCACGCTGCCCGGATGGCTGTCTCCGGAAGTGCTCTGAAGAAAGATTTGCGCTTTCGACAGATCGTCAACCGACCACCCGGTTCCCATTTTTAAAGCGTCCATTTCC
>JAQUXD010000048.1 GCA_028692535.1 Eubacteriales bacterium | reverse complement strand
GAAGAAAAGCCTTTGCTGCGAGACATCCAGAAATTGATCAACAAGACGCTTCCCGAAGTGAAAGTGCACCCCTACGCACTTGATAAAGCAAAGCGCTTCCGCTTCGAAAACTAACAGCCACCTTCTTTGGTTGGTTGACAACATTGCAAAAGGGGTGTATTTTGTTGAAAATGAAACCAAAACTGGAAGGAAGACCTTAACCCACCCACACCCAAAGCCGTAAAGACTACTCGAAGCTGGTATACCTTTACAAACCAGTATACGCAGTGATACGACAAGGGCGTTCGATTGAGCGGCCTTGTTTTCTTTTCCGGGATACGGGTTATATGCAAGGAGATCGCAAACCATGGAAGACGTTATCGAGGAAATATCCAAAATAGACAAACAGGCATTTGATCAAGAGGAAAGCAACAAAGCCATCCTGGCAAAACAAAAAAAGGCGTGTGTAGACGAAATGAAGGCATACCGCGAAGCACAGCTTCAGAATGCCCGCCTTCGCTCGCGTCAACTCAAGGAACAGCAGATCAGCGATGCGATGGAAAAATCCTCTGAACAGAAAGCAAATCTCCAAGAAGAAGTGGAGCAATTAAAAACACACTTCCAAAAAATCGAAAAAAATGTAATCCAGGATATTTTCGATAAACTCTTTTCGATGGAATCCAGAGGGTAAGTCCATGAATCCTTATGTGCCTTTTGAAGCGTTGGAAACAAAGATCACAGCAAAAAAAAGCCAACTGCTGGACAAGGAAAAATTCCGTGCACTCCTGAACTGTGATTCGATCGATCAAATGGCGGAAATGCTGAAGAGTGAATATGATTTCCACAATATTTTTGATCGTGCAGATAAGCAGATCTTTCACCGGGATGTGCTGGAAACACTGTTTCATCAGCACGCTGTGAGCGAGTTGGAGAACATTCTTCACTTTTTTTCCGGTCCTTACAGAGAATTTATGAAAGCATTTCTCATGGAATTTGAAATCTACGACCTGCTTTTGATCTTTCGGAAAATTTCGATGGGTGAATCAGCGGAAGACATGCAAAGCCACTTTATCCACCCGCAAAAGCATTCCCCACTGCAATATGATGACCTGATGGAATTGAAAACCATTGCGCAGCTGGTCGAAAAGTTGAAAGGCACATCGTATTTCAACGTCTTAAAGACAGCGGCCGACAGTGATCCTGCCAGCAGAGAGTTCCACGTGGAAACGAAGCTGCAGCTATTGTTCTACACGACGCTTTTTCGAAAAGCCCGAAAGCTATCCCCCGACGACAGTCATATCGCAGAGGATCTGATCGGGTTGAAAGTCGATTGTTTGAATGTGCAATGGATTTTCAGGGCGCAAAAGTACTACCATTTTTCTCCTGAGCAGATGCTGGTGTACAGTCTGCCCGGAGGGCGCATGCTTGGCCTCAAAAAACTGAAGACGCTGTGCTATGCAAAATCGGCGGATGAGACCCGGATGTTGATCAATCGGTATTTGAACAGCACTATATTCACAGATAATGACGAAATGAATATGGAAAGAAATCTCGATGATTACCTCTATCGGGAAGTGACCAGCCGTCAACATCGGAAATCCGTGGGAATGGCGATTTCCTATGTGTACTTGCTGGAAATCGTAATGAAAGAATTTATCGTCGCTACAGAGGCGATCCGGTACCGAGTGCCAAAGGAATTGATTGGAAGCTATCTGATTCGTTCCATGGACAAAAAGGGAGTGAATCAGTAAAATGGCGATTCAAAAAATGATATCTCTTAAAATCGTAGGCTCCGTGGAAGACATGCACAAAGTCTTGCAACAAGCGGTATTGAGCGAAAAGCTGCACTTCGATTTTGAGCATGCTGAAATATACGATAACAGCTATATTATCCATGAATTCGAATCTGTCATGGCCGGGCCGCCCGAATACATTCCGGAGGACATCGACGAGATCGAGGGACTTTGTTCAGGCATGCAGAAAGAGCTGGATGTTTTGTGTGACTACCTGAATTATGTCCCGCAGATCGAAAAGTCCGACTTTTTTTCAGGAAAATACAGCATTCATAATGCACGGGCAGACCTGGACGAGCTGAACAATCTGCTCTTGCCGCAGATTCGATCCGTGAACGAAAAGAAGCTTGCTGCGAACATGTATGAACAGCTTAAAAGGAAAATCAGTCACATCAATTCTAAAAACCTGGACTTTGGACGCCTTGGAAAACTCAATTATTTTGATTATGAAATTGGCTCACTTTCGAGAGAAAGTCGGCAAAAGCTGCGGCAGAATTATGAAAATATCAGTTCGGTCGTACTGAATATCGGAAGGATCAAAGATCCGGAGGAAGATATTCAGATCATCATCTTCCCGAAACAATTAAAGGAAGAAACGTCGAAGCTCTTGCGCTCACTGAACTGGGAACCGCTGAATATCCCGGATGGTTTACACGGCACAGTCTCCGGCATACTGGAAAAGACAGAAGAAGAAATCCAACGCTTATCGGAAGAAATCAACGAATGGACCGATACACTTTCTACAGAAATAGAAAAACTTAAACAACGTGTCAATAAAATCCATACCTCTGTCCGCCTGGAAGAAAGAATCGTAAAGCTGGAAAGAGATATTGATTTCGGGGAAACCGCATTCGTTATGAACGCCTGGATCAAGAAAGACGACAGAAAAGAGGTGAAAAGAATTTTTGCATCCACCTCGGATCGATTGATCATTGAAGAAAAAAACGCAAATGAAATGGAAAGGCAGGTGATCGTACCGACACACATTAAAACAAATCTATTTACAAAACCTTTTGAGTCTATCGTCAGGCTTTACGGCATTCCATCCTATACCGAATTGGATCCGACTCCTTTTTTGGCAGTGACCTTCTGTTTGATGTTCGGCATCATGTTCGGAGATCTCGGACAGGGTCTGATCTACATTCTTATGGGCCTGTTCCTTCACAAAAAAAGCGCAACAGCCGGCCAGATTCTGACAAGACTAGGTGCTTGTTCTATGTTGTTCGGTCTGGTTTACGGAAGCTTTTTCGGACTGGAAAAGCAGGAGTTGCCCTGGCTGCCCAGTCTGATCGGAAGACCTCTGGACCCACAGAATATACCCGGGATACTGCTTGCCGGAGTCGTGATCGGCGTGGCATTCCTGACGATATCCTACGGAATGGGCATCGTCAATGCCTTTCTTCGAAAGGATATTGGCGCCGGACTCCTAAGTAAAACGGGGATCGCTGGCTATATTTTTTACATCAGTTTGATCCTGCTTCTGGTTTCGGCCAGCGGAGTGATATCTATTCCGACTGCGCCAGTCTATGCCGGCTTATTAATAAGCTTGCTAACCATGTTTTTAAAAACGCCCTTGGATAATATTCTGCTGAGACGAAAGCCCCTGCTGAACGAAAGCGTTGGCGCCTATTTCACAGAAAGCTTCTTTGAGGCATTCGAAACAGTTCTGACGACACTCAGCAATGCCATATCCTTTGTTCGTATCGGGGCCTTTGCGCTCAATCACGCAGGTTTGTTTCTTGCCTTTTGGGCGCTGTCAGAAATGATGCCGAATTTTATTCTGAAGCTCACCATGCTGATCTTGGGCAACCTGCTGATCCTTACGCTGGAGGGTCTGGTCGTACTCATACAAGGCCTGCGGCTGGAATACGATGAAATGTTCAGCAAATATTTTCAAGGCGAAGGGGTCGATTTTAGACCCGTTAGAATATGTGACTGATCACGGTTGGTCAATGAGCACTACTTATACGATTGAAAGGAAGAAATAAGATGCAAATACTATTACTCACAACGGCATGTCTCATCGCTGCCGGAACGATCGCTTATGGAAAGTCGGCGCAAAAGCGCAATAAAGCAGGCAGTATCAAAAAGGCCGTTTTCATATCGGCTTCCTCTTTCGGCCTGGTCGCAGCATCTATGATGCTGACGCTCCTGCTCGGCAACCCGGCTTATGCCGAAACTGGAGCGGCTGCCGCAGTCGCTGTCCCGGAGCTTTCCATGGGTGACGGTATGAAGTTTCTTGCCGCCGCGCTGAGCACAGGACTTGCCACCATCGGCGCAGGCCTGGCCGTAGCCTCCGTCGGTTCGTCTGCCATCGGTGCAATTTCCGAGGATTCCTCCCTTCTGGGCAAAACTTTGATTTATGTCGGAATGGCAGAGGGCATTGCAATCTACGGGATGATCATCTCCATTCTGATCCTTTTTGCATAGGGCAGGACGATGAAATCATTTTTGATCAGCGACAACAAAGACACCTGGGTGGGCATGAAGCTTGCCGGAGTCGATGGTGTGATCGTCCACACGCGAGATGAGACGCTGGCGGCGATCAAGGCAGCGCTGCAAAACAAGGATATCGGGATCCTGATTATCACGGAAGTGGCCATGGAAAATGCCAAAGCGGAAGTGATGCGCATGAAGCTGGAAAGAAAAAGCCCGCTGATCGTAGAAATTCCCGATCGGCATGCAGGACCTGATTTTCAGGTTAAAATCACAAACTATATCGAAGAATCTATCGGTATAAAGTTATGAGGCGGACACAATGGTAACAATCGAACAAAAATTATCGGTTTTCAGCAGACTTCTGGAGCGCTCCATGAATGAGGATTTTGCTGCGCAAATGGATGCTTTGAGCAAGGATTGCCAAAAACAGCTTCAACAAAACAAGCACACAGTGGATCTTGAGGTCAAACGTATCGAAAAAAAAGCATCGCAGGAAGCAAGAAAAGAAAGAACAGAAATTTTAAACAGTTCCGCTGCCAATTACCGAAAAACCATCATGTCGGCCAAGGAAGAGTTGTTCTCGATGCTGTTGGAACATCTCAGAAGCAAGGTCGATGCTTTTATTCTTACGAAAGAGTATAAAGCTTATCTGATTTTTCTTGCAAAGCAATTGGACGCTTCTGAAAAACCATCCTCTGGCATCACCGTATCCATGACGCGATCGGATCTGGATCGGCATGGTAAGGATGTCAAGCAGGCCATGCCGCATATTTTGAGAGAAGATCGTTCCATCCAGCTCGCCGATGAAAACATCATCGGCGGATTGATCCTAGAAGATTTCAAAGCCAATACACGCATCGATCTTTCCGTAAGGACTCTGCTGGAAGAGAACAAGCCAATCATGATGGAAATGTTTTTTGATGCGCTTTCGTCCACAACTACAGACAAAGAATCGAAGGTGAACCAATGAACAACAAAGAAGGGATCGTCCGGGAAATCAACGGGCCAGTTGTAAAAGGAACGAATATGGCTTCCTTCAAACTGAATGAAATCGTTATGATCGGAGCGCAAAAACTGATCGGAGAGGTCGTATCCCTGGATCACGATGTGGCGACCATGCAGGTTTACGAAGAAACCGAAGGGCTCAAGGCTGGAGAAACGATCCATTATACAGGCCGCCCTTTATCTGTGACACTTGGCCCAGGAATGCTTGGGAATATTTTTGACGGTATTCAAAGGCCACTCGAAAAAATTGACAGTATGCACAAGAACTTTATCCCGGATGGGATCGGTCTTTTGTCCCTGGACGAAGAAAAGCATTGGGATGTTACAGTCCTATCGGCCGTGGGCGATCTTCTGCAGCCAGGGACAGTGTACGCCACGGTTCAAGAAACCAAAAGCATCCTGCATAAGTTGCTGGTTCCCTTTGACATCAGCGGTACTGTCGTCAGCATTCAGCCGAATGGCCAATATACGCTGAACGACACGATCGCAGCCGTTCAAAGCGAAAACGGCAAGACAGTCCCGCTTACATTGGCAAGCAGATGGCCGGTTCGAAAACCCCGGCCTTTCACAAAAAGAATTCCGATTTATCAACCGCTCGTAACGGGACAAAGAGTCGTGGACAGTTTCTTTCCGATCGCAAAAGGTGGTGCAGTCGGACTGCCAGGCGGCTTTGGTACGGGAAAGACCGTCACCCAGCAGCAGCTGGCAAAGTGGAGTGATGCAGATATTATCATATACATCGGCTGCGGAGAGCGTGGGAATGAAATGGCCGACGTGCTGGAAGAGTTTCCGAAGCTCATCGATCCGCGAACAGGCCGGCCGCTTATGGAGCGAACCATCCTGATCGCAAACACGTCCAACATGCCTGTCGCAGCCCGGGAGGCTTCCATTTATACTGGAGTTACCATGGCCGAATACTACAGGGATATGGGCTATGACGTAGCGATCATGGCCGACTCCACGTCAAGATGGGCAGAGGCGCTCAGAGAGATTTCCGGTCGGTTGGAAGAAATGCCTGCAGAAGAAGGATTTCCAGCCTACCTTCCCTCCAGGCTGGCAGAATTTTATGAACGATCCGGATGCGTCCAAACGCTGGAAGGATCAGAAGCCTCCATTACCATTATCGGCGCCGTTTCGCCTCCCGGAGGTGATTTTTCCGAGCCGGTCACCGAAAATACGAAGCGCTTTGTCACAGCTTTTATGGCTCTGGACAAGAAGCTTGCCTACGCCAGGCATTATCCTGCGATCAATTATCTGCTCAGCTATAGTGGTTATGTTGATATGCTGAAAGACTGGTACAGCGAAAACGTTGCCGAAGATATGCTGGATCTTCGCAAGAAAATGCTGCGACTTCTTCAGGAGGAAGAAAAACTGAACGAAGTCGTCCAACTGGTGGGAGAAGATGTCCTCCCCAACGATCAGGCGCTGGTTCTGGAAATCGCCCGAATTATAAAAAAAGGATTCCTCCAGCAAAATGCACTGCACAAAATCGACACATACGTGGTCCTCGAGAAGCAGTATAAGATGCTGCAAGTGATCGACACGTTGTACGAAAGCGCTTTGAAGTGCGTCAAAATGGGCATCCCGATATCGATCATCAAAAGTCAGGACGTAGTTCAGGATGTTCTGAAAATGAAGTACGAAGTGCCGAACGACAACACCGGGATACTGGACGAGCTGCGTGTTAAAATCATCGGGGTCTATGATCGTCTGAGCCAAACATATGAGTGAAGAGCGAAAGCAAGGTTATCGTATTATGAAAAAGGAATATTTAAGGCTGGAGCAAGCCGGAGGCCCGTTGATCGTT
This sequence comes from Eubacteriales bacterium, assembly GCA_028692535.1. Classification (GTDB taxonomy): domain Bacteria; phylum Bacillota; class Clostridia; order Peptostreptococcales; family Anaerovoracaceae; genus UBA10908. Next base: position 4,427 of record JAQUXD010000048.1, on the reverse strand, counting down.
TTGTCCCATGTGGAAAACGTTGCCTACGGTGAAATGGTTTCCATCAAGTTGAACGAAGAAGAACAGCGGACCGGCAAAGTGATCAAAATTGACGGAACCAATGTGATCGTGCAGGTTTTTGAAGGAACCTCCGACATCTCGACAAACAATGTTGCCGTCACATTCAAAGGGGAGCCCATGTCCATTCCTCTATCAGGCGAAATTCTGGGAAGAGCCTTTAACGGTGTAGGAGAGCCCATTGACGGCCTGTATCAAATACCGTCCGCCAACAGACAAAACATCAACGGGAGACCTATGAATCCTGTGGCCCGAAAGTATCCGCGGAATTTTATACAGACGGGCATCTCGGCGATCGACGCACTGATGACGCTCATTCGCGGTCAAAAGCTGCCCATTTTTTCTGGAAACGGCATTGCCCACAACGAACTTGCGGCACAAATCGTACGTCAGGCTAAAATCGAAGGCCAAACCGGCGACAATTTTGCCGTGGTATTCGGCGCTATGGGCGTACGGCACGACGATGCAGACTACTTCATTCGAAGCTTTCAGGCTTCGGGCGTCCTGGACCATGTCGTCATGTACATCAACACCGCTGATGCACCAATCGTAGAACGGATCTCCACACCCAAATGCGCAATGACTGCTGCGGAATATCTGGCGTTTGATCAGAATATGCACGTTCTCGTGATACTCACGGATATGACCAGCTATGCCGAGGCCTTGCGGGAGCTATCCTCTTCAAAAGAAGAGGTCCCCTCCAGAAAAGGCTATCCCGGATATCTCTACAGTGATCTTTCCACGATCTATGAACGGGCAGGGATGCTTTCAGACCGGGAAGGTTCGATCACCCTTATCCCGATCCTGACCATGCCCAACGACGACATTACGCATCCCATACCCGATTTGACCGGCTTTATTACGGAAGGACAGATCGTGCTGAACAGAGAACTCAATCAAAAGGGGATCTATCCTCCCATCGATATCCTTCCTTCTCTGTCCCGTCTGATGAAAGACGGAATCGGAGAAACCTACACCAGAAAAGATCATTCCGATCTGTCCAGTCAGTTGTTTGCCTCCTATTCGCGGGTCCAGGATGTCAGAGCATTGTCTCAGATCATCGGCGAGGACGACCTGAGCGATACGGACAAGCTTTATCTTGAATTCGGACGAAATTTAGAGGGACGGTTCATTTCTCAGGAAAGCAACGAAAACAGAAGCATCCTGGAAACATTGGATTTAGGGTGGGAAATTCTGTCGGCGCTTCCGCCCACAGAACTGGATCGCATACAATCGGAAATCCTAAATGAATACTATCACGGCTCCAGCAAAACGGATTCGGAGGACGCTTCATGGCAATTCTGATCGCCCCCACAAAATCAAATCTGATCAAGGCAAAGTCTTCGTTGAACCTTTCTAAAAGCGGGTTCGAACTTTTGGATCAAAAAAGGAATGTACTGATTCGGGAGATGATGGATCTGGCAGAGAAGGCAAAAAATATCCAGACTGAAATCAGTGCTATTTTTGCCGAAGCGTACGAAGCGCTGCAAGTGGCAAATATTACACTAGGCATCAAGAATGTCGAGGATATGACCTACAGCATCCCCAATAACGAGTCTTTTGACGTGCTTATGAAAAGTATCATGGGCGTAGACATTCCGATCATCAAATATCAGAGAAGCGATATCCTGCCTGCGTACGGATTCTATAATACCAATCTCGCACTGGATCGGGCCAGACAGCAATTCAATGAGGTCCACTATAAGATTTACGACCTCGCTGAAATCGAAAACTCCATCTTCAAACTGGCAAAAGAAATAGAAAAAACCAACAAAAGGACCAATGCCTTGAAACATATCCAAATACCAAAATATCAGGAACAGATCAAACAAATCCAGGAAACTCTCGAGGAAAAAGAAAGAGAAGACTTTTTCCGGCTCAAAAGAGTCAAGAATAAAATACGTCAAACCAAAAGGGATACGGAAAGCAAAACCTCTGGTGCTTGACAAAGCCAGACGTTTCCAGTAGAATCCACTGTATAAAATAACGAGCTTCATGACTGACGGATAAAGTGGGGAACCACAGGGGAATGAAGCTTTTGAACCGCCGACCGTCTGGGCAATGTTTGGGTAACTGAATATTGCCCTTTTTGTTTTTTGATCGGGCCGCTCAGTTACTCTGTGATCGGAAGATACGGAGGAAAATATGGAGTTCAAAGCTTGGGACCATTTTAAGGATGGTCCGTGGAAAAGCGGAATCGACGTCCGGGATTTTATCCAGCAGAATTATCGGCCTTACGAAGGGGACGACCGATTTCTTGCGGGACCCAGCCAGCGGACGCAGAAGCTGACGGAAAAACTGGCGCGCCTGCTGGAACAAGAGCGAAATGCCGGGGGGGTCCTGGACATCGACACACAGACGGTCAGTTCGCTCACCAGCTATGCACCCGGATATCTGGACAAGGAATTGGAGCTGATCGCAGGTCTGCAGACAGATCAGCCGCTCCGGCGCGGCGTCAACCCGTTCGGTGGCGTCAAGATGACCCGTCAGGCCTGCACTGCTTACGGATATCAGCTGTCGGACAAGATCGAACAGGAGTTCACTTACCGGACGACCCACAATGACGGCGTCTTTCGCATCTACAACGATGATATCAAGGCCGCCAGAAAATCCGGGCTCATTACCGGACTGCCCGACGCCTACGGCCGGGGCCGCATCATCGGAGATTACAGACGCGTGGCCTTGTACGGCGTCGACGCGCTGATCGCCGCAAAAAAAGAAGATAAGAAGACGCTGGGAACCGACGCAACCGACGCAGACAGCATCCGCCAGCTGGAAGAATTGTATCAGCAGATCGCTTTTCTGGAAAAACTCAAAGAGATGGCGTCCATGTACGGTTATGACATTTCGCGGCCGGCGGAAAACGCGCAGGAAGCATTCCAGTGGCTGTATTTCGGATATCTGGGCGCCATCAAAGAACAAAACGGCGCAGCGATGAGCCTGGGTCGCGTGACCACGTTTCTGGACATCTACCTCCAGCGGGATCTGGACGCGGGCCTGTTGGACGAAGAAGGCGCCCAGGAACTCATGGATCACTTCGTGATCAAGCTGCGCATGGCAAGACACTTGCGCACCCCTGAATACAACGAACTCTTTGCCGGCGATCCCATGTGGATCACCGAAGCCATCGGCGGGACGGGCGAAGACGGGCGCACACTGGTGACAAAAAACTCTTTCCGGATCCTGCACACGCTGCACAACCTGAGCTGTTCGGCCGAGCCGAATCTGACAGTCCTCTGGTCGCAAAGCCTGCCGGAGCCTTTTAAAAAATATGCGGCCGCGGTCTCTTGCTCCACAAGCTCGATCCAATACGAAAACGACGATCTGATGCGGCCGCTGTACGGCGATGACTATGCCATCGCCTGTTGCGTCTCGGCCATGCGCGTGGGCAAGGAAATGCAGTTTTTCGGTGCCCGGGCCAATATCGTCAAGCTGCTCCTGATGAGTTTAAACGGCGGCAGAGATGAAATGAGCGGAGCACAGGTGGCGCCGGAACAGGAACCTTACAGCGGAGAATATCTGGACTACGAAGAAGTGCTGAAGCGGATGGCTTTTTACCGTACCTGGCTGGCCAAAACCTATGTAACGGCCATGAACATGATCCACTACATGCACGACAAGTATGCCTACGAAAAGACTCAGATGGCCCTGCACGACACGGCCGTCCACCGCTACATGGCCTTCGGCATAGCGGGTCTTTCCGTCTTTGCCGATTCCCTTTCCGCCATCCAATACGCCAGGGTGAAACCGATCCGGAATGAAGACGGGCTCATCGTAGATTTTGAAACCGACGGCACCTATCCGGCTTTTGGTAACGATGACGACCGGATCGACAGGATCGCCGTGGAGCAGATCAAACTGTTCCTGGAAGAACTGAAAAAGAACCCGACCTACAGAAGTGCGGAGCATACGCTTTCGATCCTGACGATCACCTCCAACGTGGTCTACGGCAAAAAGACCGGTGCGACCCCCGATGGCAGAAAAGCGGGCGCACCCTTTGCACCGGGCGCCAATCCCATGCACAACCGGGAAAAGAACGGCGCCCTGGCCTCACTCAATTCCGTAGCGAAGCTGCCCTTCGAACTCTGCCGCGACGGCATTTCCAACACCTTCTCCATCGTCCCGGGTGCGCTGGGCAAAACCGAAGCCGAGCAGCACCAAAACCTGGTGACGATCCTGGACGGCTATTTTGCCAGCAGGGCCCATCACATCAATGTGAACGTGCTGGATCGAACCCAGCTGCTGGCCGCTTACGAAGACCCGGAAGCTTATCCGAACCTGACGATCCGCGTCTCCGGGTACGCCGTCAACTTTATTAAGCTCTCCAAGCTCCACCAGCAGGAGATCATCGCCCGGACCTTTCACGAGGC
>JAQUXD010000001.1:34609-51473 GCA_028692535.1 Eubacteriales bacterium | reverse complement strand
CCTCTCCGGGTCCCTGCCCGCCGGTGGCTACAGCCACCGCATCCGGGTTGTCCGAAAGATACTCCGCGGCACCCCGGATGCGGCGGTCCAGCGTCAGCGAAGGCACTGTGCCGTTGACTTTCGCTCCGGGAATAATTACGTAGGCAGCGCCGGGCAAAGGCGCTTGCAGCGCCGCGCCGAGGATGGCCCCTTCCAACAGGAAGAAACTGATAACCACCACCGCCAGTAATCCACCCAAAATGCGAGGCACCGGTTTTCTCAACGCGCAGATCCGAGAGCCCCAAAGAGCAAGGCCGATACAACCGATTCCTGCCAAAATCCCCGCCGCATCAAACCAGTGAGAATATCCAATCACGGCCAGAACGCCCAGCCCGTAAAGAATCAGCACTATACCGAGGATTGCCATTATTCTTTGCTGCCGCTTCACAAACACACCAACCCTTCCGGAATAAAAACTACCCTTATGGTACCACAGCGTGGACTATAAGGGTAGTGTTTCGCGCATCTAGCCTTCCTCGGGAAGGGGCGGATGATTCATGTAGCCGCCGGTGTAGATCTGCATCGGATCTCTTTGGATCCCTCGATTCTTGGATCCGAGGGCATAAGGACAGACCACTCTGCATCGGAAGCACTTGACGCGCCAGTCTCCGCCGTCCACGGATCCGAAAGCGTAGTCCTTGCATTCGAACTGGCGAAGCGTTGGCTGCCCGTCCTCGCTCAACGCGCCGGTAGCGCCGGCGGGACAGATATCGATACAAAGACTGCAGTTTCCGCAATAGTCTTTTTTCACAGTTTGATCCGGTTCCAGTTCCAATTCTGTGAGCACGACCACCAGCCATAGCATGTTGCCGTACTCCTCGTTGATCAAAAGCGTATTTTTACCGATCACCCCAAGGCCGGCTGCCTGGGCGCAGTGCTTGGCAGATACCACCTGCCGCATCCGGCCCGTCGCCGTATCGAAGTTCGTGGGGTCGATGGCTCCGGTTGTAATAGCCACAATCCCCTTCTGTTCCAACCTTGCAATGAAATTGATGGAAAGCACATCCAGCATGTTGGAAAGCACATTCCGTATGACAGTGTAGGGAACCATGGGATCATTGCACTGAAGAAACCCTGCGGGGAAGCTGCGGCCGATCACGATGGCCGACTTGCAGGAAGGCATCAGGTCCAGAGGCGAATATCCTGCCGGCGCGCCGTCAAATCGATCAGCGCTGGCGATGCCGCATAAGTCGGCGCCAAGCTCAAAAGCCAGGTCTTTGATTTCTTTGGATGTCATGGTTTGCATAGTTTACGTTTTCTCCTTTTATCGGGTCTGAGAAGGGTACGGCCACTCGGCCGATCTCAGTCCAGTTTCACTGCTGTTCCGTAGGCGACCAGTTCCGCCGCGCCCTGCATGATCGCAGAAGACGCATAGCGCATACCGATGATGGCATCCGCGCCCAATGCTTCGGCATCCTCCACCATTCTCTTGGTGGCCAGCGCTCTGGCTTCGGCCATCATCTCTGTATAGCCCGCCAGCTCCCCGCCTACCAATGTTTTAAGACCGGCGGCAATGTCTCTTCCGATATTTTTGGAATGAACGGTCTGGCCTTTCACCACACCCAGTACCTGATAGGTCTTTCCCGGAATTTGCTCCGTTGTGATCATTAACATGTTTTCTCCTTTCATCCGGATCGCAATCGATCCTCTCCCCAAATCAATATCCCTCTTTTGCGGCCTCTCCGGCAGAATCCGGAGGGATGTCCCGCACTTCGAATTTCTTTTGCAAATGAACGATCAGCCCGACAGACAACGCTGCGACGCCCACCATTACGCTTTCTGTCAGCACATAGGATCCTGTTCGAACCTGAATCTGAGGCACGATAAAATCCAGGGCTGTGTGTGCCGCCAGACAGAGTGAGAATCCCTGCAGCGTCTTTCCGATGCTGATCATATAACACAGCAGAAGAGATGCCGCTATATGGAAACAGACCGTACAGATCCGCTCCACGGCAGCAGCCAAAAACAATGCCGCCGGGGTCGCAGCCAGCTGCGCCACACCCGCGGCCAGCGCCGGATCCTCCGGAAGAGGGGCGCCCCCGTTGATGCTGTAGGACAGATACAGGTTGGCTCCGTATGTCACCCCCACCAGAATCAATGCTTCTACGGCGCCATGACCGAATCCCGCCGCAAGACCGGTTCGATAGCTGAGTCGCTTGTAGAGAAGCGATCGAAAAACGAACAGTCGCCCGGTGGTCTCAAAGAGTCCGGCAGTAAAAGCCATGAACAGAAAATAGACCATGGGACTCTGCCCGTACAAACCGCCCAGGCCTTCCGCAACAGCAGGAACGGAAAGCAGAGGGATCCGAATCACCATCTGAGTCAGATAGAAACCCAGAGCGCCGGCTGCAACCGCAGTCCCCGCGCCTTTCCAGCGGCGCGCTAAAAACAACCACCCGGCCAACGGCAGGATCGCGGTAATAATAAATGTCACCCACATCGCCGACAGGCTGACCGAAGATATAGCCAGCGGTGCGCTGATCAGACTTCCATCCATATCAATCTCGATTCTTCAGTTGTACAATGGTGACACCGATAGCGATGCCCAGCAGGATCGGCAACAAAATTCCCCAGTCCATACTCTATTCCTCTCTCGTGTCTATCTGCAGTTCCCCGATCAGGTAGCAGACCGCCTTGCCGGCCATTTCCACACGGCCGTCCGCCGGCAGATCCCGACAGGCAAGAACGCCGCCTCGCTGGGACACCTGATGAGAGACCAGATCGGTTTTTCCAAGCTTTTCCGCCCAGTAAGGAATCAGCGTGCTGTGGGCCGAGCCCGTAACCGGATCTTCGTCCACGCCGAAGGCCGGAGCAAAAACTCTACACACAAAATCGCTGTCCGCTCCCGGCGCCGTAACGATGGCACATTTCACATCCGTGAGCTTGGCCAGAGCCGAAATATCGGGCTGAAGCGCCCGAACAGTATCCGCGCTGTCCAGCAAAATCAGAGTGTCCCGAGTCTTTCCGCAATACAAAATTTTTGCGCCCAGGGCTTCCTGCAGACCTTCCGGTACAGAGATCTCTTCGGGGACCCATCGGGGTGCGTTCATGTTGAGGAGATCGTTTTCGCAGACCACTGTCAATTCGCCGCAGAGCGCCCGGAAATGGATCTCCCGAATCTCCGGTTCCAGAAACTGTTTGATCACGTAGGCCGACCCCATTGTGGCATGTCCGCAGAAGTCGATCTCTCCGCCGGGGGTAAACCAGCGCAGATCGTAGTACCCATCGCGCTTTATTAAAAATGCGGTTTCCGAAAATCTGTTTTCAATAGCGATGTTCTGCATCAGATCCGCTGAAATGGGGTGGTCCAGTACGCATACACCGGCCTGGTTTCCGCCGAACATTTTGTCCGAAAACGCGTCAATGATATAATACTTCATTCTACCTTCTCCTTTGCAAAGCGTGTATGAATATACTGATAGGTTGTGGGCGGCACGAGCTCCGCCGTTTTTTCGATCTCGCCCTGATCGATCAGCGCGCGCACGCGGCTGGCGCTGATGGGCACACCGCCGATTTCTTTGCGCCGGATCTCTTCCACCCGGATTCCCAAAGGCGGCAGGTACGCAAGCATCTGCCGGTTGTAGGCCGAAGTGACCCGGCAGTTGGGCTCCGTTCCTACGAAACGAACGGTGATCCCCATTTCCTGAGCAAAAATCCGCGCAAAGATCTCCAGATCCAGCCGGCAGGCAATGTCCTGAGACCGGGTCTTATCCTTAATGAAGTAAGTGGGGAATGTGACGCTGGAAATCATGTAAGGACCGGTTTCATGGACACGAACATTTACAATGTCCGCCGTTCCGGCTCGCACCAGTTCCATACGATCCTTTGCGGAGAATCGGCTGCGATCCTCGGTAAGCACGAACAAATGCAACAGATCGCAGCGGGCCGAAGCCGTTTCGATCAAGTATCGGTGTCCCAGAGTAAACGGATTGCAGTTGACAACGGCAGCTCCGATCACACCGTGGCATTCTTCGGCCAATGACCGTGCATAGTCCCGGGCGCCGTTCTTCCGATTCTCCATCAACAGCGCTTCCGGCGTGGAGGCGATCGCATAAAACCCAAAATCGGCAAAGAGCCGAATGTTGCCCGGTTTGGTGAATAGAAACAAGTGTGTCTGTCCCCGACAGATGGCCTCTCTGCGCAGTTCCGTGAGGACCTTGGCCGCCAAATCTTCACCCTGGCGATCTTCACGAACTGCGATACATTTAAAAACATTGCCGTCCAAAGAACCTGTGGCCAGTATTTCTCCATGCTCGTACAGACACACAGAAAAATGAACACCCTCTTCGTATTCCAGGCCCGCCCTGCCGAGAAATGCTTTTAATTGTTCCAGCTTGCTCCCTTTGAAAGGAGCGCCGGTCTCAATATGCATATGCTTTCCTTTCCTTCTCCCACATTTCAGCTACGATTATAGCCTATCTCGACGAAAATGAACAGTAGACACCCGCATTTTCTATGCCTCTCCCTTTCCGGAGAGGAAGAAAAGGAGCGCTTCCGAAGAGGCGCTCCTGCAGTGTTTGCTTTTCTTATTCTTCAGCTTCCGCCTTATGGGCGGCAATGATCTTTTCAGCCAAGTTGCCCGGTACTTCCTCGTAGCGTTCGAAGTTCATGGTAAAACTGCCTCTCGCCTGAGTCATGGAGCGCAGGGAAATGGAATAGTCGAATACCTCGACTTGAGGAGCTTCTGCCATCAACTTTTGAAGGCCTCCGCGCTGGGGTTCCATCCCCAGGATCTTTCCACGGCGCTTGTTCATATCACCCATCACGTCGCCGGTGTATTCGTCCGGCACCAGGATCTCCATGTGCATGATCGGCTCCAGTAGACAGGGTTTTGCCTCCACGATCCCTTTCTTAAAGGCAAGGGAAGCGGCGATCTTGAAGGACATTTCGTTGGAGTCCACATCGTGATAGGATCCGTCGTGGAGAACCGCCTTGATGTTCACGACTTTACAACCTGCGAGAGGCCCTTTGTCCAGAGATTCCCGCAATCCTTTTTCCACAGCAGGCACGTAGTTTTTCGGCACGGAGCCGCCGAACAACTCTTCGGCAAATTCAAACTCTTCCGCAGAAGGACCGAACCGGATCCAGACGTCGCCGTACTGCCCTGCGCCGCCGGACTGCTTTTTATGTTTCCCCTGCACATCGGAGGTGCCTTTAATCGTTTCCCGATAGGCCACTTTTTGCGGCACGGTGATCACATCCACACCAAACTTTTCTTTTAGTTTGGCCATGATGATGTTCATCTGTATGTCTCCCTGGCCGCCGATGAGCAGTTGGTGAGTCTCTGCGTTCCGCTCGATGACGAAGGAAGGATCTTCTTCCATCAGTTTTTTTAACCCGGTCCCTACTTTTTCGTCATCGCCCTTGGACTTGGGCTCTACGGCGATATAGTGCGTAGGTTGGGGGAATTCGACAGCCGGGTATTCCATCACATTGGATTTTTCGCTGAGCGTGTCGCCGGTCTGGGTATACTGAAGCTTGGCAATCGCCACGATATCTCCGAAAGATACCTCCGGGCAGTCTCCTTGGTTCTTCCCGCGCAGGAAGAACATCGCACCCAGCTTTTCCGCTTTTTCGGCTTTGCCGTTATAGATTTCCTGACCCGGCGTCAGTTTGCCGGTAATGACCTTGGCCAGGGAAATTTTTCCGAGGAAAGGATCTGCGATGGTCTTGAATACAAAGGCCGAAGGATGGCCGTCTCCGCAGGAGACTTCCAAAGCTTCGTCGCTGTCGTTCTTTGCGGGATAAAGCGGGTGATCCGTGGGCTTGGGCGCAAATCTGATGATCGAATCCAAGATATCCTTGATCCCCTCGCCTTTGATCGAGCTGCACACCATGATGGGCGCGATGCTGCCCGATGCGATACCGGCCAGGAGACCTTTATTGAATTCTTCGTCCGTATACGCCTGGCCGTCGAAAAACTTTTCCATCAGTTCTTCGTCGGTCTCCGCAATGGCTTCGTTCAGGGCGTCCCGATCGGCCAGGGAGACGGCTGATGTGCCGAACTTCTCCTGGATCGCAGCGATGGTGGCGTCGACGTCTACGTTTTCCTTATCCGTCTTGCTGATGATAAAAAATCGAGGCATGCTGAATTGTTCACAGGAGTTCCATGCCTTTTCGGTCCCAACCTGCAAACCGGAGGAGGCATCTACAAAAATCGCGGCTGCTTCAACGGCTCTCATGGCCGAGTTCACCTCACCGACGAAATCGAAAAAACCCGGCGTATCGATGAAATTGATCTTAACCTTGTTGTACTCTACCGGCACGATCGATGCACTGATGGAATATCCTTTTTCGATCTCCATCTTATCAAAGTCGGCTACGGTGTTTCCGTCCTCAACTCTCCCAAGTCGATTGATGACTCCGGTTGCAAGAAGTGCAGCTTCGAGAAATGTGGTCTTCCCGCATCCGCCATGTCCTACAAGCGCAATGTTTCTGATGCTTTCACTTGTATAGCCTTTCATATTCTACGCGTCCTCCTACTTTTTTTTATGGCAACAGATAAAGTATATCACAAGGCTCCCGATCGGGTAAAGGTTAAAATTCAGCCGTTCTGGGCGTCCGGGGGAACGGGATCACATCCCGGATGTTGGACATGCCCGTCAGGTACATGATCAGACGTTCAAAGCCCAGTCCAAAACCGGAGTGCTTGACGCCGCCATATTTGCGAAGCTCAAGATACCACCAGTAATCCTTTTGTTCCAGACCGTTGGCCAGAATTTTTTCGAGCAGCACATCGTGGCGCTCTTCGCGCTGGCTCCCCCCCACGATCTCTCCGATCCCCGGCACCAGCAGATCGCAGGCTGCCACGGTCTTTCCGTCTTCGTTCAACCGCATGTAAAACGCCTTGATTTCCTTGGGGTAGTCGGTGACGAACACAGGCTTTTGGAACACTTCTTCCGTCAAATAGCGCTCGTGCTCCGACTGAAGATCGATGCCCCACCGGTCTACGGGAAATTGGAATTCCTTGCCGGAGCGCTGCAGAAGCGCCACAGCCTCTGTATATGTAACGTGGCCGAATTCTGAATGTACGATGTGGTGGAGCCGGTCCAGCAGACCCTTTTGGACAAACGCATCAAAGAAGGCCATCTCTTCGGGCGCGTGTTCCAGCGTATAGGAAATGATGTATTTGACCATATCCTCGATGAGGCGCATGTTGTCGCCCAGATCCGCAAAAGCGATCTCCGGCTCGATCATCCAGAATTCCGATGCATGGCGCGCGGTATTGGAATTCTCTGCGCGGAACGTAGGTCCGAAAGTATAGGTATTCTTAAAGGCCAGAGCAAAAATTTCCGCTTCCAGTTGACCGCTTACTGTCAAATTCGCGGATTTTCCGAAGAAATCCTGCTCGAAATCCACAGTGCCGTCGGGCTTATGGGGCACATCCTTCAGATCCAGAGTCGTAACCTGAAACATCTCGCCCGCCCCCTCGGCATCGCTGCCGGTGATGATGGGCGGATGCGCATAGATAAAATTCCGCTCCTGGAAAAACTTATGAACGGCATAAGCTGCGATGGAGCGCACGCGAAACACTGCGCTGAACATGTTGGTACGGGGGCGCAAATGCCCTTGTTCCCGGAGAAATTCAAGACTGTGGCGCTTTTTCTGCAACGGGTAATCCGCATCGGAGGGCGCTTCCAGCACAACGGAGGATGCCTTGATTTCAAAAGGCTGCCTCGCATCCGGCGTCAGGACCAACTGTCCGGTCACCACCAGCGCCGAAGCGATGGGATAGCGAGATACTTCGGAGAAGTTTCCCAGTTTTTCCTCTTCGTAGACGATTTGCACCGACTTGAAAAACGTCCCGTCGTTCAGCTCGATAAACCCGAATTTATTGGAATTCCGATTCGTGCGGATCCAGCCGGCCACGGTCACGTCTCTGCCGGCGAACTCCTCCGTGGATCTGTATAATGCTCTGATGTCTGTGTGTTTCATATCCTTACCTCCCGAAGGGGACCTACAGTGGCTTCATGGTGGGGAAGAGAATGATATCCCGTATGCTGGGCGCATCGGTGATCAGCATGATCACCCGGTCGATGCCGATGCCCAGTCCGCCGGTGGGAGGAAGGCCCACTTCCAGCGCATAGACAAAGTCTTCGTCCATGGGATGCGCTTCCTCGTCCTCGCCGGTATCCAGTTGTGCCTGCTGCACGCGGAACCGTTCCAGTTGATCGATGGGGTCGTTGAGTTCGGAAAAAGCGTTGGCGATCTCCCATCCGTTGATATAGGCTTCAAAGCGGCGGGTGATCCTGGGATCCCGCGGATCCCGCTTGGAGAGCGGAGAAACCTCGATGGGATGTCCGGTCACGAAGATCGGTCCGTCCAGAAATCCGGGCGCGTCCTCGCAGAACATCTCGAACATCTCGGCCAGGATTTTTCCTCTGGGAAGACCGTCCACATCTTCGGCCTCCATACCGGCCCCGACAGCAGCGTCCCGGGCTTGCGCGTCGGTCTCGATGAGGGAAAAATCCACACCGGTGATCTCCCGCACCGCGTCACCCATGTCGATGACCTTCCAGGGCGGCGTCAGATCGAATTCTTTCCCCTGATAGGTGATTTTCATCGTGCCGTTGGCCGCCATGGCCGCCTGGGCGACCACCTGTTCCGTCACGTCCATCACCGCTTCCATGTCCGCGTAGGCCATATAGCATTCCATGCTGGTGAATTCCGGATTGTGGTTTCGGTCCATGCCTTCGTTACGGAACATTTTGCCCATTTCATAAACCCGGTCCAAGCCGCCCACGATCAGTCTTTTTAAGTACAGCTCGTTGGAGATCCGAAGCTTCATGTCCAGATCCAGGGTGTTGTGGTGCGTGGAAAAAGGCCGGGCATTGGCGCCGCCGGCAATGACAGTCAGAATCGGCGTATCCACTTCCAGATACCCGTACTCCTCTTCCAGGACCCGCTTGATCTCATGGATGATCATGGTACGCTTGCGGAACATGTCCCGCACATCGGGATTGACGATGAGATCCACGTAGCGCTGCCGATAGCGCTGGTCCTGATCCTTGAGACCCTTCCATTTGTCGGGAAGCGGCGTCAGGGATTTGGACAGAAGACACAGGGATTCCACCCGAACGGAGATCTCCCCGTGACGGGTCCGGAACACTTCGCCGGTGATTCCCACGATATCTCCGAGATCATACGTCAGAAAGATCTCATACTCTTCGGGTCCCAGAGCGTCCTGCCTTACGTAGCACTGGATCCGTTCTTGCTTGTCCTGAATATCAATGAAAGAAGCTTTGCCCATCTGACGTTTGGCCATGATGCGACCGGCCATGGAGACCTGTTTTCCTTCCATGGCTTCAAAATGCTCTTTGATATCTCCGCTCCAGGCGTTCACGTCCCATTTTTCGGTCAAAAACGGATTCCGGCCCATCGCCTGCAGCCGGGCCAGCTTTTCCCTTCGGATCTGTTGCTGCTCTCCCAAATCGTCTTCGGGCAGGATTTCTTCCTGCAGGGTCTCCTGCTGGGATCTTCTATCTTCTTCACTCATTGCAGTCTTCCTTTCGGGTCCTTGAACCTACGCTTTCCGGATCTTTAATACTTCCAATGAAAGCATCCCCATTTCCGTTTGTATATCAACCACTTCTCCGGCCATTTTCCCCAGAAGTGCCTTGCCTACAGGAGATTCGTTTGAGATTTTTCCGGCAAAGGGATCGGCTTCCGTGGCGCCGACGATCACATATTCGAACTCATCCTTCGTGTGCCGGTCCTTCAGCAAGACGTGAAGGCCCAAATTGACATGATCTCCGGTTAGCTCGTCTTCGCTGATGATCTTGCCTTTCCGAAGCATGTTTTCCAGCTTCAGAATACGGTCCTCCAACTCGGCTTGTTCATTTTTTGCCGAATCGTATTCTGCATTTTCCGAAATATCCCCGTAAGAGATCGCCTCTTTGATGCGTTCGGCCACTTCCCCTCTTCTGACGGATACCAGATATTCGTGCTCTTTGACGATCTTGTCATACCCCTCGCGGGTCATTAGAATTTGGTCACTGTTCATTGTGCAAACCTCTCTTTAAATAAGTATCTATTCCAACCGGGAGGACGAAGTGTCCAACCCGTATATGATCTCCCTGAGCTGTGCCGCTGTGGCAGCACTGTTGGCGCTCCTGCGGATTTGCGCGGCGCCGGGGATCCCTTTGATGTACCAGCCCACATGTTTTCGCATTTCCCGCACTGCGGCATATTCTCCCTTGGCTTCGAGGGTCAACGCCAGGTGCCGAAGCAGCATTTGCCGTATTTCATCCACAGTAGGCTTCGGGGGCGCAGGAAGACCTGCCCAAAGCGCGCGGATCTCCCGGAAGATCCAAGGATTGCCCAGGGCGCCCCGGGCGATCATCACCGCATCGCAGTTCGTGGCTTCCATCATGCGGATCGCATCCTCGGCGGAAAACACGTCGCCGTTTCCGATCACCGGCACGCGCAGCGCTCTTTTGATCTGAGCGATCTTGGTCCAGTCTGCTTTTCCCGAATAATACTGTTCGCGCGTTCTGCCGTGCACCGCCACGGCGCTGCATCCGGCCTCCTCCATAGCGGAGGCAAATCCTGTATAATCGTAAGGCTCTTCGTTAAAGCCCACTCGCATTTTAATTGTTACAGGCTTTCCGGCCTGCGTCACAGCCGCCCGGACGCAGGCGGCAGCCAGTGCCGGGTCGTTAAGAAGGGCGGAGCCTTCGCCGTTTCGCACCACTTTGGGAACGGGACAGCCCATGTTGATATCCAGCAGCACATTGGACCGGTCTTTCAGTTGGCGCGCCGCTCGTCCGATGATCGCCGGTTCTGCTCCGAAAAGCTGAATGCCCACCGGCCCTTCTTCGGGACGGATGGAAAGCAGTGTCTCTGTATTTTTGCTCTTATAGTAAAGCCCTTTGGCGCTGACCATCTCCGTATACGTCAGCCCGGCGCCCTGCTCCCGGCAAAGGAATCGGAAAGGGCCGTCGGTAATGCCGGCAAGCGGAGCCAGGATAAAAGGAAAATCCAGTGAGAATTCGCCGATATTACAGGTTTGGGTCCGCATCTGCTTCGCTCTTTTTCTTCGCTGCTCTGCGAGGGCGGTTTTTTTCGTAAATCAGTTCCAGACCCGTTAGCGTGAGCAACTTATCCACGTGATCGATACAGTCCACTCCGGAATCGATCAGGGTGGAAAGACCTCCGGTAGCTACCACCGTCACCGGTTTGTCGCTCTTGGTGTATTCGGTGATCTCCTGCTTCATTTTCTTAATGATGTACTCCACCATACCCATGTTCCCGTACACGACTCCCGCCTGAATGCCTTCGCTGGTATTCCGGCAGAGCACGTGGCCCGGCGCTTCCAGATCCACCCGGGGAAGCTTGGCCGTTTTTTCGAACAAAGCATCCGCCGAGATCTTGATGCCCGGCGCGATCACACCACCCAGATATTCCGCCTTTTCTGTGACTGCGCAAAACGTGGTGGCTGTGCCGAAATCCACGACGATCAGAGGCGCCGGATACTGATGCAGCGCCGCCACGGCATTCACGATCCGGTCAGCGCCCAGGAGCTTGGGATTGTCGTATTTGACCACGAGGCCTGTTTTGATCCCCGGGCCGACCACAATGGCTCTTGTGTTGAAATATTTCTGCGCCAGATGCTGCAGCGTATAGATGATCGGAGGCACCACCGTGGAAATGATTACCTCGTCGATGTCTTTGATAGACAGCCCTTCGTATTCGAAGAGCTGATGGATGATCATGCCGTACTCGTCGGCGCTCTTGTTTTTGTCGGTCTCCATCCGCCAGTTTTGCAGAAGCTCCCGCTCCCTGTATACGCCCAGTACGATATTGGTGTTCCCTACGTCAAATGCCAGCAGCATGCTCTTTTCTCCTGTTGTTAAAATGAACGGACTTCCTTTTCGATTCGGGCGACAGCCAGAGCCATCATCAGCCCGGGCACGATCGTATTTCCCGTGATATCCACACCCAGGATCTCTTTGATCCTCTTTAATCGATATTGCACCGTATTGGCATGAATATCCATAAGCCTGGCCGTTTTTGCCGTGGAAAGACCTGCGTCGAGAACAAAGGTTTCCAGCGTTTCCATCAACTGCTTTCCCTTGGTATCCTTCGGATTTTTGAACGGCTTGATCAGCTCCAAATAGTTTCTTTTGACGGATCCGCCCTTAATGCAGATGTTGACGCAATTGCTGGCCAGCGCCAGTTCATACTTCGAGAAAGAGTGCTTGTGGGGAAAGATCAGCTGAATGAAGGCTTCGGTCTCGTTGATGATCTGAAACGCGTTACACATGCCTTCCACGCCTTCCAGCCCGGATACGTGAAACGTCTTGTCGGCGCCGGCCTCGAACATTTGACGGGCCAGCCCCTTCCATTCAGGTTCGCCGTACTCCTTCGCGCCCGGAGAATCCAAAAGAATGCCGGAAATCTCGTCTCCCTCGGTCACTTTGATCGTCCTGATGTCGAATTCCTTTTCGAAGGCTGCCAGCTTTTTCAGCCCTTCTTCCTTTTGTACGCCGGGAACGAAAAAGACCCCTTTGCACATATCTCCCGTCAGATCCAGCTCCTGCATCAGCGCGTAGGCCAGACTCCTGTTGCCTCGGCGCAGGGCGCGGATAAACTCTGCAATGATGTCTCGCTCCGGTGTGTAGTTCCACATGCCCATGGCCAGCTCGATGATTTCGGCCAGTTTGACGATTTCGTCCTGGGTATAGTTTACGTCGTTGTCCACCAGCATCAGATAGTACTTGACGCCGCTGAGGGTAACCGGTCCCCAGTAGGTGGAAAGCCCCTTGAAATCCAATCGGGTGTTCTTGGTGTTTTTGTCGATATCCTGCTCGATCCCCATGCGCACCACATCTTCGATGGAGACGGTGTGTCGGGTTTCCACGGAAAAAACAGTGTTGAAATCGCCGGAAAACAGGACGACCTGAAAGTTGTTGTTGATGGCAGCTTCCCGGATGGCAACAGGAAAGCTGCCGTACTTTTCAAAGTTCAGCAGGTGATAGATGCTGTTGTTGATGAGGCTGTTGGAAAAGGTTTCGATCATGACTCGTCCTTTTTCTCCTGCTCTTCGCTCTTCTCGGCTTCCTGTTTTTCCCGAAGTTTGGTCAGTTCCTGAAATACCATGCGACCGTCTTTGCCCATCACTGCCACGCGCTTGCCTTTTTCCATGTGCTTGCGCAGCTGCTCTTCCACGGCCTTCCGTTCGGCCTCCTCGGCAGCGGCCCGCTTTTCGGCCTCCAGCCTGTTGGCTTCTTCTTTGGCCCGGGCTTGCTCCTGGCTGTCCTGCCGGATATCTTCCAGCGTTTTTTCGTCGTTGAACAGCTGTTCGAACTGCGTTCCGTCAATGGTTTCCAGATCCAACAGCGCATCGGCGATCCGGATCAACTGATCCATGTGCTCCTTCAAAATGGCTTCGGTCCTGTCGAAAGCCGTCTCCATGATCAACTTGATCTCCTTGTCGATCTCGGAGGCCAGACTCTCGGAAAAATTCTTCCGGGACGTAAAATCGCGGCCCAGGAACACTTCATCGGATTCGCTGTAGTTGATGGGCCCGATTTTTTCGCTCATGCCGTACTTGGTAATCATGTTCCGCGCAATGGTCGTAGCCCGTTCCAAATCGTTGCTGGCGCCGGTGCTGATATCCTTGAGCACCAGTTTTTCAGCCACCCGTCCGCCCAGAAGATGCATGATCTGCTCTTCCATTTCGGTCTTGGTCATATAATATTTATCTTCTTTGGGCAGCGTCATGGTAAACCCGCCGGCTCTTCCGCGAGGCATAATGGTCACCTGATGGACCGGATCCGCATTGGGCAAGACTCTGGCCACCACTGCGTGGCCGGCTTCGTGATACGCTGTCAGTTTCTTCTCCGTGTCGCTGATCACCCTGCTCTTCTTCTGAGGTCCTGCGATCACGCGGGTAATGGCTTCCTCCAGGTCGTCCATATGGATCTGGCTGCCGCTTCTTCGCGCGGTGAGCAGAGCTGCTTCGTTCATCATGTTTTCGATATCTGCCGGGGTAAATCCCGGTGTCCGCCTGGCCAGCACCTTCATATCGATGCCACTGTCCAAGGGCTTGCCCTTGGAATGCACTTTGAAGATGGCTTCCCGACCTTTGATGTCGGGAATGCCGATGGCGACTTCTCTGTCGAAACGGCCCGGCCGCAAAATTGCGGGGTCCAAGACGTCGGGCCGGTTGGTCGCCGCCAGGATGATGATCCCTTCGTTGACGCCGAAACCATCCATTTCCACCAACAGTTGATTGAGCGTCTGTTCTCGTTCGTCATTGCCGCCGCCGATGCCGGCGCCCCTGCGCCGACCCACTGCGTCGATCTCGTCGATGAATACGATACAGGGCGCGTTCTTTTTTGCCTCGGCAAACAGATCCCGGACCCGGGAAGCGCCTACTCCGACAAACATTTCCACAAAGTCCGATCCGCTGATGGAAAAGAAAGGCACGCCCGCTTCTCCGGCTACGGCTTTGGAGATGTAAGTCTTACCGGTTCCCGGAGGGCCTACCAACAGCACGCCTTTGGGGATCCGCGCTCCCAGCTGGACGTACTTCTTGGGGCTCCGAAGGAAATCCACGATCTCCTCCAGTTCTGCTTTTTCTTCGTCCAGTCCCGCCACGTCCTCGAAGGTGATCTTCTTAAGATCGCCGTCCTTGAGCATGTGCGCCCGGTTCTTGCCAAAGTTCATCACGTTCTTGTTGCCGCCGCCGGCGCCGCCGGCGCCCATAAAGCTGGTCCAGAAAAAAATCATGACGCCGATGAGCAGCAGCGTGGGAAGCCAGCTGAGCCACGTAGCCGCAGAAGAGGGCTTGACACTCTCAACGGTAAGCCCGTTGCCGGACTGGGGAATGATGTAGGTCCGGCTCACCGTTTCCATATCGTAGACGGTGGGCGCGTAGGCAATAAACAGTGTTCCGTTGCGAAGCTCCCCTTCGTAGCGTCGGGCGCTTTCTGTTATTTTTATGGTCTGCACCTGTTCCTTATCCAGGTAGGATACAAATTCCGAAAACTCGATGCTCTCCACAGGCTCCTGCCGGCTGACGGCCGCATCCTGGTAAAACCAGGCTATTGTCAGCACGATTGCGAAGATCAAAAAGTAGATCCCGACACCCTTGGCTGCATTTTTCTTTTTATTGTTCAATGGTTAAAATCCTCCATGTCCTGACTAAATCTCTTCGTCCCAATATCATATTTGTACAAAGACACAACATTTTAGCATATTCTTTCGTTTATTTCAAGCAATATCACCTGTTGCGTCTGGGGTGTCACCTTCACCTTTTCGCTGACTGTTCCGCCGCAGATCCAAAGGATTTCGCTGCCGCAGCAGACCAATGGGATCTTGTCTCGAAGGGCCCTGGGCACCTTGGCGTCCACGAAATGATCCTGGAGTTTTTTTGATCCGGGGCCGCCCAAGGGTCGGATCCGATCCCCGGGAAGGCGGGTCCGGAGGCTCAGCGGGGCGCCGAGGCAATCTACCTTGTCCGCATCCAGCAGCGCCTGGTAAAGCGGAAGGGCTTTCGGCTCGGGCGCCTCTGCCGCCGGGAGTCGAAGCTGTATCAAATCCCATGGCTGGGCCCCATCGGCAGGAACATCGTCATCGGCAGGCTTGAACAGCAGCTCTTCGTAGGCGATCTCGGCCCGGTATCCGCCGGGAAATTCGATCACCGTACCGGTATCGCCCTTCGCCAGGGCCTTCCACAGTGCCGTCAAGTGCACGGAGGCAATGTCCTCCGCCAATCCGATCCGGGCAAACAGGAGGCGGACGACCCGCTTTCCCACCGCCGGGTCCAGGTTGGCAAGAGTGGCCAGGGGGAAAGCGAGATCGGCCCCCGCTCCGCTGTGTTTTTGGGGAGCGTAGGCCGAGGCTGCCTGTTGCAGGGCCATCTGCGACAGGCAGCGGTCGTCTTCTCTTGCATTGTCAGACAAGCGCACCAATCCCTCCCGAACGTTGGGATTAAACTGATCTTCCAGTAACGGGATCAGTTCCAGCCGCAAGCGATTCCGCGTATAAACTGTACTGGCGTTGGTGCTGTCCCAGCGAGGCGTCAATCCTTTTTCCTCGCAGTACGCCTCCACTTCTTTTCGAGAAGTATCCAGAAGCGGACGGATCAACCCGTCCGCCCGGCAATACTCCATGGCGGACAATCCGTGAACGCCGGTACCCCGCAGGATCCTCAGAAGGACTGTCTCCGCCTGATCATCACGGTTGTGGGCCAGGGCGATCCGGACGGAGCCCCTGCAGCGCTCTTTTTCTATCCGAGCTCGGGCAAACAGCGCTTCCTGCCGAGCCTGTCGCCCGACCTCTTCTACGGTGCGTTTTTCCCGGCGCGCCCGCGCTTGCACGTCGCAGACTTCCACAGCCAGTGAAACGTCCAGACACTTGCAGTGCGCTGTAAGCCATCGGACATCTTCCCTGGCATGCTCTCCCCGCATCAAATGATTTAAATGAACGCAGGATAATGAAAAACCAAGCTCCTTGCGAAGCTCGGTCAGTATGTGCAGAAGGCACAGGGAATCCGGCCCTCCGGAAAGCCCCAGCACGATGTGGTCCCCGGAAGCGATCAGATGTTGCTCTGAAATAGTCCTTCGGACATTGGTTTCTGCGTTCATCATCATTATCCGTTCAATGAAGCGGCAATCCTTTGTGCCAGTTCCCTCAGCCCCTCCAGTTGGTCTTTGCCGGCGGCGGAGCGAAGACTTACCATGCCTTCCATCAAATCCATTTCTTTCATGCCCGATACGATCTGCGCCATCAACTTGCCCGAAGAGGCGGCCCAGGTACCGTTTTCGATCAGCGCCACAGTCCGGTTCTGCATATTATGGGCCTTCAGATCCAACAG
>JAQUXD010000001.1:0-34509 GCA_028692535.1 Eubacteriales bacterium | reverse complement strand
TCAAATCCATTTCTTTCATGCCCGATACGATCTGCGCCATCAACTTGCCCGAAGAGGCGGCCCAGGTACCGTTTTCGATCAGCGCCACAGTCCGGTTCTGCATATTATGGGCCTTCAGATCCAACAGGAAATGATGCATGGGCGGAAAGATTTCCGCATTGTGGGTGGAAGCGGCCAGTACCAAATGACTGCACCGGAAGGCCTCGGCCACCAAATGGGATACGTCGGTGGAAGAAACATCGTACATGACAATGTTTCTGACGCCGGCCTCTCCCAGCGCAAAGGCCAGTATATCAGCCGCATTTTCCGTGTGCCCGTAAATCGAGCCGTAGGCAATCATCACAGCCTTATCTTCCGGTTGATAGGAGCTCCAGCGTTGGTATTTTTCCATGAACCACGCCAGGTCTTTCCGCCAGACCGGTCCGTGAAGGGAGCAGATCTGTTCGATTTGAAGACCGGCAGCTTTCTTTAGCAACGACTGCACCTGAGCGCCGTACTTCCCTACGATATTGGCATAATAGCGCCGAGCTTCGGGCAGCCAATGCTGTTCGAAGTCCACTTCGTCCGCGTAGAGATTTCCGTTAATGGCGCCGAAGGTTCCGAAAGCGTCTCCCGAGTAGAGGATGTGATCTGTTTCGTCGTAGGTGACCATGGTTTCCGGCCAATGGACCATAGGCGCCATAAAGAACCGGAAGCTGTGGCGTCCGGTAGCCAACGCTTCACCTTCTTTAATCGTGATAGAGCAGGCGTCTACGTCGAAATCAAAGAACTGGCGGATCATATCAAGCCCTTTGGCATTGCTCACGATCTTCAGATTCGGATAACAGCAGATCAGATCCGCAAAAGCGGCTGCATGATCCGGCTCCACGTGGTTGACGATCAGGTAGTCCAGCGGCCGGCCCGAGAGAACATGCTTAAGATTTTCAAAAAAGACTCCCGTCGCAGCCTTGTCCACAGTATCGATCAGAACGGTCTTCTCATCCAGGACCAGGTAGGAATTATAGGAAATACCGGCAGGAATCGGATACAGGTTTTCGAACAGCGCCAGTCTCCGGTCACTTGCGCCGACCCAGTACATGTCGTCCATCAATTTCTTTACACAGTGCATTCTCGATCTCCTTTACAGTTCGATATCGAAGAACCGACACCCGTTTCGACAGGTTTGCAGCGCCACTTCTTCGTAGGTTGTGCCTTTGATCTCGGCCACTTTGCGAGCGGTGTGCTCCACGTAGGGCGGGATATTGGTCCGGCCCCGGAAGGGTTCCGGCGCCAGATAGGGCGCGTCGGTCTCTACCAGTAAATGCATCAAATCCACGGCTTCCACCACTTCCCGGGCCCGCCTGGCATTGCGGTAAGTGACCGGACCGGCGATGCTGAGGGTGGCGCCCAGCTTTACATATTGCTCCGCCATCTGCGCGCCGCCCGAATAGCAGTGCAAGAGCACCCGGGCATCCGGCGTCCCGTCGGGACGCGCCGGAAAGCGCGCTTTCCGGTCTCGGGAAAACGCCCCGTTTTCCCGCAGGATGCTCAACACATCCTCATGGGCCTCCCGGTCGTGAATCACAATAGGCATGTACAGATCCACGGCAAGCCCCACCTGACGGGCAAACCAAAATCGCTGGCTTTCCCGGTCGGAAAAGTCGTAGTGATAATCCAGTCCGATCTCACCGATGGCTTTCACCTTAGGTTTTTTTGTCAAACCTTTGATCAGTGCCAGCTGATCTTCGTCGAAACTCTTGGCCTCGTGCGGATGACAGCCAACCACTGCGTAGCAAAAATCGTTTTCTTCCGCTGCGCGCGTCGCATCCAAAGACGTGGCCAGATCCGAACCCACGTCCATCACAACGACCAGTCCCGCATCCCGGATTTGTTGATACAGACCCCGGCGATCCTTGTCGAACCGCCGGTCGCTGATGTGCGCATGAGAGTCGAAGAGCATCAGCTGACGACCTCTCCGTCCCGGGCTTTCGTGAGCGCAAACGTAAACTTGTCCCGGTCATTGGCAAACAGCAGCATGCCGTTGGATTCCTTCCCTCGGAGTTTACGCGGCTTCAGGTTGGCCACCACGATCACCTGCTGACCTATGCAGTCTTCCGGCTTGTAGCTTTCCGCCACGCCGGAAATGATCTGCCGAACCTCCCGGCCCATGCGGACCTGGAAAACCAAAAGCTTGTCGGCATCGGGATGCTTATCCGCCGACAGGATGACGCCGGTTCGAAGGTCGATCTTGTCAAAATCCGCAAAATCGATGGGTTCTTTGTAGGGAATTTCCGGCGGTAGATCTGTTTGCGCCTCTTCGCTTTCCTTCATCGCCTCCAAGGCGGTGATTTCCTCTTCGATGTCCAGCCTGGGGAAAATAGCTTTTCCTTTTTTGACGATCTCTCCGTTCATGCAGTCGAAGACTGCAGCATCCTTCCATTCCGGCTCGGCATACCACAGACCAAGCTGACTGCGGATCTCCGTTGCAGTGGTGTGCATAAAGGGGTAAATCAGGATCGACACGATGCGCAGAGATTCGGCCAAATTGTGGAGCACAGCATCCAGCCTGGACTTGGAGGCTTCCTCTTTCGCCAGGATCCAGGGGGCGGTCTCGTCGATATATTTGTTCGTCCGACGAATCAGCACCCAGATCTCTTCCAGCGCCTGATTGAAGCGGAAGTGATCCATATGTTCTGCAACGCGTGCATAGCAGCCCAGCGCCAAATCCTTCAAAGCCTGATCCGTCCCCTTCGAGGGCCCTGCCGGGGGCACTTGCGCTTCGTTGTATTTTTCGATCATGGACACGGTCCGGGAAAGGAGATTTCCCAAATCGTTGGCCAAGTCGTAGTTCAACCGGTTGAGCATCACCTCGTTGGTGAACAGACCATCCTGTCCGAAGGTGTATTCGCGGAGCAGGAAATACTTCAGGGCATCCACGCCGTAGCGTTCAATCAGCTTGACGGGGTCCACGATATTGCCTCTGGATTTGGACATCTTTCCACCTTCCAGAAGGATCCAGCCGTGCCCCAGGACGTGCTTGGGCAAAGGCGCGTCGATGGACATGAGCATCGCCGGCCAGATGATGGCGTGGAAACGGACGATCTCTTTTCCTACCAGATGGACATCGCAGGGCCAGTATTTCTGGTATTTCTCACTGCTTTCGCCCGGAAGTTCCGGAAAGCCTAGGGCTGTCACGTAGTTGGACAGCGCATCCAGCCAGACATAGATCACGTGCTTGTCGTCGATGGGTACGGGAATACCCCAGTCAAAGCTGCTTCTGGAGATGCAAAGATCCTCCAGGCCTTGGTCTATAAAAGCCAGCATTTCGTTGACCCGGGTCTCGGGTTGCAGAAAGTCTGTGGTCTTGAACAATTCTATCAGTTTGTCGGCGTATTTGGAAAGGCGGAAGAAATAAGCTTCCTCCTTGGCCTTTTCCACAGGCCGGCCGCAGTCGGGGCACAGGCCGTCATGAAGTTGGTTCTCGGTCCAAAACGCTTCGCAGGGTGTACAGTACCAGCCCTCGTACTCGGACTTGTAGATGTCTCCCTTTTCGTACATTTTAAGAAAGATCTCCTGGACCCGCTTCTCGTGGCGGGGTTCCGTGGTGCGTATAAAGTCGTCGTAAGAGATCTCCATGGTTTTCCAAAGCTCTAGGATATTGTCAACGATCTCGTCCACATAAGCGATCGGGCTCACGCCCTTTGCCTCCGCTTTTTTTTGGATCTTCTGGCCGTGCTCGTCGGTGCCGGTCAAAAACATCACATCGTAGCCGGCCAGCCGCTTGAAGCGCGCCATGGCGTCGGCCATGACGGTACAATAGGTATGACCGATATGCAGGTTGTCGCTGGGATAGTAGATGGGTGTGGAAATGTAAAATGTTTTTTTCTTTTCCATGGTGTGCTCCTTCTGCCGATTCGAATGGGAACCGGTCTTATGCAATGATATCGTGAGGATCCCGCATCCCTTCCAGAATCGCGAAACCGTCCCGGTATTGAACTTTGATGATGGCTGCCGGATGAATCCGGATGTGCCACAGGTCCGAAAGGCTGGCGTCAAACAGGCAAGCCAGGGCGCCGCGGATGGCCATGGAGTGAGAGACCACTACGATCGGTCTCTCAGGATGCCCCTCCTTTCCTGCTTCGTCTTCCTTCCGGATGACTTCTTTGAGAAATTCGGACACGCGACTTTTCACCTCGGAAAACAACTCGCTTCCGGGTGCCCTGTAGTTGCCGAAATCATCCAGAAACGGTCGTAAATGTTCCGGATGCGCCGCCTCGGCTTCGGCCACTGTCATCTGCTCGAACACACCCACGCCCATTTCCTTGATGCGTTCATCGGTCTGCACTCGAAGTCCGCGGTGGGCCGAAGCAATGGCGTCGGCCAAAGTCTTGGTCCGTTCCATGGGACTGGAATAAATTGCTGCGATCTCTTCCGAAGCCAGCTCGGAGCGCACCCAGTGCACGCTCTTCTTTCCCTTATCCGTATAAGGAGAATGGGTCTGGCCGTATATAATTTTATGAACCAACGCTTCCGTTTCCGGATGGCGCACGAATATCCACTTCAAAATATTATCCTCTCTTCTTTTCGGGCAGCGGGATCTGCACCAGAATGATGGCCGCAAAGACCACAGCGCAGCCCAGCACTTCCCGGGGCGTCATTACTTCGTTCAGGATCAGCCATCCACCCAGCACACCGAACACCGCTTCCAGGCTCAACAACAGGGAGGCTACTGTAGGGTCGGTGAACTTCTGCGCCACCATCTGCAGCGTATACCCCACACCGCCGGAGAAAATACCGGAGTAAAGAATGGGGATCGCCGCAGCAATCAGCTTGGCAGTGGTAGGCGCTTCAAAAGCCAGAGCTGCTATTCCCGACAGGATCGCGCAGACAACAAACTGGATCATGGACATCTTGAGCGGATCGGCGATTTGCACAAAGTGATCACAGCTCAGGATGTGCAACGCAAAAAAGATCGCACAGATGAAAACCAGGGTGTCTCCTTTGGTCAGGACAAATTCTTCTCCGATGGAAAGAAAGTACATCCCCACAGTGGCCAGCACCACACCGACACCGATGAGCCAAGTGATCTTCTTTTTTAAAAACAACCAGCCGATCACCGGAACGAAAACGATATATAAAGCCGTAATGAATCCGGTTTTCCCCGCTGTGGTATAGACGATGCCCATCTGCTGAAAGGAAGCAGCCAGCGTCAGGAAAACTCCGCAGAATATCCCTCCCCGGAGGGTGTTTCTCCGGTAATCGGCCACTTCCCGGGGGCTGAGTCCTTCCGCAAGACCTTTTTTCTTCTTCCGGCGATCCGTGATCATCACCAGGATCCAGAGAGCAAAAGCCGCCAGAACAGAACGGGCTGAACCGAATGTGAGCGGTTCGATGTGATCCATGCCCACCCGCTGGAAAACGAAGGACATTCCCCAGATCAACGCGGTGAGCAGGAGCATGGTATTTCCCAATATTCGCTTTTTGTCCATAAAAAAATCTCCTGTTTGTAATTGTAATATTATATACTAACAGAAGGTAAATGACCAGACTGATTTTGACCAAAGGAGGCGCTCATGCTCTATCGATTCGACGAGATCCCTTCGACCCAAGACGTGCTCAAAGAGTATTACCGCGACAAAACCGCCGTGTTCGGCGATGCGGTGATCGCGGAAGCCCAAACCCAGGGACGCGGCCGATACGGTCACAACTTCCACTCCCCCCGGGGCAGAGGAATCTATTTGAGCATCCTTCTCCCTTACCGGGATACGGAACGGCTCACGGTCCGTGCCGCTGTCGCTGTGATGCAAGCCATCGAGGAAGTGACCGGATACGTAACAGAGGTGAAATGGGTGAACGACCTGCTCCTCCACGGCCGAAAGATCGCCGGGATCCTGGCCGAAGCCATCGTGGACGATGCAGGACATCCCGGCGCCGTGGTCCTGGGGGTGGGAATCAACTTGACAGAGCCGCCCGGCGGCTATCCCGAAGAAATCCGGGGCAGAGCAGGCGCGCTGCTGTCGGCAGAAGAGAAGGAAGCGCTGTCATTACAAGCCTTTACCTTACTGAAAAGAAGTCTTACCACTGCCGTGCTGGACAAACTGCGGGAAATGGGCGGGACAGAAGAAACCGCCGAAGAGTATAAAATTTATCGTTCCCGCCTGATCAACCCCTCGGAAGTTCCGCCGGGCGCGCTGGATTGAACGCATCCTCCAGCAGTTCCAGCATGCGTGCCCCCGGGTCGATGATCGGAACACGGACAGCGTCTCGGATCTGTTCGTAAATATAGGGGAAGTGCGTACAGCCAAGAATCAGCACTTCCGCTTTCATCTCCGTAAAATACCGAAGAAACTCCCTCACGTTCAGGTCTTCCGCGATCTCTTCGGGCGGCAGCAGATCCTCGATCTGATACACCAGCGCCTGGAGGGCGGCGCCCGACAACCAACTTTCGGGATTGTGCTTCTTGATCACCCGTTCGATTCCTGCCAGAGCCTGACAATTCGCGGCGATCACAAAGATGTGTTTATAGAGGCCGGCGCACTCCTCATAAACATCCAATGGCGTCACGACCGGTACCGGAATCCTGCTTTTTACATTTTCCAAGTCGATGGCTGTGCTGAGAGAATTACAGTAAATATAAATCGCTTCGGCGCCTTCGGACAGCATTTCCGCCGAAAGCTCCACGACCCGATCTGCAAGCGCCTCTTTATGATGCAGCTGCATGTCCAACTGCTGCGTGGCATCCTCGCTGCAAGGTCGGCCCACTGCAGCATATCCTTTCGACTCTACGTATTGAACGCCCAGTAATGTGTCTGTTCGGGTACCTGCGATCACGCCAAGCTTCATTCTCTGTTCCTCCTGCTCTTTTTAGTTCATCCTACTTGCCACCGTCAAATCTGTCAATGTACAAAGGGACGCCCGGAGGCGTCCCTTTGTTGTGCCGGATTCGATTCCGGATCAGTTCTTTTTCTTGTCTGCTTCCAGGCCCGGATATTTGGGCGATGCTTTGTAGCTGGTGTGGAGCAGTTCGTGGGCGCGATGGCTGCCCGGTTCGCCCAGGTAGTCGCTGTAAATCTTCTTGATAAGGGGAACTTCGTGGCTCTTGCGCATTTTCATGAGCGCATCCTCTGAATACAGCGCGCCGGCCCGCAGTGTCTGGATATCCACAAAGTTGCGGACATTGCCGGGCTGGATCGGCTGACCGCCGCCGTTGATGCAGCCGCCGGGGCAGCCCATGATTTCCACAAAGTGGTATTCGGCTTCGCCGGCTTTGATCTTATCGAGCAATTTGGCCGCATTTTCCATGCCGCTGGCTACGGCGACCTTGACCAGTGTGCCCGCTACATCATAGCTGGCCTCCTTGATACCTTCCATTCCGCGCACATCCACGAAGTCCAGCTTAGCCAGTTCTTCGCCGGTAAGGATCTCCACCACAGTACGCAGGGCAGCTTCCATAACACCGCCGGAAGCGCCGAATATAACCGCCGCACCGGAGAATTCTCCGAAGTCCGGATCAAAATCTTCTTCGGGCAGAGCAGACCAGTCCATCCCGGTCTTGCGGATCATTCTGGCCAGTTCCCGAGTCGTGATGGTTTCATCCATATCCCACAGACCGTTCACGGCAGACTGATCATCCCGTCTGATCTCAAACTTCTTGGCGGTACACGGCATGACCGTCACCACGAAGACATCTTCCGGGTTCAGTCCCAGCTTGTCTGCATAATAACTCTTCATCATAGCGCCGAACATCTGCTGCGGACTCTTGCAAGAGGAAAGGTTCGGAATAAATTCGGGATAATACTGTTCGCAAAACCGGATCCAACCGGGAGAACAGGATGTGATCAGAGGCAACGTTCCGCCATTCTGCAGGCGATGAATAAATTCCGTTCCTTCTTCCAGAATGGTCAGGTCTGCTGTGACATCCACATCGAAAACACCGTCGAAGCCCAGCCGGTGCAGCGCAGCGACCATTTTTCCCTGGGCATTGGTTCCGATGGGATCGCCGAATTCCTCGCCCAGCGTAGCGCGAACGGCCGGAGCGGTACCTACGACCACATGCTTCTTGGGGTCTGCCAGCGCTTCCCACACCTTGTAAGTGGAATCCACTTCCGTGAGGGCTCCGGTAGGACAAACGTTGATGCACTGCCCGCAGTTGATGCAGGCCACTTCGCCCAGATCCCGGTCAAAAGCCGAACCGATATGGGTGCTGAAGCCTCTGTCGTTGGGTCCGATCACCGCAGCGTGCTGCAAATTTTTGCAAACCGCTACGCAGCGGCGGCACAAAATACATTTCGAGTTGTCCCGGATCAGATGAGGTGTGGACTGCTCGATGTCGGGCTGCATTTCTTTGGGTGTGCCGAAACGCACCTCTTCCATGCCGTATTCTTCGGCCAAAGCTTGCAGTTCACAGCTCTGGTTCCGCACGCAGGTAAGGCATTCCATCCGGTGATTGGACAAAATGAGTTCCAGGGTGCGCTTGCGCGCGTCGTATGCTTTTTGCGAGTTGGTGTTGATCTCCATGCCTTCGGCCACGGGATAAACGCAAGCAGCCACAAGACCCTTGGCGCCCTTCACTTCCGTGAGGCACATTCTGCAGGCTCCGATTTCGTTGATGCCTTTCAAATAGCAAAGCGTCGGGATCCGGAATCCGGCCTGGCGTGCAGCTTCCAGCACGGTGGCATCGGACGGACATTCGATCTGCATGCCGTTAACTTTTACTTTAACAGTACTCATTGATTTTCTCCTTCCGCCTATTCTACGATGATTGCACCGAACTTGCAGGCTGCGATACACGAACCACACTTGATGCACAAAGACGGGTCGATGGAATGGACTTCCTTGACTTTCCCGCTGATGGCATCTACCGGACAGACTCTGGCACAGGCTGTGCAGCCGATGCATTTGTCAGACAGGATCTTATACTCAACCAGACCTTTGCACACGCCGGCCGGACACTTCTTGTCCACTACGTGGGCTTCGTATTCGTCGCGGAAGTAACGAAGGGTGGACAGGACCGGATTCGGCGCTGTCTGACCCAGACCGCAAAGAGAATTTTCCTTGACGTGAAGCGCCAGTTCCTCCAGGATATCCAGATCTTCCAACGTGCCTTTGCCCTGTGTGATTTTATCCAGTATTTCGTACATTCTCTTGGTACCGATCCGACAGGGCGAGCATTTGCCGCAGGATTCATCCATGGTGAACTGCAGGAAGAACTTGGCAATGTCCACGATACAATTGTCTTCGTCCATGACGATCAGTCCGCCGGAACCGATGATGGAGCCGATGGCCGCCATGCTCTCGTAATCCAGGGGGGTATCGATCAGGGATGCGGGAATACAGCCTCCGGAAGGACCGCCGGTCTGTGCCGCCTTGAATTTCTTGCCATCCGGGCAACCGCCGCCGATGTCTTCCACAACTTCGCGAAGCGTAGTCCCCATGGGGATCTCCACCAGTCCTGTATTCTTTATTTTTCCGCCCAGGGCGAAAACCTTCGTGCCCTTGGATTTTTCTGTTCCCATGCAGTTGAACGCCGCGGGACCGTGATTGATGATCCAGGCGATGTTTGCATAGGTTTCGACGTTGTTCAAAATAGTAGGTTTCTGGAACAAACCCTTGACTGCGGGGAAAGGCGGACGGGGACGGGGTTCGCCTCTGTGCCCTTCGATGGAAGTCATAAGGGCCGTCTCTTCGCCGCAGACAAATGCGCCGGCGCCCAGACGAATCTCCAGGTCGAAGTCAAAACCGGTACCCAGAATGTTCTTCCCGATTACGCCGTATTCCTTGGCCTGCGCAATGGCGATCTCCAGCCGTTTGACAGCCAACGGGTATTCCGCACGAATATAAATATATCCCTGGCTTGCGCCGATGGCGTATCCTGCGATGGCCATAGCCTCCAGAACAGTATGGGGATCGCCTTCCAACACGGAACGATCCATGAATGCGCCGGGATCTCCTTCGTCAGCGTTGCAGCAAACGTATTTGACGGGCCCCGGGGATGCGGCTGCAAACTTCCACTTGATCCCTGTGGGGAATCCGGCGCCGCCTCTGCCGCGAAGTCCCGATTCGGTGATGATTTCGATGACTTCCTGGGGGGTTTTTTCCGTCAGACAGGTACCCAGCGCTTTATATGCATCGAAAGCGATGGCTTCATCGATCTCTTCGGGATTGATGACGCCGCAATTGCGAAGAGCGATACGATGTTGTTTAAGATAAAAATCGGTGTTGTTCAGCGACTGCTCCACACCGTGAGCATCGGCCTCTTTAAAGAGGAGATCCTGAACGATCCGCCCTTTGAGCAGATGTTCTTCCACGATGGTCTTGACATCTTCCACCTTGATCTGCGCATAATAGGTCCCTTCGGGATATACCACCACGATGGGTCCCAGCGCGCACAGTCCGAAGCACCCGGTTTGAACCACGCGGACCTCGCTGTCCAGCCCGCAGTTTTTAAGCTGTGTATTGAATTCAGCAATGATTTCCGGGCTTTTGGAGGCAGTGCAACCGGTTCCTCCGCAGACCAGAACATGCGATCTAACAAAATTCATCCTGTAACCTCCTTATTCCGAAGCGCCGATGGTCCAAGCCTGTACCACCCTGCCGTTGACCAGATGTTCACTTACCAGGGTCCGGGCCATTTCCGGATCCATTTTGACATAAGTGACCTTCTCTTTGTCTTTTTCGAACACTTCTACGATCGGCTCCAGGCGGCATACACCAATGCATCCGGTCTGTGTAACGATCACGTTTTTAAGCTGTCTGCGTCCAACCTCGTCGACAAGGGCTTCCAGGACAGGCCGCGCGCCGGCGGCGATTCCGCAGGTGGCCATACCCACGACAACGCGGATACTGTCGCCATCATCTTTACGGAGGCTGATCTTAGACTGCATTTCTTCTCTGATTTTCTGGAGATCTTCTATGGTCTTCATTTTTTCATCCATCCTCTCGATTACTACACTTCTTGTGCCATCACCCCGGCTTCTCCCTGGGCGATATATTCTCGGATCCAGCCCAGAACCTCGGGTTCCCGAAGGGATATACCCTCCATCAATCCCCGTATCTGACCGGTATCGAATTCAAAACTTCCGCTATCTGTCCTGCGAATGTAGATAAAGTCCACTTCCGGCGCGCCCTGTATCAATGTGGTGACCGTCCCGGCAATGTCGCCGATGGGCATCCGATCCACGTGGGACAGCCGAAAAGATGCATTCAGTTCCGTCCCTTCGCCCTTCCGGCTTTGGATACTGAACTGTCCGTCCGCCATTTCCGCCGCCATCTTGATCAGGGGGATCCCCATACCCACCGGACGGGTGGTCCGTGTGGTGACGAATGGATCGGTGACCCGTTTCAGAAAATCCGGATCCATGCCGGCGCCGTCATCGACAATGCGAATGTGCAGGCTGTCCTTTTCTTCGGACTCGCAGATCTCTATCGTGATGTGACGGGCTCCTGCCGACAATGAATTCTGAGCCAAGTCCAACACGTTCAGCGAAAGTTCTTTCATTCCTTCGGACTACTTGTATTTGGCGATGATCGCATCGATCTTATCCGGTGTGAGCCGGCCGTAAACATCGCCGTTGATCATCATAACGGGAGCCAGACCGCAGGCTCCGACACAGCGGGTCGCATCGATGGAGAATTTACCGTCTTCCGTGATTTCTCCCTCTTTGCATCCGACCACTTCGCAGACCTTGTCCAATATGTTGCCGGCGCCCTTGACATAGCAGGCCGTTCCCAGACAGACATTGATCTGGTTCTGCCCTTTTGGATTGTGGGTGAATTGGGCGTAGAATGAAGAAATTCCATAGATCTCCGTAAGAGGAACACCGAGTTCCTCGGCAATGATCACCTGTACTTCTTCGGGAAGATACCCGTAGATTTCCTGGGCTTCCTGCATGATCGGCATGGTCGCTCCCAGTTCTCCCTTGTATCTGGCGATCGCTTCTCTCAGCCGATCTTCCTGCTCTTTGGTCCCAGCAAACGGGATGAGCGTTTTCAGATTGGGCATGTGTCAGAACCTCCTTGTACTTCTATAGTAAATAACAAAAAAAACGAAACGTTATTAGTTCGTCACAATTTTAACATAGCGTACATCCAATGTAAACCGAACCTGTAGCGTAAATTGGAATATCGGCTTAATAATTACGGTTTTTTGTCTAAATATTCACAATCGTCCTAAACCATTTCCTTTTCGGATGGCATCGACCACCCCCCGAGAGGACCAGTCCTCGGTTTCCAGGGTGAACTCGGCATCAAAAATATCTCCCAGATAATGCGCGTCGGAATTTGTGACATAGGGTTTGCCTCGCAGCGCTGCATTCTCCGCGCGGATCGCCGGAAGATCGCCCCGCCGGGTAATCTCTGAAACAGTAAAGCCCATGTCCGTCGTCACAAAACCCAGATTGGCCAGCACCGAATTGGAATCCCTGTCGATGTGGGCCGGGATCGCCAGACCTTCGTAGGGTTTCATCAGGCTTGATATCTCATAGATGCTGATCTCCGTTCCTACGGTGAGGAGCCGGTCTTCCTGACCGATCACCCGGTCCTGATCGTCCAGGATCAATTGCGGACCGAAGAAATCCGGGCGATTTTTGATATCGGGCAGCTTCGTTCGAACATATGCATCAAAATCCTCTGCCGCTTCCAGCTCGGGAAACAGGCAGAGGATATGGACTTCTTCTCTGGTATTCAGTTCCATGGCAGGCACCGCCAGCAGATGATAACGTTCCGCCCAACTCGAAAAGCTCCGGCAGTGACGGGCAGTGTTGTGATCCGAGATCGCAACCACATTCAAGCCGGCCAGGTACGCCATGCCGGCAATATTTGCAGGCGTCATCTCGCTGTCTCCGCAGGGGGATAAGCAGGAATGGATGTGAAGGTCATAGAACAGTTTCATCGGCGTCTCCTGTGCCGGCGCCCGAAAACGTCAGCCGATCAGCTCGTGCAGTCGCCAAGCCAGCTCATACGCCCCTTCGGTTGCCGTATATAGATTCAACCGATGCTGCTTTGCTTTGGCCAGAAGCGTTTCGTCGGGCTGAACGCCCTCGGCCAGGATGATCATGGACGTATCCGCCAGCATGGCTACGGCGGCCACGTTGGGATTGGACATGATGGTGACCCATGCGCCGCCCTGCCCGGCCCGACCGATGACCCAGCTGAGCAGGTCTCCCACATATCCTCCTTCCACTTCTCGCTTTCCGTCAGCGGCTACATGGCAGGTCAGATTCAAATTCTTTGCTACTTCGGCTACTGTCATGGTTCGTTCCTTTCTTGCTCTGCTTTTTCAGCTTCTTCGTCCCGCCGCCGGAAAGGCAGAGGGAGATATTCATCCGCATCGCCCATACCCATCAGATATTGCATTCGTTCCCGCATGCGGAAAATGCAGTCGTCTTCCGAGGCCAGACCCTGAACGATGTCCTCGGCCAGCGTTTTGCAGGTGGGGGCGCCACAGCTGCCGCAGTCGAGCCCCGGCAGTGTTTCCACCAGCTTTTCGATCTGGGCATACTTCTGCATCGCCACTTCGATATCGTCATCCAACACGTTCACCGGCGAAGCTTCCAGCGGTTTATCATCAAACATATAGGAAGGAGGCTTGGGCTCCGTGGACACCTTATTCATACTGATGGGCATGTGCTGAATCAGCTGTTTGATTCGCGTCTGGGCCACATAGGGATTTTCCACGGTAAGGCAGCCCCCCACACAGCCCTGATTGCAGGCATTCAACTCCAAAAAATCGATCTGAGGCAGCAGACCGTCCTCCAGGTCCTCCAGTACCTCGATGATATTGTCTATGCCGTCCACAGCCAGATGCTGTCCCTGGAAAACGGCATTGGATTCGCCTCCGCAGTGGGCCCAGCCCACACCGATCAGGCCGGAATGAGCCAGTTTCTGAGGTTCGTCGATATTTTTCATCGCATTGATCAAACGTTTATAGATGTCGGAAATCGCGAAAAATCCGTCCACAACGGGCGTTTCCAAGCCGGCCGGATTTCTTCCGGCGCTCACTTTGGCCGGACAGGGCGTAATGAAAAACACACCGATTTTCTCCGGTGGCAATCCGGTCCGCTCCACGGCCTCTTGGCGCGCCAGGATCGCTACGATCTCGAAGGGCGCGCTGACCTTTGAAATATGGGGGATCAGCTTGGGGAATCGCTGGCAGATCAACCGCACGGCAGCCGGACAAGCCGAAGAGATCAGGGGTTTGGGCAGGTTCGGATCGCTTTCCATCTCATATTTGGTGAGGCTGGACACGAGCTCGGCACCCCGGGCCACTTCTTCCACATGGTCGAATCCGATATGCAAAAACGCCGTGAGGACCTGATTGACATCGGTGAGATTGCGAAACTGGCCGTAGAGAGACGGCGCCGGCAGCGCGATGTTGTATTCGAATTCTTTCAGACGATCGAAATCGTCGCATACCGCTTTTTTCGCTTTATGAGGGCATACCCGAATGCAGTTGCCGCAATCGATACAACGCTCTTCGGTAATATGAGCAATACCGCGCCGAACCCGGATGGCTTCCGTGGGGCAGTGTTTGATACAGGTCGTACAGCCTTTGCATTTATCTTTATCCAGTGTTACCGAATGCTTCAATGTGCACCCTCCGATCTGCGCTGAAACAGTCTATGGATTTTCGGACAGTCAGCCGGGGATATGGATCACCATGGTGACCTTTGTTCCTTTTCCCACTTCGCTGTTGATTTCCAGCGAGTCGGAATATTTCTTCATGTTGGGAAGACCCATGCCTGCGCCGAAGCCCAACTCCCGTACATCCTGAGACGCCGTGGAATAACCTTCCTGCATGGCCAGCTCCATATCCGAAATACCCGGACCCCGATCCTCCAGGATGATGGTTACCTTGTCCTTCTCAACCATCACGTCGGCCGTGCCGCCGTCGGCATGGACCACCATGTTGATCTCTCCTTCATACATGCAAATGGCGCAGCGGCGAATGACTTCAAAATCAATGCCCAGCTGCCGAAGCGCGCGCTTCACCTGGCCGGAGGCCTCTCCGGCGGCGATAAAATCGTTGCCTTCCACATCGTAATGCAAGTGCAGTTTTTCCATGAGTCACCTGCAGGCGCCGAGACCGGCATTGTAGAGCAAGCCGCTGGCATAGTACATTTTGTGGGGAGTGCTGAGTAAAACCATGTCGTGCTTCCGTCCGTATTCGATCAGCTCCTGCGAAGGCATTTTGCCTCGTACAAAGACGATGCAGTTGATGTCCATCATATCTGCCGTGTGGATAACCTGCGTATTGGTCAGACCGGTAAGCAGCAATGCTTCGGTCTTGACGTAAGCCAGCACATCGCTCATCAGATCCGCCGCGCAGGCGGAAAGGATCTCCCTGTCCAGCAGTTCTTCTCCGCAGAGCACCGACGCGTCCAGCACTTCTCTTACTCTTTGAATTCTCATAATTCCTCCCCGTGGCACACTGCAGGATGAAACTTGTTGTATGCAATACTAATTATACCTGATTCTTGATTTCATGCAAGGCAAACGACGCGGCGCGACAAAGCCGGCCGGCAAGGATATTGTTCACGAAAGGAGAAGCCTGACGGCTTCATAAAAGATGGGAACGAACATGGCCGGCAGAAAGTTTGCGATCTTCAATTCTGTGAGTTTGAGCATGTTCAAGGCCATCCCGATCAGAAAAAGACTGCCGATGGTAGAGCTCAATGCTATGATCTCCGCGCTCATGACGGGTGCGATGGCGCCGGCAGCAAGGGTCAGCAACCCCTCGTAGATCAGCACGGAAATGGCGGAAAATCCCACGCCGATCCCAAAGCCCATGGCCAGCGTAGCGGCGGACACGCCATCGATCAGGCTCTTGGCGTAGAGCACGCTGTGATTGCCGTCCATGCCGGACTGAAGGGCTCCTACCACGGTCATGGATCCCACGCAGAAGAGAAGAGAGGCCTGGATAAAACCCGTGGCAAAATGACTGTCGTCGGACCGTGCAAACCGTTTTTGCAGGCTTCTGCCCAGACGATTGAATTTTTCGTCCAAATCGATGATCTCGCCCAGCGCTACGCCGCCGGTAACAGAAAGCAGGATGAACACCGGCCGGGACAGATCCGAAGCGCCGTTGACGCCCATGGCCAGGACAAAAAGGGCGAACACCTGAAAAATGCGTTCCCCGATGGATTGCAGCCGATCCGTTTTAAAGATCAATCCTGCAGCCGTCCCCACGATCACCAGCAGGGCATTGACAATCGTTCCGGAAAAAATACCAAACATAATGCACCTATTATAGCAGATAGATCAGCACGGCGCAAAGGCCGATTACCGTAGCCAACAGACCGAAGGAAAGACTCTGCGAAAACGCCGCATACGTCTCCTGGGTGCGTCTCCAGAAATCCGCCATGGGATGATTTCGCATCCATTCCAGCGGAGAAAAACGCTCTTCGTCGGAGTGGATCTGCCGGAAGAGATCGTTTTCCATGCTGGCGATGAGCAGATCCACAGACCGGGCAAAGACGATTCCTATAAAAACGACGCCGACCCAGGTGATCCCCCGGACCAAAGGCCGAAAAACAAGACGCTCCAGATCCAAGGCCGGCGGCCAGCGATCTGCGTACATTTTCTGGCCGGCAGCGTTGGATTTCATCAGGAACTTCCGAACGATCAAACCGTAGATCACCGATCCCATACCGATCGAAATCAAGGCGCCGGACAGATTGACGGCAGTGTAATAATGCAGAGAATGTTCAAGCGGGTGAAGGGACACAAAGCTCTGGACCCCGTCAGCAAGAACATTCAGGATCCGGTAGGGAGCCACCCCGGCCGCTGCCAGAAAAATCGCCGGCACAATCAGAGCGAGCAAACTCGCAGGCCGGGCAAACTGCGAATCAGCTTGTTCATAGACGGCCTGACGCTCCTGATCCGCATTTTTCTCAAGAAAAATACAGACAAACAGTTTTGCCATATAAGCAACCGTCAAGCCGCCGGTAAGGAGAAAGATCCACTCGGCCGCGGAAAATAATACTTCGGCCCCTTCCGGAAAGATCCCGGCCGCCAGGTGTTCTGCGATCGCTTCGTGCAGCAGTGTCTTGCTCACATATCCGCTGGTCAGAGGCAGGCCGGCGATGGAAGCGGCTCCCGTCAGGAAAAAAAGGCCCAGCAGCGGCTTTTTCCGTCCGAAGCCCCGGATCTCATTCAATCCCAGATGGTGGGTTTTCAGGTAGATGACTCCGGCGCAGAGAAAGAGCAGCAGCTTGATAGACGAATGATTCACCATGTGGAGGATCACCCCCCGGGCAGCGATAGCGTTGTGGGTGCCCAGAATGCAGACCATGGCAAGACCCAGCGTAATGAATCCAATCTGAGACACGGAGGAACAAGCCAGCGTGCGCTTCAGATCCACGGAGAACAAGGCCAGCACGGCCCCCAGAAGCATTGTGATCAAGCCCAGGATCAACAACACGGTTCCCCAGGCGTTATCGCCCTCAAAAAGGAAGACCGACAAAATGATCAAGCCGAAGACTCCGGCCTTTGTCAATATTCCGGACAGCAGGGCCGATGCAGGCGCAGGCGCCACAGGGTGGGCTTTCGGCAGCCAAATGTGCAGCGGAAACAGACCGGCTTTGGCGCCAAACCCGACTGCGGCAAAGCCGCCGGCCACATAAAGTCTGCTTTTGTCCGGCAGAGAGGCCGCCGCTTCGGCCCACCGGGTCCATTCCAGCGTTCCCAGTGTGTCCTGGAGCAAAAACAGCCCCATGAGCAGAGCCATGCCTCCGGCCACGGAGACAGCCAGGTAAAGACCGGCGGCCTCCAGGGCCTCCGGCGTTTCCTCCTGGACCACCAGCACATAAGAGGAAAAGGACATGATCTCAAAGAATACGAACAGCGTCAGGAGATCGGCAGATAAAAACACTCCCATGGTAGCCAGATACGTAATGCCCATAAAGACGTAATAGCGCCCCCCATGAAGTCGGCGATGCATATATTCTTTCGAAAACAACAGCGCGCAGATCCACATGATCGTAGCGATAAGTCCGTAGAGCAGCTGGAATTGTCCGTCCGAAAATGACGGCATCGGGCCCCAGAGTCCATATTGCATCGGCGATCCCTCCTTTCCTGAAGAAATTTTACAAAAATGTACCGGCTACGGCACTGCGGATCCACTCGGCCACCGGCCAGGCAAACAAGCCCAGCAGGACCACAGCCAGGGCGAATAGGCCCAAGGGGATCTGCATATAAAGACCGGGATCTTTTGCTTCGGTCTGTCCCGCAGGTTCATATCCCTTGGGAGGGAAATACGCCCGCAGCACGATGGTCAGCAGATAAATGGCCGTAAACACAGCCGCGATCAGAATCGCGACCAATCCAAGATAGGCATACATCCCGCCCCGGGCTACCGCAGCCTGAGCAAGATACCACTTGCTCATAAAACCGCAAAGGGGTGCGACTCCCATGAGGGACAGTGATGCCATCGTAAAGACTGCAAAGGTCCGGGGCATTCGACGGCCGTAGCCCCGAAGATCCGTCACGTTGTGCAGACCGCTCTGACAGGCTACGGCGCCGGCCACAAAAAACAGGGCGATCTTCATGATTCCGTGGAACAACATGTGCAGCAGGCCGGCCACCAATCCGGCCGGCGTCAGGAGCAAGATGCCAAAGATCATATAAGAGAGATTGGAAATGGTGGAATAGGCCAGCCGTCTTTTAAAATGTACTTCTTTCCAGGCCATGATCGCACCGTATAGTATGGTGAATATGGCAAAGGACAAAGCGATCTTCTGAACCAGCGTCCCCTCCAGCAGTGCAGCGCCGAAGCTGTAATACGTAAGCCGGGCAATGGCAAAGACGCCGGATTTGACCACAGCCACCGCATGGAGAAGAGCCGTGACCGGCGTGGGCGCCACGCCGGCGGAAGGCAGCCAGTCCTGGACCGGGAAAATGGCGGCCTTGGCGCCGAAGCCGAAAAACATCAGAAGGAACGAGGCGCCCAGGATGCCGGGGGCTATGTCCGCAGTGCCGGCAGACAGCCCGCCGGGAACGAAATCCAATCCTCCGCCGTTCACAAAAAACAGAATGATTCCCACAAAGGCAGCCGTGGCGCCGGCTACAAAATAGATCAGATACTTAACGCCTGCCACATAAGCTGCCTTTGTACGCGTATGTGTGATTAGGGGCAGCGTGACCAGAGTGAGCAACTCGCAGAAGAGATACATCGTGATCAAATTGGCGGAAAAAGCAATTCCCAGGGTCAGTCCATAGGTCATTGTGTAATAAGCGAAAAACGTGTTCCTGCGATGCTCGTGGGCCATGTATTCAAAAGCATACAGCGTAGCCAAGGGCCACAGAAACGTCACAAGAACGCCGAACACCGTGCCCAATCCATCCACATAAAATGCGATGTCGATGGTTCGTGTGATGCTCACCACGGAAACGGCGCCCTCCGGCGGCGCGACCATCAAGCCGGCGGACAGGAAACTGGTGGCCAGAACGACGGACATCACGTAGATTTCTCTGGTCTTTGCACGAGAAAACCCGATCAGAGGGATCAGAACACCACCGAGTATGGGAAGGAATATCGCAATGGGAATCCAGTATCCGGACATCATCGTTCACCGCTCTTCATAAAAGTACCGTCCCGGCCAGATCGAGGAAGAACTTCAGTATGGGGCCGCCGAAAAGTCCCAGAACAACTGTGGCCGCAGCCAGCACGCCCACCACGCCTACCATTGCGACCGGGGCCTCGCCGGTGTCTGGCCCTTCACTGCGATACGCCCGCCCAGGAAAAAATCCGTGGATGACGATGGGAAAAAGATACCCGGCCGTCAGCATGGCACTGATCAGCAGGACAGCAGGCGCAAGCCACGCGTAGGGCAGAAGCCCTGAACTCAGAGCACCTGTGGCCAGCTCCCATTTGCTCAAAAAGCCCGCAAAAGGCGGTATGCCCGTCAAACCCAGGGAAAATATCGCAAAGCAACTCAGCGTCAGAGGCATCTGCCGACCCAGACCTTTCAAATCTCCCACATATTCCAGGCGGGTCTGGTACAAGATGTTTCCGGCGGAAAGAAACAGTCCGTCTTTTAAAACGCTGTGATACAGCACATGAAGCAAAGCGCCGGCAAAAGCAGCTTCGTTCAGAAAAAAGAGACCCAGCAAGACATAAGAGACTTGACTCACGGTGGAATACGCCAGCCGGGTTTTCAGTTGTTTTTCCCGAAACGCCATCAGCGAACCCATCAGGATTGTCAGCAACGCCACGGCGATCCAGGACCGCTGTACCCACGTGTCCCGCAAGAAATCTGCGCCAAACTGAAAATAGATCACCCGGATGATACAGAAGACGCCGGCTTTCGTAATAACCCCCGACAGGACGGCGCTGGCCGGCGAGGGCGCCACAGGATGGGCAGCCGGCAACCAGGCGTGAAGCGGGAAGAGTCCGGCTTTGGCGCCAAAGCCCATCACTGCGAAAAAAGCCACTGTACGCAGCAGTTCTTCATTGCCGGCGATCTTTGCCGCATCCAGCACGCCACCGGGCAGAAAATCCGAAGAAACCGAGTACGCATGGATGAAAAAGAGTCCTATAAGTCCCAGTGTCGCACCGAAAATAGAGTAGAACAAGTATTTTTTTGCGGCGGAATTGGCTTTCGCTGAGCCGTTGTGCAGCACCAGCGGGACCGAACAGAGCGTCATCATCTCGAAAAACAGATACATCGTCATATAGTTTGCTGCGAACGATAAACCTAAAAGCATGACCAATGTCAGAATATAAAAGGCAAAAAAACGTCCGTTGTTTTCCTGGTGATCTTTGTACCGCAGCGCGTAAATCCCCACAGCGATCCACATCAACAGCGCCAGCGTCAGAAAAGCCGACCCCAGGATGTCCGCCCGAAAGGCGAGCGTCAATGACTCTGTGAGTGTCAGAAGTACAAATGGAGCTTCTTGCATTTTTTGTTCCCTTCAGGCTTGCAGCGTGTCTTTATTGGAACGTGGACAGACCGACATTGATGATATCCACCAGCACATCGGACCGGAGCCCGATCCAGAGGTTGATGCCGATAAACGCCAGGATGGCCAGGATGTATTCTGTATCCATGCTCAGATGTCTGCGGAAATGAGCGGACAGGAACCGCCGGCTCCGGACTTCCCCATCCTGATCTTCGGATCCGTTTTTGCCAAAGATCAAGGATAAGATCCGGATATAATAGATCGCTGTCAGAATGGTGGACAAAACGATTGCAGTAAGGGATAGGTATGCCCTCCAGTCGTGGGCTCCCGCCGCAGCGGTCACCAGGGTCAGTTTTGTGATGAATCCGGCAAAAAACGGCAGACCGATCATGGACATCGTACCCACGACAAACGCCGCCCCGGCAACGACATCACGCTTTCCTGAACCTTGAAGGGCATTGAAATCCTTCTTTCCGTCGGAAGCATCCATCAGACCCCCGGCAGCGATGAACAGCATCGCCTTCGTCACAGCGTGGACGACCACCTGTACCAGGGCTGCCGAGACTCCGGCAATGGTCCCAAGTCCGATCCCACAGAAAATATAGCCGATCTGGCTGACGCTGGAAAAAGCCAGCATGCGTTTGATATCCTTTTCGAACAGCGCATTGACAGAACCAAGCAGCATCCCCAGAATGCCAAAGACCAGAAGCAGATTCAGGATCGCATGACCGGTCATTACATCGGGCCCCACGGTACGAAAAAAAATCTTGATCATCAGAAAGATGAAAGATTTGAGCACCAGGCCCGAGAGGATCGCGCTGGAAGCCGCGGAAGCGCTGCTGTGGGCGTCGGGCAGCCAGGAATGGAATGGCCACAGGGCACTCTTCAGGGCCAGACCTACGGCAAAAA
The DNA here is from genome assembly GCA_028692535.1 of Eubacteriales bacterium. Taxonomy (GTDB): domain Bacteria; phylum Bacillota; class Clostridia; order Peptostreptococcales; family Anaerovoracaceae; genus UBA10908. The sequence goes on along the minus strand of JAQUXD010000001.1, from coordinate 12,723 downwards.
GGGCAATAGTCACCTGCAGCGGCGCCTGGAAATGTCCGTTCCGGACCAGCTGGTTCACTGCTTCCTGGATGTTGGGCATCAGCAAGTGGCCCGTAAGGCCGTACACAAGACAAATGCCGATCAAAAACAGGCCGGAGCCCAGCAGACTCATGATCAAATAGCGCATGGAAGCCGCCAGGGTATAGCCGTCTTCTTTGCTGATGATGATCCCGCATGCGGTGACCGTGTTGATCTCCACGAACACGTAAGCGGTAAAAAGGTCGTTGGTATACGTAAGCGCCAGCATGGAACTGAGCAGAAACAGTACAGAAATGTAATACAGATTGACCTTGGAACGTCCGATATCACTGCGCAGATGGTTCCGCCCGCCCATGAGCGACAGCATCATCACGACCAAAAACATCATCGCCATAGCCGATTCCAGCTCTCCTGCCCGTATTTCGTTGCCGACGGGCGCACCGTAATGGCCCATGCGGTACGTAAATGTGGGCGCGCCGTCCAAAAAGCTGTTCAGCAAAAGGAAGGACAACAGAGCCAGCACGATGATCACTGCGTTGGTCAGGCGGCGTGAGGCCCGGGCCGGCAACACGAGGCAGATCACGCCTGCCAGCATCGGAAGGAGGATGGAAAAAGCCGGAACATTGTAAAGCAGGCTCATCGTATCGCCTCCTTATCTTTGACCCTGAGCTGATGAACGATCTCATCAATATCCAGGGTGTTGAATTCTTCGTACAGCCGGACCGTGAGCGCAAGCAATACGGCAGTGACCGAAACGGACACCACGATGCCCGTGAGAACCAGCCCGCTGGGGACCGGGTTCACATAAAGGTCCGGATCGACTGCTCCGGGCGGCACGATGGGAGCAACGGCATTGTCTACATACCCCTTTGCCGCCAAGAATAAATAAATCGCGGTATCCATGATATTCAGACCGATGATTTTTTTAATCAGATTCCTGGCCAGCAGCAGGTTTGAAAAACCGATGCCGAACAATATGATGGCCGCCACCTCGGGAAGATTCGTTACAATATAATTGTTCATATATTGAATCCTCCCTTCCGGAACATCAGATACACGGCATAGACCGTGGTGGATACAACGATGGCAACGCAGACATTCAGCGGCATGATGAGTCCTGCAGACAGGATATTCCCCTGATCCGAGACGGAAATCACGCTTTTGATGTCATTCGCCCCCACAAAAAACGAATACCCTTTCGCCAGGAAATAGAAACCCAGCGCGCCGCAATTCAGTCGTCTGTACCGGATCCGATTCATAAAACGCTCCGTTTTTTCCAGTCCGAAAGCATTCAGATACAGCAGCAGACCTGCTCCGATAATGGCGCCGCCGGAAAAGCCGCCGCCGGGCGAAAGGTGTCCTGTAAGGGTAATATAGATCCCGAAGAGAAATACAGCCGGCACCAGGAATAAGAATGCCTTGCTCAGTATCGCGTCGTTCCAGGGTTCGTAGCGCCGATCGAGGGCTTCCACCTCTTCTTCTTTTCGACCGGCATCCACACGCAACAATATATAGACCGAACAAGCCGACACGAAGAGTACGCACAGCTCGCCAAGCGTATCAAAAGCGCGGTAATCCAGGATCATGGCAGTCACTGCGTTGAGCGCACCCGTCTCCCGGGCGCCGTGGACCAGATAATGGGCAGCCACTTCATTGTTGGCCGGATGAAGCGCATCCCCCATGACCGGCAATTCCGATACGGTGTAAAGGAGTATGCCGATCAAGAGTATGGTGAATACGATACTCAGAAGATTATATAATGTTTGGATCCGGGTTCCTTTATACATCGCTCTGATCTTCCTGCTTGCCGCGCGCTGAGGATAAATGGATCTCTTCTTCGGATTCTTCCAGATCTCGCTCCAATTCACCGATACGCTTTAAAGCGATAAAGAGAAGGACCGAAGTGATGCCGGCGCCTACGGCGGCTTCTGTGATGGCCAGATCCGGCGCTTGCAGCAACATCCACACCATGGACATCACCAAACTGTAAGACATGAAAATAATGACTGCCGGCAGCAGCTTCCGAGACGCCGAAACGGCAAGCGCAGCCAGTACGAGCAACGCCAATAATATCGCGATCAACCCCTGCATTCCCGATCCACCTCGCATTCCCGTTCCAGTTCGTCATTGGTCTCGGTTTCCAGTTTGGCTACCAAATGGCTGCAGACCGGTGTGGAAAACCAAAGAAAGACCGTCACAGCCGCCAATTTTAGTGTCACAAATGTAAATCCACTGAAAATCATCAGTCCGATCAGACACAATACGATGCCCAGACTGTCCCCGATGGATGCGGCATGCATCCGGTTGAGCACATAGGTGAATCGGTAATTTCCGTAAATCTCTATCACAAAGATGATCAGACCGGACAGGAAAAATAAAGTTCCCGCTGCAAATTGCAGAATCTCAAGAAGCATCCGGCCCCCTCCTCTCTTTGCGGCAAGCAGTATCCGCTTCCGCGTGACGGGCGGCGTCCTTATGGGCCAGATACACGCCCCGATAGATCCGGGACAGGATCACGACTGCCAGAAAACTGATCATAGCGTAGAGCAGGCTGATATCCACCAAGTACGCTTCGTTCAGGCGCACCGCCATGATCGTGATAGCGGTGATCGTCATGGTGCCACCCATGTTGACCGATAAGATCCGATCTGCGATCCGGGGTCCCCGGATGGTGCGCAGAATACAAAATAACAGCAGAATCGCAAGCAGGAAAAGCGCGCCGGTAAGCATCAGTTCAAAAGCCTTTTGCAGGCCTGTGTGGACAAATGTCATCGCCCGCTCACCTCCTCCATCCGCCGAAGGCGCCGAACCAGCCGGGAGGCTTCGATATCCTTGGCCAGCGATGCATCCAGGCAATGGACCGTAAACACTTCCTTATCCAGAGAAACTGTAATGGTTCCGGGCGTTAAAGTAATGGAATTGGCCAGGACCGCCCGGGCTGTTTCCGTGCGTAGTGCCGTCCGGAAACGAATGATCCGGGGCGCGGGTTTTCGTATTTTATCAAAAATATAGGGAATGGTAGCCAGGTTTGCTTTCCAGATCTCTGCAATCAGCGCGCCCACATATAAAACCACTTGCAAGGCGAGAGAGAGGACGCGGCGCTCTTTTTCGATACTGTAGTCCATGTAGCGGCAGGCAAAGCCCAGAAGCAGGCTCGCAAAAAGAAGCCCGAAGACAAAGATCTCCGGCGTCACCCGTCCGTTGAATATCAGCCATAAAGCGAAGAGGACTACAAGCAAGGTTGCACCTTTCTACTGAAACAGCCCCAAAAACTCTCGGGCCGGAAGCGGTTTGGAGTAATGAAAGCCCTGGATCCGGTCTACACCCAGCCGTCGGAGCTCATCGATCTGCGCAGGCCGGTTGATCCCTTCCACGATCACCAGGAATCCCAGCTGTTTGCACAGGTGGATCATCTCCTCGAACAGTACCGCGCTCTGGGTCCCGGATTCATAAGCGGAAAACATGCTGTGATCCATTTTGACGGCGTAGAGCGGCAGATTCGCGATTCTGTACAGATTGGAATAACCGGCGCCGAAATCGTCCAGCAACAGGCGGATGCCTTTCTGCGCGAAAGACTGCAGCCGTACGATCAGGTCATCGCTGAAAGCAGCAGACACCGTTTCGGTGATCTCCAAGCCAATGGCATCGAAAGGAATGCCTTCATCCAAAATGATGCTGATAATGCTCTCGTACAGATCATCCTGCAGCAGATCCACGGTGGAAACGTTCACTGTGATCATATCCAAACCGTATCGTCCGAGGGGTCCGTGCTCCCGGATGAACCGGCAGGCGCGTCTCAATACCTGTCGGTCGATCTGAACAATGGTCCCGTTGGCTTCCGCAATGGAAACGATCTCTTGGGCGGGGATGTCTCCCAGACCCGGGTCGCTGAGACGAATCAGAGCTTCCGCGGAAACAAACCGTTCTTTTCCCAGCGAGTAGATCGGCTGGAAGCGCAGCTCGAAGTCATCCTGACGCAGGGCTTTTGTTATGGCCGTTTCCACGGCGGCGTAACGATTCAAATCGGCTATGGTCTCCGGATCGATTTGGATCAGGCCCTTTTGCCCCAAAGCTTTCGCCTTCTGAAAGGCCGTTTCCACGAGCCGGGTAAAATTCGTAGACGAGGTGACCAATCCACCCTCGGAAAATGCGCATACCGCCAGCGGAAGCCTCATGATGGATCCCGCAGTTTCATAATGAAACAGCTCGGTCTCTTTGAGTTCCTCAGCGGCTTTTTCGTAACACGCTGCGTCTTCCGTAAGCATCACGTATACCGAAGCGCTCATGCGAAAGACCCAGCCCTTCGGACACAGCCGCTCCAGATAATCGGCCATTTGCTTCACCGCCTCGTTCATGGCGCTCAGAGAAAGATGCTGGCCTTGGTGCAGCAAACCTTCGATGCTCACGGCAAACCCCAGCATTTTTCTCCTGTGCCGGACACCGCTGTCGATGTATCGCATCAACGCCGCGTGGTTAAAAACGCCGGTCACCGCATCCAGCATATCTTCGGGGATCTGCATGGCGAAGAACATCATGGTAATGGCCAGCGCGATCACCATGCTGCTGAGCAGATACTCCGGGAACAGATATTGTATATACACGCCTGCAGCCACAAAGATCAAAAACAGCAGTATAGTAGTAAATTGCACCTTAATGAAGTTTTTTCGATAATGCAACAGCGCCAGCAGCGTTAGAATCAGATAAAAAGCAACGCTTCCATAGAGCCAATAAAAATAAGGTCCTCTTGTATAAGTCTGGCCCGGATCCGCATAAAAAATCCAGCGTGTTGCGTAATTGCTCAGAAGCGCCAACACACCGATCGCCGCAGGCAACAGTATTGCGCCCATCAAAAGACGCTTCCGGGCGCGGAGTTCTTCGGCAACGGCCAGCACGTACATGAACAACGCGACCGGCAGGATAGTCTGGATGATATAAAAAGGCGTATTAATGGCATAATTGATCCAGGGAGGCAGCGTTTGGGCATGCATGATCGTCCAGGAACCGACGATATCCAAGATCAGGTCCGCCAGCGCCAGGAGCATCACCTTGCCGTAAATGTGATTCTGAAGACTGGGGTAACTTTTCTTTTGAAAATAATGGACTGCGACGACGGTAAGGAACGCCAGCGAACAGACCGCGTAACCGAATTCGTATTTCATATGTCTCCCTTGTTTTGCACAAGCATATTTTATTATCCCATTTATTAGGAAAGATGACAACTAAAAATCTGAACAACCAGGCTTTCGACTATTATCCTCCGGCGCGCCTCCCGGATCATCTCATTTCTCTTAAAATACTTGCATTAACCCCTTTGAAATGATAAATTGATTGTGTGTTGAAACAAATTGATACATTCATGCTGAACAATTGAAGGAGGATTCCCCAGTGAAAGACGACAGATCCATCGCGGCTTCACAAAAAAGTGAAACCTATATTAGTCCCACGACTCAGATCACCGGCTCGATCAGCGCGGAAAACAGCATCGTGTTAGACGGCAGGATCAACGGAAATCTTTCGTCTGACAACGATATACGCATCACCGGCACCGTTGTAGGCAACGTGTCCGGCCAGGACATTATCCTGGTGGGCGGTCGGATCAAGGGAGATATTCTTGCCAAAGGAGATATCAAGGCGAACACCGAATCGGTAATCATCGGCGATGTGTCCGGACAGAATATCGACTTCAACGGGAAATGCAAGGGCAACCTGATCATCGAAGAAGTGGTGACCCTCCGCAGCGAATCCCTGGTAGCCGGGAATATCCGATCCTTCACAGTGGGTATGGAGACCGGGGCTGCCGTACGCGGCGAGATCCAAAGCACATCGGAAAGAACCATCGACGAAAGCGTATTCGACAATATGTAGGGATGCGAAAGCAACCTTGCGTTCGAAAGCTTTGAAAGAGCGTTCCGTTATCATGCAAACATCAGAGCACTCGGTTTCGAGTGCTCTGTTTCTACTCCAGCACTGACTGCTCCCAAAGAGGTGCCCATGAAAGGATCATCCTGTGCCCGCACCGGCGATCACAGCGGACATTACGTGATCGAAGAAGATCGCCTCATCACCTATACCGGCCGGGAAACCCACCTGGTCCTTCCCGCAGGGATTCGGCACATCGCTGACGAAGCGTTTCTGCGGAACCCCTCCCTTCGGGCAGTTGTTTTTCCCGACAGTGTGGAACACATCGGCAATCGAGCATTTTTTGCCTGCCCGTCCCTGCAAGAGGTCCTTTGGGGACCCCGATTGCAGTCCATCGGCGCCTTCGCCTTTGCGGACTGCAGCCTTCTGCACATGCCTGCGTTTCCGGATGCTCTGCGGGAAATCGGCGACTATGCTTTTTCCTGGAGCTTCGGCAGCGGAGAAGGAGCAAAGGGCGAAGACGGTGTTGTCCGCCTGCCCCGGGAATTGGTTCGACTGGGAGAAGGCGCGTTCTGGGGCTGCAGAGGTCTCCTGGCAGCAGAGACACTGCGTGCGCCGATGCTGGGCCGGGCGCTGTACGATCCGGACAAGAAATCGGGGCACTGGGCGGACAGTATCCGCTTCAAAGGACATTTTATCTCTTTTCGAGCTGTCGATTCAGCAAAGACGCAGTACATCCTATGGATGGCCTCAAGGGCCGAGCAAAGAAGCTATCTGGACGCCCTGATGGAGCTGTGGTCTCCCGACGGACAACTGAACCTGGAGGCATACGACAACCTCTTTCCGACGATGGTCTCAAAAGAAGACAAAACGAAAGTCTCCCTGTATCGGCTGCTGTATCCCCGGGATTTGACCCGTGCCGCCGAAGAACGTTATCTGTCGTGGCTGGGAAGGCACGCAGTCGAGAGCGTGGAATCTGTGGAAGACGACCATCGATGGATGTTGCTGGAATTGCTCTCTGCCCGGGAACTCCTGCGGCGCGAACAGGCAAACGCCTTGTTTGACGCAGTCAACAGGAAAGGCGATGCCCGCTGTATTGCCTGGCTCATCCGGAACAGACAGCAGCAGACTACGCCTCGTTACGACGATCTTACGCTTTAATGAAGGAAAGGCCCATGACGATCCGCAAAGATGACATGAAATGTGAAGTGGCTCTGGACATCCTCGGACTTGCCCGGGATGAACTGACTGTAACGTTGAAATACCTGAGTATGGCATTCCGGCGCCTCACTTTGACTTGCCGCCCGCAGACCAACGGCATGGCCACGGACTGCGATACCCTTTATTTTGATCCGGACCGGATCATCCGCTGTTATCGAAAGGATCCCGTCAGTCTTCAGCGAGCTTATCTGCACACGGTGCTGCACTGCCTGCTGGGACACCCTTTCCGGGCCTTCGGCAAAGAAGAAAGCCTTTGGAATTTCTGTGCGGACCTGGAGGTGGAAGGCATTCTGAGGGAACTGCCGCTTCCCGCGGATACCGGACCCGAAGCCGGGCGCAGAGCCTCCATGCTTTCGGGTCTTGCGCAGGAAATGCCCGCGCTCACTGCAGAATTTCTTTATGCGCGATACCGGGACGCCGGAATCGCCGCCTCGGAGCTTGCCGGTCCGGCGGCCTGGTTTTTCCGGGATGATCACGGGTTGTGGCAGGGGATCGACGAGGAAGACCGGAATGACCTGGGGTCCGAAGGGAAAGGCAGTCGTCAGGCCGAGCTGCGGAAAGAATGGAGCCGGATCCTGCGCATGGAAATAGAAAAGACACGTGGCAGCCTGGAAACACTGCCCGTCGCCTTGATCCAACAGATGCCGGAATGCAATCAGCATCAGAAAAACCGCTACGACGCCTTTTTAAAGCGCTTCGCCGTCACCGACGAAGAATTGCGTGAAGATCCCGATGCATACGATTTCGGCTTGTACACCTACGGCATGTCACTCTACGGCAACATGCCGCTGGTAGAACCTCTGGAATACCGCGAGAACGAAAAAATCCGGGAATTCGTCATCGCCCTGGACACCTCGGGCTCCTGCAAAGGAGAACCGATCCGCGCCTTTCTGACCCGGACTTATGATATAATCAAGAATGCCCGGAGCATTACCCAAAAGACCCGTCTTTATCTGATCCAGGCAGACGACAGGATTCGCTCCTGCCGGCTGATCACCGGAGACCGGGACATGGAAGACTACCTGGCAAATGAAAAGCTGACAGGATTCGGCGATACGGATTTTCGGCCGGTGTTTCAATGGGTGGAAGATCAAATTCGTCTGGGCGTACTTCGAAATCTGAGAGGACTCATCTACTTCACTGACGGATTCGGAACATACCCGGATTGGGCGCCGCCCTGCGAAGCCGTCTTCGCCTTTGTCAAAGGAAACAATAACGCGTCCGAGGCCCCTGCCTGGGCGACGAAAGTGGAATTCGAATAACAGACCGAAATACAGGAGTGTGCATCCATGTTCATCAACGACGTCAAACAGCAAATCCGAAATACGGTTCAAATCTACTTAAAAAAGGACGATTACGGAGAATACCGGATCCCCGTGGCCAGTCAGAGACCAATCTTTCTGATCGGACCGCCAGGCATCGGCAAAAGTGCCATCATGGAACAGATCGCCCAGGAAATGGGTATCGCCATCGTGTCATACTCCATGACGCACCACACGCGCCAGAGCGCTCTGGGATTGCCCATTCTCGAGAAGAAAACCTTCGACAACCGGGAGTACACAGTCTGCCGATATTCCATGAGTGAAATCATCGGATCCATCCATCAGACCATCGAGGAAAGCGGCATCCGGGAAGGGATCTTGTTTCTGGACGAAATCAACTGTATCTCGGAAACGCTGATGCCCTCCATGCTCCAGTTTCTGCAGTATAAGCGTTTTGGCGAACACAAGGTGCCGGACGGCTGGGTCGTAGTTACCGCAGGAAACCCGCCGGAATACAATCGCTCCGCCAGAAACCTGGATATCGTCACGCTGGACCGGCTCAAGGTGATCGAAGTGGATTCAGATTACGACGCCTGGCGTCACTACGCTTCGGCCAATCACATACATCGGTCTGTCACCGGCTATCTGGACGCCAATCGGGAAGACTTCTACAGCGTGGAGATCGATGCCGGGGAAAAATCCTACGTAACGGCCAGAGGCTGGGAAGACCTGTCCCAGATCCTGTATCTGATGGAAGAAGAGCAATTGCCGGTGGAAGACAATCTGGTGAGCCAGTATATCCGGAACGAGAGGGTTGCCCGGGCGTTTACGCTCTATTATGAATTGTTCAATAAATACCGCAAGCTGTATGCCGACCGAGATTTCAGAAAAGAGGATTTGAACGAAGATCTGATCCGTCAGATGAAGGCAGCCCGGTTCGACGAAAGGATCGCAGTAGTCCACATGCTTTTGGACCGCACATTGGAAGAGATTCGGATGATCGCAGAAGATCGGGAAATTCTAAATCTGGCCCTGCCGATCCTGAAACAGGTGCGCCAGGAAGCGGAAAGCGGTTCGGATATCGCAAAGGCTCTGGACAGAAAAATCCTGCATCAACAGGAATCGCTGCAAAGCGCGGCTTCCGCCCACAATCTTTCCAAAGAAAAAAAAGACCGGTTCAAGGCCGTCGAAGCGCTGCTCCACTCGTTGAAGAAAAGTGTCCTGATGGAAGGCGGCGACACACCGGAAGCGTCCTTTGATGTCATGCGTATCCGATTCAACGAATTATCCGGCGCCCTTCGGGCCAAAGGTCAAGCCGTTTCGTCCGGACTGGAGTCTGCACTGGAGATGATCGAAGCCGTCTACGGCGCGGATCAAGAGATGCTTCTGGCTATTACTGAGCTGACGACCGATCCGAAAAGTGCAAAATTCATTTCAAATTTCGGCAGTTTGTTGTATGATAAGTACAGCGAAATTCTTCTTTTGGAAGACCGTAAGATCCTGATAGAGGAAAAGCTTGGAGAATTATCTCTCTAAACGTTATTTCACCAGAAAGGAACCACCCACATGATACTCAAAAAGAAAGCGGAACCCGCGGAGCCGGTCACTCAAAAAAGCCCCGAAACAGAGCCGGACAAAGCCAATACCGTTTTAGCAGAAGGCGTATTGTTTCAGGGCGATTTCCAGTCGAATGAACCAATGCTGATCCACGGCAGCATACAAGGAAACATTAAATCCACCAGCAACGTCACATTCACGGAAAAAGCTCAATATACAGGAGATATCACTACCGAAAACCTGATCGTTGCAGGGGTTGCGCAAGGCAGCATCCGGTGTAAAAGCACTGTAGAGATCGCCGGCGAGGGCAAAGTCGAAGGGGAGCTGCAGGCTGCAAGGCTCATCATGAGCGACGATGCCGTATTCGAAGGTAATCTTAAAATCAAAAAACCGGCCAAGCCCAAACCGGCGGCCGAGCCGACAGCTCCTGCAAATAAAGAAACGAAGAAACTCTAAGCATCTGCTCAGAACAAAAGCGCTCCGGCCCGATCGGCCGGAGCGCTTTTTGGATGTCCGAAAAAGCGAAGTCCTTATTTAAAATATGCCACCGCCGACTCGAACAGCTTCATGTCGTAACGGCCCGGCACGTTGATGAACACGCCGTTGCCGCTGCGTTCGAAGTGCCCCATTTTACCCAGCACCCTGCCGTCAGGTGAAGTGATCGCCTCCACGGCATAAGCCGAACCGTTGGGATTGAAAGGCAACGCCATAGTAGGCGCTCCGCTTTCGTCCACGTACTGGGCTGCGATCTGACCGTTCTCCGCCAGTTGCCGCATCAGCTCGGGACTGCAGACGAAACGTCCCTCTCCATGGGATATGGGTACGCTGTAGATCTCTCCCACGCCGGTTCCGGCCAGCCAGGGGCTCTTGTCCGAGGCGATCCGGGTACGTACGATATCCGCTTTGTGGCGACCGATGGCATTGAACGTGACGGTCGGCGATTCCTCTGTGATCGGCAGAATCTTTCCCCAGGGAAGCAGCCCCAGCTTGATCAGCGCCTGAAATCCGTTGCAGATACCGATCATAAGGCCGTCCCGCTCTTCCAGCAGCCGCTCCGTTTCCTCCTGCACTGCCGGATGGCGGAAAAAAGCGGTGATGAATTTTCCGGAGCCGTCAGGCTCGTCTCCGCCGGAAAAGCCTCCGGGAATAAAGACCATATTTGCCTGCTTCAGCTGCCGGGCGAACTGCAGCGCGGATTCCTGGACATCGGAGGCGGTCAGATTTCGGATCACCGCGATTTGGGGATCCGCGCCGGCCGCGGCCATGGCTTTGGCCGAATCATATTCGCTGTTGGTGCCGGGAAATGCCGGGATCAGCACCTTGGGCCGGGCAACGCGCGCAGAGGGCTTTATACGACCGCTCGCTCTGAATGCATAGGTTTCCACAGAGGCTTTGGGCTGTTCCGAAGTATATTTGCAGGGAAAGATGCCTTCCAGTACTTCCTCCGAAGAAGCTGCCAGCTCCTCCACGGAAAGCTTCTCCTTGCCCCGAATCAGTGTGGGCTCGGACAGCGTGCGGCCCAGCTTCGTGCAACGCACACCTTCCGGTACTGCTTCGGGAGGCCGATGTGTTTCCAAGACGAAGGAACCGTAGCTGTAGCCGAACAATTCCGCAACGGGACATTCCGGTTCAAAGGCAAAGCCCAACCGATTCCCCAGGGCCATTTTATACACGGCTTCGGCCGCGCCGCCGTAGCCCGGAGTCGCCGCAGCGCTCAGGATCCCCTGACGGCCCCATTCCGAGATCGCGGCAAAGATCTTTTTCAGTGAACCTGCAGTCGGCAGCCCTTCCGCGTTGAGCTGCGGGCGGATCCAATAGACCTCTCTGCCGGCCTCTTTGAATTCAGGAGACAGGATCCGGTCCAGGGATTCTGTGGTAACGGCAAAAGAGATCAGCGAAGGCGGCACATGAATATCTTCGAAAGTCCCGCTCATGGAATCCTTGCCGCCGATGGCGGCCAGATCCAGATCCTTCTGCGCTCGGAAGGCGCCCAGCAAAGATGCCAGCGGCTTGCCCCACCGGGACGGCTCTTTCTCCAATTTCTCGAAGTATTCCTGGAAAGACAAATAGATTTCTTTGAAATCCGCGCCTGCGGCGATCAGTTTGGCCACCGACTCCACCACGGCCAGATAAGCGCCGTGATAGGGATTCTTTTCAGAGATATACGGATTATAGCCCCAAGCCATCAGCGAGCAGGTCTGAACGTCCCGCAGAGGGTCGAAAACCTTTTGGACCATGGCCTGGGTCGGCGTGCGCTTGGAGATGCCGCCCAGGGGCGCCAGGACCATTCCGGCGCCAACGGAAGCGTCAAAAAGTTCCACCATCCCTTTTTTCGAGCATACATTCAGATCCCGGACCAGAGCCCTGAAACTGCCGGCGAAATCATCGTTCACGTCCTTCCCGTACGACGCCGGCGCTTCCACCCGGGCTTCCGCCTTCTTTGGCGCGCCGTTGGTATTCAGAAAACCGCGATCGATGTCCACGATCCTGCGACCGTTCCAGAACATCACCAGACGGGCCTCCTCGGTGACCCGGGCAATGGGCGTCACTTCCAGGTTTTCCTCTGCCGCCAGACGGCAGAATTGCTCCTGATCCGCCGGGTCTACCACCACGGCCATCCTCTCCTGGGATTCGCTGATGGCCAGCTCTGTGCCGTCCAAGCCTTCATATTTTTTGGGTACGGCATTCAGATCCACAGACAATCCGTCGGCCAGTTCTCCTACGGCCACCGATACGCCGCCGGCACCGAAATCATTGCAGCGCTTGATCAATCGCGCAGCTTCTCTGTTGAGGAACAGACGCTGGA